>DATANP010000598.1:0-7740 GCA_036266195.1 Thermoanaerobaculia bacterium | reverse complement strand
CGGATCGCCGGCCGCCCGGACGACGCCGAGGCCGCGCTCCACCGCGCCGAGGCGCTCAACCCCGGAGCGCCGGAGATCTACCTGGAGCAGGCCCTGCTGGAGCGCTGGCGGGCCGAGCACGGCGTGCGGCCCGAAGAGTCGGTCCGCCGCGGCCTCGAACGGGCGGAGCGGGCGCTGGCGATCAACGCCAAGGACCCGCGGGCGCTCGCCGTGCGCGGCGCGCTCCTCCGCCTCGCCGGGCAGCCAGCCCAGGCGGACGCGTCGCTACGCGAGGCTCTCGCGCTCAACCCTCTCCTCCGGAGGGAGTACGGATCCCTGCTGTCGAGGTGAAAAAAAGGGACGGCGGGTACGCCCGTGGGTCCGAACGCACGCGCCGTTGGAAGAGAGAGACGGACTTTGGAAATCGAAGATCAGTCCCAGCCGGTGAGGACCCGGACGCGCTCGCGCATCTGCTCCCGGAGGAACTCGCGCAGCGGCGACAGGTGCAGGTCCTCGCGCGTCCACTCGCCGTGCAGGTCCTCCAGCATGTGGTGCTCGGCGACGAGCAGCGGGCCGTTCCAGCGGCGGACCACCGGGTGGAGGAAGGTGCTCGCGTAAGCGGCCCCGGGCGCCGGCTTGCGCACGGCCGCGAAGGGGTCGCCCTCGATCGAGCCGAACTCCATGGTGATCGTGTAGTAGTGGCTGCTCGCGGACAGCTCACTCTCCTGGATGTAGGACAGCGGCATCTCCTCCAGGTGGAGCGCCGGGCCGCCGTTCTCGGGCATCACGATCAGGTCGTGGAGGAAGCCGTACTGCTGCCACAGGGCGGAGGTCCTGTTGATGCGCGAAATCATCGCGTCGAGCACGCCGTCCACGGTCGGCGTGACCGCGCGCGCCGGCCAGGGCTTCCGGTGGTAGCGCTTCTCCAGCATCCGGAACAGGGACCGGGTGTTGTAGCGGAAGCCGTGGATGAAGCCGGAGGCGGTCTTCTTGAAGTCGCGCGACTGGGTGATGGTGCCGGCGAAGAACATGTCCGGCACGTTGGTCGACTCCCACTCGCAGGTCAGCGCCGGGAAGCGGTCGTTGACCGTCAGCTCGGGCCGGCAGTCGCCGTCGAAGAACGAATTGTCGAAACGGAAGCCGGTGCACAGGATGACCCGGTCGTAGACCAGGTCCTCGGTCTCGCCCGGGGCGTGGGTGTAGCGCACCGAGACGGCCAGCTTCCCGTCCTCGCGGCGCACGATCCTCTCCAGGGTGGCGTCGAGCACCGCGTTCTGCGACTTGAGCTGGTAGGTGTCGAGGAAGTTGTTGTTCACCGCCCGCAGGTGGCCCACGTAGTGGGTCTGCCAGGCGAGCCGCACCGGGTTCGGGCTGAGCACGTGGAGCACCGCCGTGGTCTCGACCAGGTTGTCGGCGGTCTCGAACGCCGAGTTGCCCTTGCCCACCACCAGCACGCGCTGGTTGACGAAGTCCGCGGGATCGACCGGGACCGTGGTATAGACCTCGGCCAGCTCGACGCCCGGCACGTCCGGGAGGTGCGGCTTCGTGACGCCCGCGGCCACGATCAGGCGCAGGCAGGTGAAGGCGTTGCCCTCGGCGTCCGTCAGCCGGAAGCCCTGGGGGCTGTGGGTCCTCTCGACGCGCACGACCTCGGTGTTGCAGCGCACGTTCAGGGCGAAGCACTCGGCGTAGTCGGAGAGGTACTTCACCATCCTGTCCGCGGGCGGGAAGTACCTGGTGCAGTATTCCTTGAACAGGAGCTGGGCGTCGTCGCTCAGCAGGGAGTTCCAGTCGAACCGGAGGTTGACCTCGGGGTCGTCGTAGCCGGTGTAGACCTTGTTGCTGGAGATCAGGGTACGGTGACGGGGATACTTGCGGAAGAACTCGCCGGGGCCCTGGCCCCGCTCGAGGATCATGTAGCTTCGTCCGGCACGGGAGAGGTGATGGCCAAGCTGGAGGCCGGCCGGGCCGGCGCCGAGGATGAGGTACTCGAAGTCTGCGTTCCCGCTGTGGTCCATCGTCGTCCCTCCACCGGATGCCCGCCGGAGAGGCGGACGGAAAAGATGGGCAGAGCCCTTGATGCACTACTAGTGTCGGGACCCGTACGATGCGGGACATTCCGGCAGATCGGAGCGCCATCCTGATTCCAGCCGCCCCTCTCGACCCGGCTGCCCTGGCGCGGAGCCTCCGGCTCCCCCCCATGGCGCTGCGCATCGTGGACCTCTCGGCCCTCCCCGCTGGCCGGCGCGGGGAGGAAGCCGGGCGCCTGGCCGCGGAAGCCTCGTCCCTGGAGATCCCGCCCCGCCTCCGGGTCCGGGTGGAGGTCCTGCCGGACGAGCCGACCCCCGGAGATACAGAGCCCGGGGAGATGGACTGGCTGGTCTTCGGACCGGAGATCCCCCGGCGGGCCGAGGAGAAGGTCTACGCCTCGCCCATCGAGTACTGGGCCGAGCGGGTGCCCGTGCTGCCGTCCGCCCCGGGTCTCCCCTCCTCCGATCCGTCGCCCCTGCGGCGGCGGCTCTCCGAGCTGGACGCCGAGACCTGGACCGAGCTGCGGGCGCGCGCGGCCTGGGCCGGCGTCTCGCCCGCGGCCCTGTTCCTCGCGGCTTTCGCCGACGCGCTCGCGGCCTGGAGCGGCCCGCCGCGCTTCACGGTCGAGCTGGCCGTGACCGGCACGCCCGGCGGGCTGTGGGTCCCGGTCGAGCTCGACGGCGCCGTCCCGGCCCCGTTCGAGGACCGGGCCCGCGCCGTCCAGGAGCGCCTGCGCCGCGACCTGGCCTATCCCCTCCCCCGCTCGTTCCGGCCCGACGATCTCCCGCCCCTGCCCGTGGCCGTGGCCCTGCCGCCGAAGCTGTTCCGGCAGGAGGGAGAGGAAGAGACGGAGCCGGAGGATTCCGGCCGGAGGCCCGGAAACCCCGCCAGGCACCGCGCCCGCGAGCCGCAGCTCCTCCGCCTCCAGGCCGCCGAGCGCGAGGGCGGCCTCCTCCTGTTCTGGGATGTGGCCGAGGCTTCGTTCCCCGCTGGGATGGCGGAGGCGCTCACCATCGCCTTCCGCGACCTGCTCCGCCGCCTCTCCGCCGCCCCGGCCTGGCGGGAGGTCCGGCGCCGGCTCATCCCGCCCCAGCAGCTCGCCCGCATGGTGGCGTTCAACACCACCGGCTCCCCTCTGCCCGAGCCCTACCCGCGCGAGCTGTTCGCGGCGCGCGCCCGCCGCCAGCCGGACCGGATGGCGGTAGCCTCCCTCACCTACGGCGAGTTGCTGCGGGACTCGGACCGCCTGGGCCATCTCCTCCAGCGGCACGGCGCGCGCCGCAACACGCCGGTCGCGGTCGTGCTGGAGCCCGGCCCGGACGCGGTGACCGCGCTCCTCGGCGTGCTCGCGGCCGGGGCCGCCTGCCTGCCAATCGATCCCGCGCTGCCGCCCGGCCAGCTCCGGCCGCTCCTGGAGCACGGCCGCGTCGAGCTGGCCGTGACCCGGGAGGCGCTTGCCGATACCCTCGACTGGCCCGAGGAGATCGCCGGGATCATGATCGAGGATCTTGCTTCCTCTGATCTCCCCGAGGGTCCGCCGGCCGTGCCGTCCGCCTCGCCCAAGGACCTGGCCTTCATCCTGGAAGGCGTGATGCTGGAGAACCGCGGCATCGCCAATCTGGTCGTGGACCTGGCGGGCCGCGTCGGGCTGGGTCCCGGGGACCGCACGCTCGCGGCGTCCTCTCTCATGGCGGGGGCGTCGCTGTTCGAGATCTTCGGCACGCTCGCCGCGGGCGGGACCCTCGTGTTCGAAGAGGAAGAGGGGATCACCGTGCGGGTCGGCCCGGACCGGATTCAGACGAAGGCCCGCACCGTCGAGCTGAGCGGCTCGCCGGAGACCACCGTATGGGCGACTTCCTCCAGCCAGCCGCTCTCCAACGTGAGCGTCCACGTGCTGGACGGCCGCATGGAGCTGCGGCCGTTCTGGGTGGAGGGTGACCTTTACATAGGCGGCCTGGGGCTCGCCCGCGGCTACTGGCGGGACCCGGCCCGGAGCGCGGCGCGGTTCGCCATTCACCCGGATACCGGCGAGCGGCTCTTCCGCACCGGCCTCCGCGCGCGCTGGGTGCCCGACGGGGAGGTCGAGGTCCTTTAAACCCTCTCCGGCCGCTCCCCCAGCACCCGCCGCTGGGTGCCCTCCCACTCGTCCTCGGGGTCGTCGTTGAAGCCGTAGGTGTCCGCCCCTCCCCGCCAGGTGGCGCGGCGCTGCGCGGGCAGGCCGGCGTTGCCCTCGATCGTGGTCAGCCAGGCCGTGAAGTTCTCCCCCTCGCGGCGGATCGACATCGGCCAGCGGAGCTTCGGCAGCTCGTCGGCCTGCTTGGCGCCGCCCAGGTCGTCGCCCTCGCGCAGGAGCTTGTCCGCGAAGATCATCCCCAGCATGTCGAGGTTCTCCGCGGTCCATAGCCGCTTGACCTTGCCGGTCTCCACCGCCTTGTAGAGCTCGTCGCGCAGCTTGCAGCGGCCGTAGTACTTGGTGAGGTCCCCCCCGATCGGCCAGGCGCGCGCGCCCGGCGCCACGATCCCCTCGCGGGTGACGAACAGGCGGCAGAGTGCGTGGTGGTGCCGCAGCCAGCGGCCGGTGACCGCCATCAACTGGCGGCTCGCGTCCGGGAACGTGTCGCGCACAGTCCAGCCGAGCCAGCGCAGGCCGAGCACGGCGTTGATCCACCACTGGCTGTGCGAGGGCGAGAGCTGCTCGTTGGCGTTGCCGCGGGTCATGAACCCGCCCTCGACCTGGTTGTCGAAGAACCGCACGAGCCCCGCGAGCTCCTCGTCCCGCTGCTCCTTCGTCCCCTTCTTCAGCGCCCAGGTGAGGCGCGCGGCGCGGGCGAGCAGCTCATGGTTGGGCGTGCCGCCCGACGGGCTGTCCGGGTCGCGCGGCCCGCCGGGGATGCGGTCCGGATAGTTGCCGTCCAGGATCATGTCGATCCACTTGCGGGTGATCCCCTTCTCATAGCCCATAGGACCGTACCTCCGATTTTTCTCCAGTTTACCCCTTGAGGTCTTGACGTAGTAGGCTATCTCTCATTCCAACATGGACGAAACCGCCGACACCCCCCAGCCTCTGAGGGAGGACGACTACAAGCTGATACGCGGCGAGCTCGTCCGGGCCGTCACCCGCGTCTGCCCCCCGTGGCTGGCCAGCCGCTCGGAAGACCTCGTCCAGGTCGCCCTCCTGCGGGTCCTCGAGGTCCATCGCCGCAGTGAGGGAAATGCACAGCTCTCTTCGTCATACCTGAGGAAGGTGGCCTACAGCGCCCTGATCGACGAGATCCGGCGCTGGCGGCGGCGGAAGGAGGTCCCCCTGGAGCCGGAAGGCGAAGGGATCGATCCAGCCGCCGAACGGGCCACCGGAAACCCGGACCCGGAGGAGCGCTCCGGAGGACGGGAGGTCGGCGACGCGATCCGCGACTGTCTCGGCCGCATGGTCGCTCCCCGCCGCTCGGCCGTGGTCCTGCACCTGCAAGGCCACAGCGTCCCGGAGATCGGGAGGCTCATGGGCTGGGACGGCAAGAAGGCCGACAACCTTGTGTATCGTGGAATGAATGATCTGCGCGAATGCCTAGGGTCAAAGGGGGTGCGCCCATGACGACGAACGACGAGCTGGTCCGTCTGAGGACAGCGTTTGCAGCGCCGGCAGTATCAGGGACATCGGCGCCGGAGCCGGAGGCCTGCCCTCCCTCCGATACCATCTGGCTTGCGGTCCGCGGTGAGCTGCCCCCGGACGACCTGCGGGAGATCCTGGATCACATCGCCGCCTGCCCGGCCTGCGCCGAGGACTGGCGCATCGCCATGGAGTTCGAGGGGGAGTCCCGCGCCGTCGTTCCCGTCCCCGTCCCCCCTCGTCCCGCAGACTGGATCTCGAAATACCGCGCCTGGGCCGTGGCCGCCACGATCCTCCTGGCCGTGGTCGGGTTCCAGATCCGCAACCGGACTCCCCAGCCCCCGCCGGGCTACCGCTCCGGCCAGGAGCAGATGATCGAAACCACCCTGCCGGAGAACGCCCCCCTCTCCCGCCGGAGCTTCACCCTCACCTGGCGGGGCATTCCCGAGGCCGCGTCCTACAATCTCACCTTGACCGTGGTCACGGACGACATGAAGCCCATCCACGATGCCACGGGCTTGACCTCGACGACCTATACGGTGCCCGAGAGCGCCTTCGCGGGCGTCGCCTCCGGCACCAAGATCCTCTGGAACGTCACCCCCGTGTCGCGCGACGGCGCCCTTCTGGAAGGGCATACCTTCGTCGCCTTCCTGGACCATGCCGCCGGTCAGTGATTCATCGGGTACTCGTTGACCCAGTGGAACCCGCGGCTGACGAGCAGGAACCGTGACTCGTCCATCCGGCGCAGGCGGGCGCGGATCTTCTGGCCGTCCATGGTCCCCTCGACCTCGAGGACGTCCGGGGCCGGCCTCCTGTAGGAGAAGACCGCGCGCCACTTCGGGTCCTTCCACTTGATGAAAGTCATCCGTCGCTTCGCCTCGTCGAGCTTGAGCTTGAAGCCCTGCCGGCCGTTCTCGGCGGAAGGGTCCATGAGGCGCAGGAAGACGAACTCCGGGTAGTCGAACACCAGGTAGCGCCAGCGGGTGCCGTCGGTGATCAGCGGCGGCCGGGCCACGCCGTCCACCACCATCTCCTCGGCTGTCCAGATCCCGTAGAGCGGCGGCCGGGGCCTGAGGTCGCCATACTGAACGCTGCCCTGCCACGAGTCGTAGAGCGACCAGCCGGCGAACAGGAAGACGAGCGCGACCGCGGCGATCCGTGCGATGCGGTCGCGCCGCGGGTTCAGGAACAGCGGCGGCTCCGCCGCCCCCTCCACCCTGCGGTTGAGCACGAGCAGGTCCGCGAGCCGCTTCAGGTGCGGCAGGGTCAGGAACACCCCCATCAGGAGCAGGTGGGCCGAGAAGAGCTTGACCGGCACGTCGAAGCAGAGGTTCAGCATCAGCACGTTGGTCATGGCGCCGATGCTGACCAGGGCGCCGAGCAGCGCGGTGCGCCGGAACGCCAGCAGGAACCCGCCGAGCATCTCGGCCATGCCGGTGAACATGGTGTAGGCCGTGGAGGCGCCCATGAAATCCCACACCAGCCCCATGGGCGACGACTCGCCGATCGGCTGCAGCAGCTCCTGGAGGGCCGGGAACACGAACTGCGACTTGATCGCCTTGGCCGTGCCGTAGGACAGCATGAAGATGCAGAGGAAGAACCGGACGTAGGACCGCAGCCAGACCTGGAGCCGCGGGTAGGCCGCCCGTTTCCGGTCGAGCCACGTCCACACCGCCGTCCCCACGACCGCGAGCAGGAGGAAGGTGAACAACTGCATCCAGTCGAACGTCGTGTCGCCGCTGCCGCTGGGCCGGTTCTCGGCGTCGATCCGGAACGCCATCCAGGCGGCCGTGGCCACGGTATTGTCCACGAGCCACTGGTACGGCTTCACCAGGACCTCGGCGTGCGGGATGATGTTCAGTGGGAAGGGGAAGCAGTAGAGGAAGAAGTAGACGCACGAGAACCGGAAGAAGAGCATCTTGAGGATGCCCCACTCCCGGACCTCGGCGGCCGGAGTCTCGGGAGCCTCCGGCTGCGGGACCTCCTCCAGGGGAGCCGCGCTCGCTGATTCGGAAACCATGGCTTCCGACCAAGATAGGCGGAATCGGGCCTGTCCGTCAATCGGGACCTCACCCCCTGTCCCCCTCTCCCATCTCCCGCCCACCCGTCCCCGGGAGAGGGGGGAC
>DATANP010000597.1:0-3851 GCA_036266195.1 Thermoanaerobaculia bacterium | reverse complement strand
GCGTGCGTCCACCCGGACCTCGGCCGGGCCGATCTCTCGGCCGTCCTGGGACAGGACCTTGGACTCCATCTTCAGGTCGCCCGCGCCCAGGTTGTAGCCGACCAGGGAGAGGCGCGCCTCCTTGCCCGGGCTCAGCACCGGCAGGGAGGCCGGGATGAACGGTTCCTCGCCCATCATGAAGGGGTAGGCGACCTGGCGGTCCTCCTTGTTGGTGGCCTCGCGCACCACGAGCCACTTGCCCGCCGGCTCCGGGAAGAAGGGCGGGAGGAGCACGTGCGGGCTCTGGGTGAAGACCGGCACCTGCACGGCCACGGTCTTCAGGGCCGAGGCGCCGGTGAGCCCGTTGCGCACCATCACCCGCAGCGAGTAGTCGCCCGGGGGCAGGTCGAGATGGCCGAAGAACTTGAGCCCGCTCTGGCGCAGCGCCGGCTCCACCTTGCCGAGGTCGAGGCCGATCGTCTGGGTCACATGGTCGCGGATCGCCCCGTTCGAGTCCATGGCGTAGACATAGATCTCGGCCGGCAGGGCGCCGGTGTGAGCACCCCCAAGCAGCCGCGGGCCGTCCACCTCGATCACCACCGGCACGTAGGCGGTGCCGGCGTCCACCGGCGACGCCCCGTCCACCCGGAAGGGCGCGGCCAGGACGCTGGCCCGCAGGTCGTCGGTCTCCTCCCCGCTGATCACCTTCTCGGCCGCGTCCATCAGCTTCTCGTACGCCGAGCGCTGGGCGTAGGGCCGGGGCGCGTAGTAGCCCGGGCGGTGGACCAGGCGCATGCCCTTGGGGTCCTTCAGCTCGACTCGCACCTTGTGGTACGCACCGTCGCGCGCCAGGCCCTCGGGCTGGTAGGTGAGGACGTAGGTGACGCTGGTGCGGTCCAGCATCTCCTTCATGGCCCCGGACAGGTCGTTCGTGTTCTCGTAGAAGTCGCCGCCGGTGGCCCGGGCCATCATGAACAGGGTGTCCTTGCCGGTCGTGCGCTGCGCGCCGAGATTGCCGCCGGCCTTGAGGCCGCCGATGTCCACGGCCTGGATCACGCAGTCGGCCCGGCGCAGCTCCTCCAGCATCTTCTCCACGTCGGAGATCGTCTTCGTGCTGCCGTAGCGCTGCTCGGAGTCGACGTTCCAGATCTCGCCGAACTGGGAGGAGTTGTTCATCTTCTCCTGCTCCGCGGCGTCGCTGGTGCCCTGGACGAGCGAGCTGTCGAACCCTTCCGAGAAGTAGACCACGTGCTTGCGGCCGTTGACCCCCGAGAGCATGTGGGCCAGCTCGGCCACGGAGCGGGTCATGGCGGTCACCTGCTTCTGGCGGACGTTGCGCTCCGCCTTGTCCGACTCGTTCGTCACCGTCTGGAGGAAGGAAGCCACGGCGTCCACCTTGGCGTTCTGCACCTCGCCGCGCGCCTGGCCGGCGTGGTCGCCGGGGAGGAACCGGTTGTCCTCGTTGACGAACATGTCGTTGACCAGTACGAGCTGGAGCGGGTCGTTGGCGCGGCCCTGGATCTGCGGCGCGCCCAGCGACTCGATGGCGGCGCGCACCTGGCGCCGGTCGGCGGTGAAGCGGAGCACGAGTTGCGCGCCCTTGGAGCCGGCGTAGACCGCCACGCCGACCAGGTCGGACGGGTTCAGGCTGTCCACCATGGTCTTGGCCGCGTCACGGGCGGCGAGGATCGCCTTGGGCTCGGAGAAGGAGAGGTCGAACAGGAGCAGGAAGTGGCGCCGAGCCGCGACCGGCAGGGCCTGGCCCTTGACGGGCGTGGTTCCGGCGAGGTCCAGCACCTCGAAGCCGGTGATCGGCATCTTCTTCCGGCCCTCGTAGATCTCGAAGTCGTCCGCGGTCAGTCCGCGCACCGGCTCGTTGCCGCGCAGCACCTGGACCGGGACCTCCACGGCCACTACATCGGTGACCTCGGAGAAGCCCTGGTCCTGCGCCCGGGCGGCGGGAACCCCGGGGATACCGGTGAGGAGGCAGAGGGAGAGGGCAAGGGCTCGCTTCATGACGGACGTCTCCAGGCTCAACCCTGACGGTTGCGGACCACGAACGGGGTGGAGCTGCTCTCCGACCGCCCCTGGGCGTCGGTGAGGGTAACCAGCAGGAGGTACTCGCCCGGCTGGAGCCGGGACGGCTTGAACGATGCCAGAAGGCGGTCGGGCGATTCGGCTCCGCCGGCTTCGCGGCTCAGCACCTTGAGGTCGGCCGCGCCGAGGTCCTGGCCGTCCTGGGTCAGGACCTTGGACTCGACCCGCACCTGGCCCGCCCCGAGGTTGTAGCCGACGAGCGACATGCGGGCCTCCTCGCCGGCCGCCAGCACCGGGAGCGAGGCCGGGATGTACGGCTCCTCGCCGACCATGAACGGGTAGGGCACCTGGCGGTCGCCCTGGCGCGGCGCCTCGCGCACCACCAGCCACTTGCCCTGGGGCTCCGGGAAGAACGGCGGCAGCAGGACCGGGCCGCCGGAGGCCTTCAGCTCCGGCACCTGGAGCGGCACCACGCGCAGGGACGAGGCGCCGGTGGCGCCGTTGCGCACCAGCACCCGGAGCGAATAGTCGCCGGGCGGCAGGTCGAGATGGCCAAAAAACTTGAGCCCGCTCTGCTTGAGCGCGGGCGCGACCTTGGCGAGGTCGAGGCCGACCGTCTGCGAGAAGAAGTCGCGCACCGCGCCCGCCGGCTCCAGGGCGTAGACGTAGATCTCGGCCGGCAGCTTCGACCCGGCGGCCATCCCGGCGAGCAGGTCGGAGCCCTCCACCTCGATCAGGACCGGGACATACGTAGGATTGCCGATCTGGAACGGGGCGGCGAGGATCGACGTGCGGATCGCGCCGGTCTCCACGCCGCTCACCACCTGGCGGCCGGCGGCAAGGAGCTTCTCGACCGCGTTCTGCTCCGTGTACGGCTTGGGCGCGTAGAAGCCCGAGCGGTGGACGACCCGGGCCCCCCGCGGCGCGTTCTTCAGCTCCACCCGCAGCTTGTGGTAGGAGCCGTCGCGCTTCAGATCCTCGGGCTGGAAGGCCAGCACGTAGGTCACGCTAGTGCGCTTCAGCACCTCGCCCATGGCCGAGGACAGGTCGTTGAAGTTGCGGTACAACTCGCCGCCCGTGCCGTTGGCCATCATGAACAGGCTGTCCTGGCCCTTGGCGGCCTTGTTGCCGAGCTCGCCGCCCTCGCGCAGGCCGCCCACGTCCACCGCCTGGATCACGCAGTCGGCGCGCCGGAATTCCTCCAGCATCTTCTCGATCTCAGTGCTGGCCCGGGTGTTGCCGTAGCGGATGGTCGAGTCGATCTTCCAGATCTCACCCGAGGTCGAGGCCGCGGTCATGCTGTCGATGTCGCTCTCGTCCGTGCTGCCGAGGAGAAGTGAGCTGTCGAACCCCTCGGAGAGATAGACCACGTACTTGCGACCCTCGATGCCCGACATCATGTGGGCGAAGTCGGAGAACGAGTGGGCCAGGGTCAGCACGTCGGCGCCCTTCTGCTCGTAGGTGCCGCGCTCGACCTGCTGCTGGATCGTGGCCAGGTTCTCGTTGAGGAGCGCCGCATCCGTCTCCTTGCGCAGGTTCGTGGACCCGGCGCCCTTGTCCGACCCGGGATCGACCGAGTTCTCGATGATCGAGTCGACCATGAGCCGCAGCGGGTCGGCGGAGCGGTCGAACATCTCCGGCTTGTCGAGGTGCGCGAGCACGTCGCGCACCTGCTTGCGGTCCGGCGTGAAGCCGAGGGCGAGCTTCGGCCCGCGCGCGGTGCTGTAGGTCGCCACGCCCACGAGGTCCGACGGGTGGAGCGTGCCGAGCAGCGTCGTGGCCGCGTCGCGCGCCCGGACCAACGACTTCGGGCTGGCGAAGGAGAGGTCGAACAG
>DATANP010000596.1:0-12938 GCA_036266195.1 Thermoanaerobaculia bacterium | reverse complement strand
CGGCACGTCGCGGGGCCGGAACAGGAGCGTCCGCCACTCCCGGGAAAACACCAGATAAAGAAGATAGACCAGGCCGGTGATCACGAACGGCCAGGCGAGAGCGAAGTGCCAGTTGAGCCCACCCGCGAGCCAGCCGCCGAGCCGGATGCCTTTCGGGAACGGCCGGCCGTCCCAGGGGTTCGGGAAGTACGGTCCGCCGCGTTTTCCGAAGTGCGGGAACGCGTGGTAGATCTGGAGTCCGCTGCCGATCATCCCGGCGAGGAGCAGGGCGTTGAGCCAGTGCGTGGTCCGCACGATCCAGTGGTGCCGCCGCACGGCGGGCTGCGGAACGGGAGGTGGCGGGGGCGCCTCTTCCTCGACGGGCTCGGGTTCGGGCTCCGGGATGGCTTCCGCCACCGGTTCGGCCGGCTCGGGTTCAGGTTCCGGGCTCATGCGGGAGGTACGTTCGGCGGCGGCTGGGCGGATTCAAAAAAAGAGGCCCGCTGACGCCAGCGGGCCGGGACGAGGAAGACTGTCTGTTTTTGAGGGCGGGAGGCTCTCCACGCCGCCCTTCATTCCTGGATACGCAGGCTGGACAGGAAACCCGCCGCCGGTCTGCGATAAAGTCTGCGCGTGCACCTGGGAAGATTCACGTCGGTCCTGGCGCCGTGCTGGCTCCTCGCAGCGGCGCTGCTGCTCGCCGGTCTCGCCGGGGTCACGGCGGCCGATCAGCTCCCGGTCCGCGGCTACGGGATCGAGGAGGGACTGGCCGGCGACTCGGTCAACGCCATCCTCCAGGACTCCCGCGGCTATCTCTGGTTCGCGACCACGGACGGGGTGAGCCGGTTCGACGGGCAGCGGTTCACGAGCTACGGCGTGGCCGACGGCCTGCCGCAGGCGCGCGCCGACGCCGTGCTGGAGAGCCGCGACGGCACCTACTGGGTCGCCACCCGGAAGGGGCTGGCCCGCTTCGTCCCGGACCGGCCCGCGGGCGAGCCCGCGTTCCGCCGGGTCAACCTGGGATCGGCCCGGCCGGAAGCCGTGTTCTCCCTGTACGAAGACCGCGCCGGCCGCGTCTGGGCCGGAGGCGACGGCCACCTGTTCACCATCGAGGCGGGCCAGGGCGAGCCCCGGGTCCAGGAGGTCCGGCTCGGCGCCCAGCCCGGCCAGATCCTCTCGTTCGCCGAGACGCTCGACGGAAGCCTGTGGATCGGCACGCAGAGAGGGCTGCTGCGGCGGCTCTCGAACGGCGCCTTCCTCTCCTACCCGGTCCTGCCGCACCATGGCGAGGACCCGGTGAGCGACCTCGGGGTGGACCGCGACGGCCGGCTGTGGATCGTCCACGCGCTCCACGTCTATACCCTGGTACCCCGGCCGGAGAACGGCGGCCCGGGAGCGCCGAGGCCGCCGTTGGCCGGTAAAAACCACGGCCACGACGGCTGCACCGTCGGGTTCGACCGCCCTGCCGCCCTGCCGCGCGCGCCCGGCTCGGTCTGCCTGGTCGGCGACTTCGAGGGCGTCGGCTGGCGGAGGATTCACGTGTCGGGCAACGGCATGGTGCGCCTGACCTCCAGCTCCGGGCTCTACGTCTGGGATGGGCACCGCCTGCGGCTGCGGACCGACGCCAACGGCCTCACCGAGAATGCCCTCACCGCCCTGGCGGAGGACCGGGACGGCAACATCTGGCTCGGCACCGAGAGCCGCGGCGTCATGCGGGTGGCCCGGGACGGGCTGGTCGGCTTCGGCTCGACCGACGGCCTGGCGCACCCGCAGGTGAATTCCATCTTCAGCACGGGCGACGGCACCCTGTACGTCCAATCGAGCAACACCTTCACCAACGAGCTCTGGCTCCAGCGCTTCGACGGCATCCGGTTCGCCGCCGTCCGTCCGCGGATGCCCGGCATTGCCTACCTGGGCTGGAGCGTGCGCCAGTCCGTCCTGCTGGACCGGGCGCGCGAATGGTGGATCGCCACCGGCCAGGGCCTCCTGCGCTACCCGGCCAGCACGGGCTTCGAGGGGCTCACCTCGGCCACCCCGAAGGTCTACACCATCCGGGACGGACTCGGCGGCAACAGCGTGGAGCGGCTCCTGGAGGACTCGCGTGGCAACCTGTGGATCGGCACCAACGGCGCGCGGCCGCTGGCGATGTGGTCCCGCGCCGCCGACACCTTCCGGACGTGGGGGCACGAGGACGGGCTTCCGGCCGGCGTGCCGTCGGCCGTGGCCGAAGACCGGTCCGGCCAGATCTGGGTAGGCTTCTCCGAAGGCGGCCTGGTGAGACGTGCCGCCGGCAGCGAAGGACGGTTCGAGCCCGTCGGAGCGAAGAGCGGACTGCCGGACGGCCCGGTCACCGACCTCCACGTCGACCATGGCGGGCATCTCTGGGTGGCGACCGAGGGCGGCGGCGTGGGGCGGCTGGACGCGACGCCCTCCGCGGGTCTGCGCTTCGTCCACTACACCACGGCCCAGGGGCTGTCCTCGGACGAGATCCTCTGCGTCACCGACGACCGCTGGGGCCGGCTCTACCTGGGCGGGCACAAGGGGCTGGACCGGCTGGACCCCGCGACCGGCCAGGTCGAGCACTTCACGACCGCCGACGGCCTGGCGAGCAACCGGGTGGACGCGGCCTGGACCGATCCGCAGGGCTACCTCTGGTTCGGCACCCGCCGCGGCCTGTCGCGGCTCCGGCCGGAGCGGCAGGCGGCGGTGGCGGTGCCCCAGCCCTGGATCACCTCGGTGCGCGTGGACGGCGCCTCGCAGCGGGTCTCCGAGCTGGGGGCGACCCGGGTGGACGGCCTGCGGCTGGAGTCGGGCAGGAGCCGGGTGGAGATCGAATTCCTGGCCCTGAGCTTCGCGCCCGGGCGCGGCAGCCTCGCCTACCAGTACCGGCTGGAGGGCTTCGACCGCGACTGGAGCCAGCCGAGCGCCTCGCGGTCGGTGCACTACGCCAACCTCCCGGCCGGGCACCTGCGCTTCCTCGTGCGCGCCGTCAACCCCGACACCCAGGTCGCCAGCGCCGCGCCGGCCGAGGTCGTGCTGGCCGTCAGTCCTCCCGTCTGGCGCCGGGTCTGGGTCGTGCTCGTGGCCGCGCTCGCGATCGCCGGGATCGTCTACTCGGTCTACCGCTACCGCGTGTCTCACGCCGTGGCCGTGGGCCTGGCGGTCGAGCAGATGCGCACCCACCTGGCGACCGATCTTCACGACGACCTGGGATCGAGCCTGTCGCGCATCTCCATCCTGAGCGAGGTGGCGCGGCGGCGGGTCGAGTCCGACCCCGAAGGCGCCCGCCTGGTCTCCGAGATCGGCGAGGCTGCGCGCGAGATGATCGAGGCCCTGGGCGAGAACATCTGGGCGATCGACCCGCGGCGCGACAACCTGCGCAGCCTCGTCACGCGCATCCGGCGCTTCGCGGGCGACCTGCTGGAGGCGCGGGGCATGGCCTGGAACCTCCAGGCGCCGCCGGACCCGGAGCAGGTGAAGCTCTCCCCCATAGAGAGGCGGCATCTCTATCTCATTTTCAAAGAGGCTCTCAACAATGCCGCCCGCCATTCGGAGGCGACCTCGGTCACCATGTCCATCTCTCTGGCGGGCCGCCGCCTTTCGGCCGTGATCCGGGATAATGGCAAGGGTTTCGCCCCGCCCAAGGCCACCGAGAGCGTGGGCCGCCATGGGCTGCCCAGCATGATCGGCCGGGCCATGCAGCTCGGAGGAGAGCTCAAGATGGATTCGCAGGCCGGACAGGGCACCGAGATCCGTCTCGACGTGCCGCTGTCCGGCGGAAGCGCAGGATGATGCAGGACACGATCCGGATCGCGGTGGTCGAGGACAACCCGGCAGCGCAGGAGGCGCTGCGGATGCTGATCGACGGCACCCATGGCTTTCAGTGCACCGGCGCCTGGGGCTCCGCCGAGCTGGCGCTGGACGGGCTCGCGGCGCTGGAGCTGCCGCCGGACGTCCTGCTCCTCGACATCAACCTCCCTGGCATGACCGGCTCCGAGGCCGTCCGCCTCTTCCACGAGCAATACCCGGCGATGTCGATCCTCATGCTGACCCTCCACGACGACGAGGACCGCATCTTCGAATCGCTGTGCAACGGTGCGAGCGGCTACCTGCTCAAGAAGACGCCGCCGGCCCGCCTCCTGGAGGCCATCCGCGAGGCGCGCGAGAAGGGCGCCCCGCTGTCGCCCGAGATCGCGCACAAGGTCGTCCGCCTGTTCCGCGACATCCGGCCGCCGGCCCGCGTGGAGGCCGACCTCACGCGCCTGGAAACCAAGCTGCTCTCCCTGCTCGCCGAGGGCTACAGCTACCAGGCGGCGGCGGACGAGATGCGGGTCAGCATCAACACGGTCCGCAACTACATCCGCTCGATCTACGACAAGCTGCACGTCCACTCCAAGTCCGAGGCGGTCAGCAAGGCGCTCAAGGCCGGGCTGATCTAGAACGAGCGTTCGGTCTCTTGAAAGTCACGCATGCTCATGCTCTAGGCGCAGCCCCTGCGTGCGGCTATTCTCTCTCCTGGGTGGACGAGTGGTGGAGGCTCCCCGGGGGTTCCTGGGGGCGATCCGGAGGGAAGTGAGCATCGCCTTTGACATCGCGCGGATGGGCTGAACGCGCACCGATCGAGTCTGTTGAAGTCTGAGAACGGGGGGCCGATTGGCCCCCCTGTTTTTTTGGCGAAAACCAGGATGCGCAGCTTTTGTGCGCAGTGTGTTCATCCAGTGAGCAACTCAACGCATATTCATGCGCTTGGCCCGGCTTCCTGCCCATGGTAGGAAGTAGTAGAGGCTCAAGAGCCAGACATGACTCCGCCCGAGACCCTACGGATCGCCGTCGTCGAAGACGACGCGGCAGCGCAGGAGGCCCTGCGCCTGCTGATCGACGGCACCCAAGGCTTCCGCTGCGTCGGCGCCTATGGCTCCGCCGAGCTGGGGCTGGAGGGGCTCGCCCTGATGAAGCCGTCGCCGGACGTCCTGCTCCTGGACATCAACCTCCCCGGCATGCTGGGGTCCGAGGCCGCGCGCCACTTCCACGAGCGGCACCCCGGGATGGCGATTCTCATGCTGACCCTGTTCTACGACGAGGACCGGATCTTCGAGGCGCTGTGCAACGGCGCGAGCGGCTACCTGCTCAAGAAGACGCCGCCGGGCCGGCTTCTGGGCGCGGTGCTCGAGGCGGTCGAGAGGGGGGCGCCACTGTCGCCGGACATCGCGCACAAGGTGATCCAACTGTTCCGTGAGGTCCGGCCGTCGTCGCGCGGCGGGAACGATCTCTCGAACCTGGAGAGGAAGCTGCTCTCGCTGCTGGCCGACGGCCACAGCCACCAGTCGGCGGCGGCTGATCTGCGCATCAGCCCGGCCGCGATCCCGGTCCACGTGCGCTCGATCTACGGCAAGCTCCGCGCCCACGCCAGGTCCGAGGACGTCAGCCGCAGGCTCAAGGCCGGGCTGGTCTAGGCCGGCGATCCAGGCCAAAAGTCACGCATGCTCATGCTCTAGGCTTGGAGGTCCCACCCGGCTAACCTCTGCACAACCGGGGCTGGGCGGGGGAGGCTCCCCAGGGGTGCCTGGGGGCTATTTCGAGGAGGCGGAGAAAAGAGGGGCTGGAGGGAGCGACTCCGTTTTTGCTTTGCGCGGTCGGGCTGGACCGCAACTGGTCAAGTTGATCTGGAGTCTGGAAGAGGGGAGCCGTGGCCGCGGCTCCCCTGTTTGTTTTTTAGGCCTGTTTGTTTTTGATAGCCTTGCCGGATGAGCGACGCCCCCACTGAACACCGCTTCTCCTGCGTCGAGCGCTTCCTGCGCTACGTGACCTTCGACACCCAGTCCACCGAGACCTCGGACACCTATCCCAGCACGCCCAAGCAGCTCGACCTGCTGCGCCACCTGGTGGACGAGCTGCGCGCCATCGGCCTCGCCGACGCCGAGCTCGACCAGCATGGCTATGTCATGGCCACCATCCCGGCCACGACGAAGAAGGCGGGCGTGCCGGTCATCGGCCTGATCGCCCACGTGGACACCTCGCCCGAGATGAGCGGCGCCGGCGTCAAGCCCATCGTCCACCGCAACTACCAGGGCCAGGACCTCGTCCTGCCCGACGATCCGACCGCCGTCCTGCGCCCGTCCGACAGCCCCTACCTCGGCCAGCGCGTCGGCGACGACATCATCACCGCCTCGGGCACCACCCTCCTCGGCGCCGACAACAAGGCCGGCGTGGCCGAGATCGTGGCCGCGGCCGAATACCTCATGGCCCACCCCGAGATCCCGCACGGCACCATCCGCGTCGGCTTCACGCCCGACGAGGAGGTCGGCGCCGGCACCAAGCACTTCGACGTGCCCCGCTTCGGTGCGAAGTATGCCTATACCCTCGACGGCGGCGCGCGCGGCGAGCTGGAGTGCGAGAGCTTCTCGGCCGACGCCATGACCCTGACCTTCCAGGGCTTCAACACCCATCCGGGCTATGCCAAGGGGAGCATGATCAACTCGATCAAGGTGGCCGCGGACTTCATTCACCGGCTGCCGCGCGAGATGTCGCCCGAGACGACCGAAGGCTACGAGGGCTACGTCCACCCCTACGTGGTCAATGCGAGCGTCGAGCGCACCTCGGTCAAGGTGCTGATCCGCGACTTCAAGACGCCCGGCCTCAAGGAAAAGGAAGACTTCCTGGAGAAGCTGGCGCGCGAGACCGTGGCCGGCTGGCCCGGCGCGTCGCTGGAGGTCAAGGTCGAAGAGAGCTACCGCAACATGCGCGAGGTGCTCGACCAGCTTCCGGACGTCCTGGAGAACGCCCGCGAGGCCATGCGCCGCGCCGGCGTCACCGCCCAGGAAAAGCCGATCCGGGGCGGCACCGACGGCTCGAAGCTCAGCTTCATGGGCCTGCCGACGCCGAACATCTTCGCGGGCGAGCAGAACTTCCACTCCCGCCTGGAGTGGGTCTCCGCCCAGGACATGGAGAAGGCCGTGGAGGTGATCCTCCACCTCGTCCAGGTCTGGGAGGAGCGGGCGGCAGGGTAGCCGGCCAGCTTCGCACGGGCTCGGCGCCGAGAGTTCCTCTAGGTGGAGAACCTCCCCGGCCCATCTGCGGCTGCGCCAAAGGCCAACTCACATGCGGCTGCGCCCGGAGGAGCTCGGGTAAACCTCTAAGAGGCCGAGATCCAGGACAACCCGGGCTTGGACGAAGAAGTCGGTGCCGAGCAACCCCTGAAGGGGAAAGCCATACTTCATTGCTCCAATCTGAATCGGGAAGTCTCGCACCTGGATGTCTCCAAGCGCCAAGCTCTCGATGCGCTTGGAAAGGACGAGCTCGATACCGCCGATTCCGACGACGCGACGGACTCGATCTGCTGGCTCGGGGACGATTCCCAGGGTGGCGATTTCATCAACTGCGAACATCGTCGCGGCAGAGCCGGTATCGAGGAGAACCCGCTCCAGCACAAGCTTCTCTGCACCCCGCCCGAGCCTGACCGTGACGAATGGAAGCCCATCCTCCAACCGGATATTCAAGAGGCCGCCCGGATTCCAGCCCAGTGGACTTCTTCGATCTCCACGGTCTCCCTATCTGTGTGCAGGACGTATAGCTCCCGATGAGAGTCTTGACCGTGGATCTCTCCGTATCTCCTCATGGCGGAGAGCCCGTCCGGGCATGCCTCCAGGACGGTGAGGCTCTCGAGAATCCGCTGTCCTCCCGAGGAGTGCGCCTCTGTGGCTTCGAGCAACAGCCACTGGTGCGGATAGCGCTCTCGGATCTCTGGCCACGGCATTCCAGATCTCTGATCTTCCCGTCGCCGCTCCACTTCAATCTCGTCGAGCAGCAAGGAACCGAGCGCATCTTGGTTCTTCTCGGGAAGCTTGGCTGCCTCGTCAAAGGCCTTCTGAAGAAGATTCGTCACGCGCCGTCTCCCCTTGCGTCGAGACGACAGTTTAGCATACCCGACCGTATTCTGGCTTCCGGTCGGGCACGTCGAGAGACGATGCTTCACCCTCAGCGCGGCAGCTTCGCCGTCCAGTCGAGGAGCAGGCTCACGACCTCGGGCCAGGGCCGGCCCACCGACTGATTGACGAGGAAACGCTGGCCGTCCGCCGCGACGTCGTACTCGGCCAGGTCGTAGGGCAGCACGCCCAGGCGCGCGTCGAAGAGGCCGCGGGCAGGGCCGGGATCGAGCGTCTTCGATTCCAGGGGCGATCCCATGGGCACGGCCATGAGGCGGCCGTCCTGCGCGGTGTAGAAGAGCTCGCGGCCGTCGCGGCGCCAGCGCGGACCGAAGCCGCCCTCGGACGAGACCAGGCGATCGGCGCCCGGCCGGGCGAAGGGACGCACGTAGACCTCCAGCCGCCCGTTAGCGTCGGAGACATAGGCGAGCCACCGCCGGTCCGGCGAGAGCTGGGCACCGTACTCGGTGAACGGGCTGTTCAGGATGGAAAGAGGAGGCCCGCCCGCGAGCGGCAGCGCCTCGACATTCCAACCCCCGGTGGAATCCGTCGCCGTATACAGGAGCAGCCGGCCGTCGGAGGACCAGTCGGTGGGAAACTTGAAGCTCCCGGAGATCCGCAGCGCGCGTTCCGCGCCGCCGTCCACACCCTTGGCATAGAGGTCCGCCGCGCCGCCGCGCTCGACGGCCAGAGCGAGCCGGGACTGATCCGGAGACCAGACGGCGAAGAAGTAGCTGCCGGGATCCGACTTCGCAAAGGGACGCGCCCGCCCTCCCGCGACGTCGACGAGCCAGATGCTGAAGGCCTGGGTCTGTGGATCGAAGCTCGTCACCGCCACCTGCCGGCCATCCGGTGAGATCCGCGGGCTGGACCAGTAGCCCGGCTCGCCCAGCGTGCCCAGACGCTGCCCGGTCCGATCGAACCAGAGGAGCTGCGTGAGCACCAGGGGCGTGGTGCGGTAGGTCAGGGCTCCCGTGCCGGCGACCGAGAAGTCGGCCGCGCCGGCCTCGATGCTGAGCCCTCCCGCCAGGGGGACCGGCTCTCCCGAGAGCTCGAGCGAGCCGGCGTCGAACCGCTGCGCCACCAGGTTGCCTTCGCGCGCGAAAAGGAGGTAGCCCGGCGGTGCGTAGAGCACGTTCGAGGAAGAGGCAAAGAGGAACTGCAGGTCCGGCGAGCCGACGGTCCCGACATAGACGCCGCTGCGGTCCCCGTCCGTCTGCACGGTGACCAGAAAGCGTTTCTGGCCGGGGAGAAAGGCGGGCCAGCGGTGGCTGACGTCGCGGCGCGCCCGGTCCAGCCGGGTGACCGGCACAGCGGTTCCGCCGCCGGCGTCGACGCGCCAGAGAGCCGACAGCGTGCTGGGCGCGAACAGGATCGTGCCGTCCTCCCCCCAGACGCCGCCGATGCCCATGGGCGCCGCCGCCAGAGTCTGCACCGGTCCGCCCTCCGCCGGGATCCGCTTGAGCTTCCCCTCGGCGAAGAACGCGATCGACCTGCCGTCCGGCGACCAGAAGGGGCGTTGCGCACCGGTCGTGCCGTCGAGCGGCCGTGGCTCGTCCTTGTCCAGCGAGCGGATCCAGAGGCGGGTGCCGCTGTCGGTCCCGATGGCGACGAGGACGACCTGCCTGCCGTCCGGCGAGAGCACCGCGGAGGGGAAGCTGTACAGCTTCGAGCCGGGCGGCGCCAGGATCGACGTCTGGAGCGGAGCCCGCCGTCCGTCCGGCATCCTGGAGAGCCAGATCCCCAGGCCCAGGAGGCCGACGAGGAGGAGGCCCGCGACTCCCCAGGCGATCCGCCGCCGTGTCGAGGGGGCCCCGGCGCCCGGGGTGGAGGTGGAGCCGGACAGCGCCTCCAGGGCGAACACGAAGTCGCGCGCCGACTGGAAGCGCGCCTCGCGGTCCTTCTCCAGGCAGTGCCGGACCACAAGCTCGACGGCCAGGGGGATCGGCCGTCCGTCCGCGCTCTGGAGGTCCGGCGGGTCCTGGCGCAGGATGGCGTTCAGGACCTCGACCGCCGCGCTACCCTGAAAGGCCCGGCGCCCGGCGAGCATCTCGTAGAGGATGGCGCCCAGCGAGAAGAGGTCCGCCCGCGCATCGACCGGCAGCCCGCGCGCCTGCTCGGGCGCCATGTAGCCGACCGTGCCCATCACCACGCCCGGCTCCGTGCCGGGCACGGTCGTGGCCGCGGCGAGCCTGGAAGCCGAGTCCGGAAGCGGCAGCTTGGCGAGGCCGAAGTCCAGGATCTTCACCTGCCCGTCCCGGGTCAGGAACAGGTTCTCGGGCTTCAGGTCCCGGTGTACGATCCCCTGCTCGTGCGCCGCCGCCAGGCCGCGGGCGGTCTGGATCGCGATGTCCACGGCCTTGCGCACCGGCAGCGCTCCTCCCGCGAGCCGCGCGCGCAGGGTCTCGCCCTCGAGCAGCTCGGTCACAAGATAGGACGTCCCGCTCTCGGAACGGAAGTCGAAGACCGCCAGGATGTGGGGATGGCTGAGCGCCGAGGCGGCCCGTGCCTCCTGCTCGAAGCGCTGGAGCCGCTCGGGATCGGAGGCGAGCTCGGGAGACAGGATCTTGATCGCCACCTGCCGTCCCAGCCGCGGGTCCTTCGCGCGGTAGACCTCTCCCATGCCCCCCGCGCCCAGCGGGGCAAGGATCTCGTAGGGGCCGAGGCGGGTGCCGGCGACAAGCATGCTCAGAATGTCCTGCGATGTCTTAAGATAATCCTACTACGATTCCAGGGAGGGACCATCGATGCGCTTTCCGTTGAAGCTCGTCCGCCGGGGCGGTCCTGCGCTCACCGGCGAGATCCGGCCGGACGGCAGGCCGCTCCAGATCGGCCGGGCGACGACCTGCGACGTCGTCCTCGCGGACCTCGCCGTCTCGCGCCGGCATGCGCGCCTGCGCTGCCAGGGAGCGGAGCTGGTGCTGGAGGACCTCGGCTCCTCGGGAGGGACCTGGGTCAACGGCGCACGCGTCGAGCGCTGCACCCTGCAACTCGGTGACGTCGTCCGCTTCGGGCGCAAGACCGAATACCAGGTGGTGAGCACGGAGCTGACCGGCGCGACCTTCGTGGAGCCGGCGCAGCCGGCGCCCGCCGCGGACGAGGCCGGCGAGAGCGACAGCCCGCGCGTCAATTGCGAGGCGGGCGAGGCGCGGGAGAAACCCTGAGTCACTTCGCGCGCCGGCGCGTTGTCGACCAGGTTGTGGCGGATGCAGAGGACGAGGCGCGGATCGCGCTCCAGGCCATATTTGTTAACTTAAAAGTTGTACACTCAAATTCGCTCGGCAATGAGTCGATCAGCGTCGTTCGTTGTACGCGTGCCAGTCCGCAAACAACCTAGAGGAATTACTCCATGCTGCGGAAAGCCCTCCTCCGGATAGCCATCGTCACACTTCTCGCCGCCTCGGCGACCCAGGCCCAGACTCTCGATCAGACCTTGAGCGGCTGTAACGGCGCAGCCCCCTTGAGAACCATCCAGGCAACCCCCTCCAACTACCGGTCGCTGATCGCGGGGCTGCTCCCGGGCGACCGGCTCCAACTCGCCGCCGGCACCTACACCCAGGGCCTCCCCCTCTGGAACAAGAACGGCGAGCCCGGCCAGTGCATCGTCATCGAGGGTCCCGCGAGCGGCTCGCCCGCCCTGTTTACGGGCAGCGATTCCTGGAACGTCGTGAGCCTCAAGGATTCGAGCTACATCGCCGTGCGCAACCTGTCGCTCGACGGCCTGGGCAAGGGGGGCGACGGCGTCAAGGCCGAGGCAACCGCCGTGTCCGTTCACCACATCCTGATCGAGGGGTTGAGCTTCAAGAACTTCAACCAGAATAAGCAGATTGTGGGCATCAGCACCAAGTGCCCGGCCTGGAACTGGGTCGTCCGCTACAATACGATCACCAGCGCGGGCACGGGGATGTACTTCGGCAACTCCGACGGCCAGGACGAGTTCGTTAACTCGCTGGTCGAGCACAACCTCGTGTACGGCACCCTGGGCTACAACGCCCAGTTCAAGCACCAGCTCGGCCGCGACACCTCGATCGGCGTCCCGTCGACGGGCACGACGATCATCCGCCATAACACCTTCAGCAAGGAAACGGGCTCGAGCTCCGGTGTCGACGTGCGGCCGAACCTCCTCGTGGGCCACTGGCCGCTCTCGGGCCCGGGCTCCTCGGACATCTACCAGATCTACGGGAACCTCTTCTACCAGAACCCCTACGAAAGCCTGTTCCAGGGTGAGGGCAACCTCGCCCTCCACGACAACCTGTTCGTGAATCGCGCGAGCGACGCGGTGCGTATCCAGCCGCAATACAGCGTGCCAAGGCGGATCGAAGTCTTCAACAACACCGTGGTCGCCGGCTACACCGGCATCCTGATCACGGGCGCCGACTCCGCCTACCCGCAGCGCGTCATCGGCAACGCCGTCTTCGCTGGCACGCCCCTGACCGGCGGCCAGCAGAGCAACAACGTGACGGGTACCTACGCCGCGGCCTCGACCTACCTCAACAACCCGATGGCGGCTCTGGGATCGGGCCTCGACCTCTACCCGAAGACCGGCCAGCTCCAGGGCACCGCGATCGACTACTCCGTCTTCTCCGGCCTGCTGGACCGGGACCTTGATTTCAACACACGGTCGCGGATCGCTACCTTTCGAGGCGCCTACTCGGGGGATGGCGTGAACCCGGGATGGACGCCGGCGCTGGCGATCAAGCCGGGCACGTCCACGGGCAACGTGCTGCAAAACGGCGTTCCGGTGTCGGGGATCTCGGGAGCGCACGCCAGCCAGCAGTTCTGGACGATGAGCGTGCCGTCGGGAGCATCGAACCTGCAGTTCCAGATCTCGGGCGGCACCGGCGACGCCGATCTGTACGTGCGGTTCGACTCGGCGCCGACCACCACGACGTACGACTGCCGGCCGTACGCGGGAGACAGCAACGAGACCTGTTCCTTCCCATCGCCGGCGGCGGGCACCTGGCATGTGATGTTGATCGGCGATGGCGCGTATTCGGGCGTGACGCTCGTCGGAAGCTACCAGGCGGGATCCACGGG
>DATANP010000595.1:0-4768 GCA_036266195.1 Thermoanaerobaculia bacterium | reverse complement strand
CCAGCCGTACGTCAGCACGCCCCAGAAGATGAACAGATCGAAGAAGAACCAGAACCGGTAGCACCACACGAGCAGGGGACCCATGTCCGTGCGCAGCAGGAAGCTCCAGGCGAACTCCCACCCGATGTTGCCGCACACGGCGAAGATCGGCGCCTCGATGAACTTCTTCTTGAGGATGCTCCGGATGTAGAGCATGTAGACCACCACCCACAGGTAGCAGCCGCCGGCAAAGAGCAGCAGCTCAAAGGGCGTGTAGTCCTGCAGATTGACCAGTTTGCTCCAGTCGATCATCGGCTTTCTACTCCAGGCTCGCACTGCGTAGCGTGATCAGGTTGACCGGGATGCAGAACTCCACCTCGCCCTGCCGGCTGGTGTCGATCATGCCCTGGAAGATCAGCGTGGCGAGCCGCGTGGAGAACGGAATGACGTCCAGGAGCCCCTGGGCGGTTCTCAGGACCAGGCCGAAGGCGGCCCGCAGCACACCATGGCCCATGACCGGCCGGACGCCCACGCGCGCCAGCTCCTCCGGGGTCATCAGCTCGGACATCGCCAGGCGCGGCGCTAGCCCGAATCCGAACAGGCGCAGCCATTTCGGGATCAGGTCGCGCATCATCGCCAGATTGTCCTGCGTCAGGACCAGCCCGTACGGGTTGTGAGCCAGGCTCGTGTCCTGCCGGCGGGCGAAGGAGTCGTAGAACTGCTTCGCCTCCTCCACCGTGGCCGGGATGTAGCTGTCGTCGTCCGGCTTGCCCTCCGGGTGGATGCCCATCATCTGTGCGTAGACGCGCCAAAGGTAGTAGAAATCCTCGGCATCCGCCTCGCTCAGGGAGAGGCCCATCCGCTGGATGCCTTCGATCACGAGATAGGAAAAGCCCATGATCGTGGCGAGCATGTCCTCATGATTCACGGGCACGCCGAACTTCTCCTGGTATCCCGGCCGGAAGCGGGGCACGAGCGTGCGTACCCCCGCATGGAGCAGCCGCAGCTTCTGCGCCGTGACCACGGCCCGGCCGTCCGGCTCGAACGCGTCCTTGCTCGACACGTTGACCAGGAGTTGGATCACGCCCATCAGCCGCTGATAGGGGTGGCTCGCCAGATCGCGGGAGATCGACAGGATGTGGCACAGGCAGGGCGCCGCATAGCCGCGCGGCAGGCTGGAGGCCAGCATCACCACCGCGGCGGAGAACGCATGCTTGAGGAACACCTCGCCGCCGCGGGCGAGGCGTCCGCGGTCGGCCCACGACGGCAGCCCGCCGGTGGCCTCGGCGAACTCCCGGAACGGAGCCGGGGCGTCCTCCGGGATCGGAGAATCGTCCGCCCGCAGCGTCTTGAAAACCTCGTTGACAGCGCGGACATCGCGCTCCTCGACGAGCCGGCTGACCGCGAGGTCCGCCTGCGGATCCCCCTGCTGCCGGAGGCTGTCGAGGAAGCGGTCGTCCGACCACTTCGGGTGACCCATCCCACACCTCCTCGTGCTTGACTCGGTGGGGACACCCTAGGTCATCCGCCGGCCCGCGTCAAGAGTCGGCATGCGATAGAGCTTCAGCACTTGCACGCACAGACGGGGAACCGAAACGCTGTCCCACGAGTCTCAGGAAGCAGGCTGCCCGAAGCTGGCAAGCCGTTTGCGAGTTGGACGTTCAAATGCCTTGCGAAGCCCCTGGGGGTGCGTATGCTCCGATCGCGTATCTTCCTCTTTGCCCTCGTCCTCGCCCTGGCCGTTCTTCCTTGTCCCGGCTGGTCCGCCGAGGGCACGCTCGACCAACTGGTGGCGCGCACCAAGGCGCTCGAAGACCGCGAATATGACGAGGAGATCTCCGAGACGGAGATCCGGAATTTTGAATCCGAATTCATATCCTTGTTGCGGCAGGACCCCGGCGAGCGCGTCGCGACAGAACTGGCCGCCTTTTACGACAACTACCACTGGTCCGGAAAGTTGACGAGCCCCGATCCGGCGTTGCTCGACATCGTGCGGACCTCGCAAGATCCCGCCGGGTTGGCCCGGCTCCTCCTAGCGCCGACCGGCGAGAGCGACTCTCCGCTTCACGTGCAGATCGCCGTCGCCGCGCTTGCCGTCAGCCCAACGGACGCCGGGCTCTGGGACCAGGCCGCGAAGGTCATGCCGGATGCGGCCTGGAAGATCACTTTTCAGGAAGAGGCCTTCCGCGTCCGCCTCGCCGCGCCTTCTTCCTCCTCCGATGCTCCCACGGCCCCGGCTCTGGCGGCGCGATGGCTCGGCCGTCTTCTGGAAAAAGGTTTTCTTCATCGGGCCGTGCTCGCCTACCGCGAGCTGCCGCCGGCGATCCGTCCCTCCTTCGAGAACGTTTCCAGCACCCCTGACAACAATTGGCGCGACCCCCGGCTCGAGCTGGCCGCGGCCGCCTTCCTCGATGGAGACCGGGAGTTGGCCGGGCAGCTTCTTCGGACCGCGGTCCAGCACCCGGTCGCCCGGAGCTCTCAGGGAGTCCGGCCGGAGCAGGACGCTCTCCTCTTCCTGCGGCGCCTGATGGAGCGCGCACTCTCCTCACCCACGGACGACGGGTTCGACCTCCTGACCGAATCGACTTCGGATTTCATGATCAGGTGGCCCCTGGCAGGATCGATGCTGAACGCCCGCCTGGCGGAACGCGAAGCCTACCCGGCCCTGGCGGCTTTCGAGCTCGACCAGATCGTCCGCATTCTGGGCTACGAAGACTCGTCCTTCGATCCCGGCTCGGACGTGCCGGCCCGCCTGCGGACGATCCGGGAAGGGATCGACGCGGAGAGAAAGGCGCTCCTGCTGAGCTTCGAAGATCAGGCCCGAGCCGCGGAAGCTGCTGCGAGCACCTCCCTGGGACCCGACCCGGCGGCACCGGTCATCGCCCGCCTCCTCGCCAAACCGCCCGTCCCGGTCTTCTCGGAGCACCCGCTTCCGGAAGGCATCGAGCCTGTCGACCTGAGCGACGAGCAGATCGAGGCACAATTGAAGGAAGAGGCACGGGGCGCCCACCTGCCGTCCGGCCTCAGCGTCATCCGCGTCGGGCAGGATGGACAGAAAATCGCCGCGATCGTGGAATCCCAGGCGTTGGACCCGGTCGGCGAAATCTCCGCCGGCGCCTACTGGGTGGTCCTCTCCGACGACGGCGGCGCCACCTGGGGAGATCCTCTCTATACCGGACTCCGGATCAACCAGCCCTACGTCGTGCGTCCGGTCTCCAACCTTCCCCTGCTCGACGGCGACCACCTGCGCCTGGAGGTGGAAGTCCGTGAGCTCGACCCCACCCAGATCGTCTTTCCTCCGATCTCCCTGCCGGTCAAGCGGACGGCCAAGGCTCTCTTCCTCGACCTCCCGCTCGCCGCCCTGAGCCGTGATCAGGACGGAGACGGTCTGACCGACCTCGTCGAAGCCCGCCTGCTGACCGATCCGAACCTGGCGGACAGCGATGGGGACGGCCAGGCCGACGGCGACGACCTGCTTCCGGGCGTGCCGCAGTCCGCCGATGCCTCGGCGGCCACCGAAGCCCTGGCCGCCGTCATGAAAAAGATCGCCGGAGTGGGCCGCAGGGCGATCGTCGAAGGGATCGATGGAACGCCGGCCGGGGTGTCCTGCGACTGCCCACCCAAGGGCGTGCCGCCCGTCATCGTGCCGACCGTCTATCTCGTCGGCGAGCGTCCGCTCTTCACCGGCCTCAGTCCGGACCGGCGCATCGTCATCCTGACCCGCGCCGAAGTCGAAGCCGCCCGCAACATCATCGGTCCCTTCTATCCTGTGGAGCTCAGCCTCTTCCTGTTCGACCACAGCGGCCGCCGCGCCCTGGTCCTCTGGTCCGCTTCCTGGCAAGGCGGAAGATTCAGCGTCGAAGAAAAGGACGGGCAATGGATCGTGAAGGAGCTGTCGTCGTGGATCACGTAGAGGCCCGGAACGACCACGCGCTCCAATGGCGAAGGGATCGCTCGTCGCCTTCGTGCGTCCAGCCCTGAGCGATCAGCCGCCTGGCGAGCTGGCGTATCGCTCGATACGACTGTCTTCGCGCACAAGTCTCATCGCCTGCTTCAGTATACCGCCCGCAGGGAGACTTGCGGCAAGGCCCCCGCGCCGGTTCAGACTTCACGTCCGTGAGAGATCAAAACACCTGTCATGGGAGAGATCACATGCGCGTGCTGCTATCGACAATCGGGTCGCGCGGAGATGTCCAACCGCTGGTGGCTCTGGGGCTGGCGTTGAGGGACCTCGGCCAGGAGGTCCGCCTGTGCGTGCCGCCCGACTTCCGCGAATGGATCGAAAGCCTGGGGATGCCGGTCACACCGATCGGACCGGAGGTGCGCTCGACCGGCAAAGCCAGTCCCTCGGCAGCCCCGCCCACGCCCGAGCAGCGGCGCCAGATGATGGAAGGCACGGTCGCCGCGCAATTCGAAACGATCACGGCGGCGGCCCAGGACTGCGACGTCATCGTGGGAGCAACAGTCCTGCAGATCGCCGCTCCCTCCGTGGCGGAGAGCCTGGGCATCCCGTACGTCTTCGCCGCCTACTGCCCGGCCGTCCTGCCATCGCCGCACCACGCCCCGCCCGTGCTGAGTCTGCTGGGAGACACGCCGGCCCCCGTAAAGGCCGACTACAGCGAGATCTGGGCCCAGGATTCCCTGCGTTGGAACGGCATGTGGGGCCCCCTGCTGAGCTCGCGCCGGACAGCGCTCGGCCTGGCCCCGGTCGACGACGTGCGCAGCCACAGTCTCACGGATCGCCCCTGGTTGGCCGCCGATCCGGTGCTGGCGCCCTGGCCCGATCCCA
>DATANP010000594.1:0-5111 GCA_036266195.1 Thermoanaerobaculia bacterium | reverse complement strand
CGCGGAAACCGGACCGGGTTCTCCTTCCGGCGGCTCGCCGGATGCTTCTGGCTGACCGCCGGATGTGGAAACCGGACCGCCGGATGCTTCCGGCTGACCGCCGAACGCGGAAACCGGCCGGTTTTTCCTTCCGGCAGCTCGCCGAATGTTTCCGGCAGGCCGCCGGACGCGGAAACCGAGACGCCGGATGCTTCCAGCGGGCCGCCGGACGCTTATCTCCGGCCCAGCATCCGCAGGTCGAGGACCTCGCCGGGGTCGATCCCCTTCGCCTGGACCAGGACGCGGATGTCCTCTCCCATGCCTTCGCCGTCGAGGAGGGTCATGGCTTCCTGGCGCGCCTCGGGGGTCGCGTCCTGGAGGTCGTCGAAGAGGCCGCAGGCGGTCAGCCAGAGGGCCTGCCGGGTGAGCGCGACCGTGGTCAGGCCGGCCTCCTCGCCGGCCCGGATCAGCGCGGTGAAGTCCACGTGCGCGGTCAGGTCCTGCTCCCCGATCAGAACGAAGGGGTTGCGGTGGACCCGCTGCCGCGAAAAGCAGGCGAGCGTGCCGTGGCGCCGGATGCGGACGTCGAGGAGCCGCTCCCGGTCAAAGCCGTAGTCGCAGGTGACCAGCAGGCCTCGGCCGAGCCGGCGCGCGACCTCTCTATATAGAGGTACCCAGCCGGGAGCGAGGTCGGCGATCTGGCCCGGCTCCAGGCGGGAGCCCGCCAGCAGGTCCGGCAGCGCGGGATCGGACAGCTCGGCCTCTTTCCAGAGGAAGCCGCCTTCCGCGTCCAGGTCCACCCACAGCTCCCCCACTCCACTCTCGCGGCCGATCAGGCGGTGGACCGGCAGGGCGTCGAACAGCTCATAGGAGAAGACCAGGCCCTCGACCGGACCGACGTCCTCCAGACGTTCCTTCCGCTCGACACCCGTCGGCGCCGGCCGTGCCACGCGGTCCCAGGCCAGGACGCGCCGGTCTTCTCCCTGAAGGGCCGCGAGGACATTGCCCAGGTGAGCCCCGGTCCCGTATCCCGCCTCGAACAGCTCGGCCGGACGGCCGAGCGCCCGGTCGAGCCTCCGGAGCAGCCGCGCCGTGGCCCGGCCGAACAGCGGCGAGAACGAGGCGCCGGTCACGAAGTCGCCCGCCTCGCCGATCGGCGGGTCCGGACGGTTGTAGTAGCCGTCCTCTCCATAGAGAGCCTCCTCCATGAAGGCCGCGAAGGGGATCGGGCCCTCGGCTCGGATGCGGACGCGGAGGCGGTCGGCGGGGGTCGGCATGGGACCTGGTAGCTTAACCCAGAAAAATTTGGCTTGAGCTAGAATCCGTGCTGCCTTTCAAGGAGGTGTCATGAACCGGCAGGTGGACTGCGTTGTCCAGCGATTGTTTGAGGCTTGCCCATGAGCACGCACGAGCTCTCCGCACGGGCGAAGCTTCTGCTCGAGACTCTTGAAGATCTGACCGGGCAGAAGGCTCCCCTGGACTCGAAAGCGCCCGAAGATGCCCTCGCTCTCCTCGATCAGGAGGGGCGTGGCCTTGGCTATAGCCAGCTCAACGAGTTGCTTCTGCTGCTCGGGTACGACCGGATCACCCTCGGCTTCTTTCACTACCTCGTGGACGACAGCCTGGAGTATCGGACAGGCTCGGCCTTCAACTCTCTGGAGCAGTTGCAGGTCGGCACGGAAAGGTTCCGCAAGCTCGCCCTGCTGCACTTCGGGAATGTCAAGTTCGCCTTCAAAAATCTATCGCAAAGCCCTGAGATGCTGCAGTACTACTGGCTTGAGACTCAACCCCGCGACGAGGCCGAGCTGATCTCCCGACATGATCCGGTCCAACCGCTCATCCCGATTCCGGGCGGGGATACGTTCTATCTCGGCTATATCGTTCAGAGGGACCTGAAAGGCCGTCTCGCCAAGGACCCGAAAGACCCTGTTGCTCTGGCGGGCGAACGGAAACAGGCAGCCGTCGTGTCGGCGGGCATCAGGAACCATGTGGCCTATCTGGCCTCTGATCACCTGGACGTGTATATCGCTACGTCGATGCGGGAGCCGCACGAATATCTGCTGGTGAACCGGCTGACAGGCGCCATCTTCGATCATCCGAGATTGCGCGAGCTCAAGCTGCGGTGGTTCGACCCCACCCAGGCCTACTGCCACGACCGGATCGACAAAGGCCTCTCCGAGGCACTGATGCTCAGGCGAGCCAAGTGTACGGTCTACTTCGTCCAGGAGACGGATACCCTGGGCAAGGACTCGGAGCTCGCCTCCACTCTGGCGCAAGGCAAACCGGTCATCGCATTCGTGCCCCAGGCAGACAAGGCCTACGCCATCGACCTTCTCGGCCGGCTGCAGGAAATCTATCCCGAGAAGACCAAGCGGGAGCTGATCCTCGAACAGCTTCGGGTCTTCGATCCTGGGGCTGCCTGGAACGACTCTACGGTTCGCGAGTGGCTGTCCACTCCGAAGCGGTTCGGCGTCGACGAAGCAATGGGCCGGCTGACGAAGGCGATTCGGGAGCACTATGACAAAAGGGCCCGGATGCTGCGGGAGGACCATCCTCTTGGAATCCAGGTGAATCTGGAGACCGGGGTCGCCAACGGTGTGCTTGTCGCACGCAGTGTGGAGGAATGCTCTGAACTGATCCGGCGAGTCCTGACGAGGACTCTCGAATTCGAGCTCGAGGTCAAGTGGCTCAGCGACATGAAATACGTCTTCCTGCGGGAGACCGTGTCGGGATCGATCTTCCGGGTCATGTCCGGAGACCCGATGCTCACCAACGCTTTCTGGAACTTCTACTTGGGAGATTGAGCGGAGCTGCGCAGGTATATACTCCGACGACAGGAGCAGGGAACCGTCACCTCGCGCAAGGAGGAAGCAGCGATGGATAGGAACGGCAAGCACGGCAGCTCAAATCCCTACGATCTGGGTGCCGTGGCAAGAGGGTCCAAAGAGCGGACGGGCCAGATGCCTGTCAAGCCCGTAAGGACCGGTGACCCCTACACGCTCAGCGGGTCCAAGCTCAGGAACGCCTTTGCCCTGAAGCGCGGAACCGGTTACCTCGTCTCCAAAGATTAGACTGCCCAGGAGCACCCGGGGGCGGAAGTAGGCGTCCGGCCGGCCCCGTCTGCTACGATCCTTATCCGTTCAAGGAGGAGCCATGATCCCGATTGCACGGAAGCTCGCGTTGACGCTGCTCGTCGCCTTCGCCGCCCTGCCGGCGACGGCGAAGGAGCTTGGTCCTTTCAACATCACTCTCCGATACTCGCCCCAGGAGAGCGTCGGCACCTCGGTCCCCACTCTGATGCTCGGGGTGTCCGACATCCCGGTGCGGCTCTCGATCGAGGATGGGCGCACGATTGCCGACCCGGCCGTGATCGGCGACAGCACGGACGACGACGACCGGGTCTGGCCGGTGCGCGCGGCCACCGATCTCCTGGGCTGGGCCAACGAGGTGCTTCTCAAGAACGCGGGCGAGTGGGGCATCCGCGTCTCGGACAGCGCGCCGTTCCAGCTCAAGGGCTCGCTGCTCCGCTTCATGGTCAACGAGAGCAACAAGCCGGTGGGCTCGGTCTACAACGCCGACATCCGGGTCGCGTTCCGCCTGCTGGATTCGCGGGGCAACCTCCTCTGGGAGGGCAACGCCGCGGGCGACGCCACCCGCTACGGCAAGAGCCGCAACGAGGACAACGTGAACGAGGTGCTGAGCGACGCGCTCAAGGAGGCGTACGCTACCGCGCTCGGCGACACCGGCCTCCAGAACGCCTGGCTCGGCAAGAGCGAGCCCATGGCGGTCCCGGCCGCGGCACCCTCCATGGCCGCGGCCATGAGCCCGGACGAGCTGCTGGCTGAACTGCTCAAGCTCAAGAAGCAGGGCTTCGGCGCCGACCTCCTGGTGGATTTCGTCAACCAGAAGTCGCTCAAGACCAGCCTGTCCGCGGACGACATGGTCAAGTGGAAGAAGGAAGGGATGCCCCAGGACGTGATCCAGGCGGCCCTGAAGCGCGCGCCGTAGTCCATGCGCCGCCGTCCCGTCGTCATCGCCCATCGCGGCGCCAGCGGCTACCGGCCCGAGCACACGCTCGCGTCGTACGAGCTGGCGATCGCGATGGGCGCGGACTTCATCGAGCCCGATCTCTGCATCACCCGGAACGGCGCGCTGATCGCCCGCCACGAGAACGAGATCTCGGAGACCACTGACGTGGCCGACCGGCCGGAATTCCGGGATCGGCGGACCATCAAGTCCATCGACGGCCGGGAGGTCTCCGGCTGGTTCACGGAGGACTTCACGCTGGAGGAGATCCGGACGCTCCGCGCCCGCGAGCGGCTTCCCTTCCGCGACCACTCCTTCGACGGCCGCTTCGGGGTCCCGACGTTCCAGGAGATCCTCGAGCTGGCACGGCGGCACGGCGTCGGCGTCTACCCCGAGACCAAGCACCCGACCTGGTTCCGCCAGCTCGGGCTGCCCCTGGAAGAGCGGATGGTGGAGGCCCTCCATGCCGCCGGGTTCCAGGGCCGCGAGGCTCCGGTCTTCCTCCAGTCGTTCGAGGTGGGGAACCTCCGGTATCTCAGAACCCTGACCGATCTGCCGCTCGTCCAGCTCCTGGACGTGGACGGGCGGCCCTGGGACGACCCGAGGAGCTACGCGGATCTCGCCACGCCGGAGGGCCTGGCCGGGATCTCCACCTACGCAGATGGCATCGGCCCGAACAAGCGCATGATTGTCCCAGCCGGGCCTGACCTGCGCCTGCTCTCCCCCACCACCCTGATCGAGGACGCGCACCGCGCCGGCCTGGTCGTCCACCCCTGGACCATGCGCAGCGACGGTCCATTCCTGGCTCCGGACTATGAAGGCGATCCGGAGCGCGAATACGAGCAGCTTCTCGGGCTCGGGGTGGACGGGCTGTTCAGCGACTTTCCGGATCTGGCGCGGCGGATGGTGGACCGGATCTCTATACGGAGGAGCCCTGCATGAACCTCACCTCCAGTTCAGCACCACTACTCCACTTTCCAGTGAGTCCATATCAATGATATGGTTGACCCATATGAAGACAACCGTCGAAATCTCCGAAGACCTGTTTGCGCGCACGCGAGAGATCGCTCAACGCGAGGGAACAACCCTGCGTAACCTGATCGAGG
>DATANP010000593.1:0-9370 GCA_036266195.1 Thermoanaerobaculia bacterium | reverse complement strand
GGCTCTTGTTGAAGCCGTAGCCGGCGAAGGGCTCGATCTTGTCCCAGAGATCCGAAGCCCTCTGCGGCGGCATGCCGCGGCCGGCGGCTCCGTCGACGAATTTCGCTTTCATCTTGGCCATGACGTCGGCCTTCTTCTTGCCCATGGCCTTGCGCAGCATGTCCGCGTCGGCCATGCTGAAGCCGGCCACCGCCACGCCGATCAGCATCACCTGCTCCTGGTAGACGATGATGCCGTAGGTCTCCTCCAGGATCGGCTGCATCTCGGGGGCCAGATAGGCGAATTTCTTGCCCTGCTTGCGCTGGATGTACTCGTCGACCAGCGTCATGGCACCCGGCCTGTAGAGCGCATTCAAAGCGGCGAGCTCTTCGAACCGCGACGGCTTGAACCGCCGCAGCAGGTCGGTCATGCCGCGCGATTCAAACTGGAAGATGCCGCTCGTGCGCCCCTCGCAGAACAGGCGGAAGACCTCGGGGTCGTCGAGCGGCAGGGTGTCGAGGTCGACGTCGATCCCCTGCTGCTTCAGGATCTTGATGGCGTCGTCGATGACCGTGAGGGTGCGCAGGCCCAGGAAGTCCATCTTGAGAAGGCCGAGCTTCTCGATGATGGTCATGTCCCACTGGGTCATGATCTGCTCTTCGTCGCCCTTGGTGACCTTGTAGAGCGGCACCAGGTCGTCGAGCCGCCGCGGGGTGATCACGATGCCGGCGGCGTGGACCGAGGCGTGGCGGGTGAGGCCCTCCAGGCGGGAGCCGACCTCCACGACCTGCTTGACCTCGGGGTCCTTCTCCATCTCGGACTTGAGCGCGTCGATCTCCCTGGCCGCGGCCGCCAGCGACTTGGTCATGTCCGGCAGGAGCTTGGCGATGCGGTCGACCTTCGCGTAGGGCAGGCCCATGACGCGGCCGACGTCCCGGATCACGGCCTTGGCGGCCAGCGTCCCGAAGGTGATGATCTGGGCCACGCGGTCACGGCCGTACTTCTCCGAGACGTAGTGGATGACCTCGCCCCGCCGCCGCATGCAGAAGTCGATGTCGATGTCGGGCATGCTGATGCGGTCGGGGTTCAGGAAGCGCTCGAACAGCAGGTCGTACTGCAGCGGGTCGATGTCGGTGATCCGCATGGCCCAGGAGACCACCGAGCCGGCGGCCGAGCCGCGGCCCGGACCGACCGGGATGGCGTGCTCCTTGGCGTAGCGGATGAAGTCCCAGACCACCAGGAAGTAGCCGGCGAAGCCCATCTTCTCGATGACCTGGATCTCGTACTCCAGCCGCTCGCGGTAGCGCGACTCCGGGTTCTTCTCCAGGCGCTTCGCGCCGCGCTTGCGCAGGGCGGCCAACCGCTCCTCCAGGCCCTCGCGCACCACCTGGGCGAAGTAGCCGTTGAGGGTGTGGCCGTCCGGCACCGTGAACTCGGGGAGCTGGTAGTCCCCCATGGGGATCACCAGGTCGCACTTCTCGGCGATGGCGAGCGTGTTCTCGATGGCCTGGTGGTCGTCGGGGAAGAGCGTGTGCATCTCCTCCGCCGACTTCAGGTAGAAGTTGTCGGAGGCGTACTTCATCCGGTCCGGATCGCTGAAGGTCTTCTGGGTGCCGATGCAGAGCAGGACGTCGTGCGCGAAGGCGTCGTCCTTCCTGTGGTAGTGGCAGTCGTTCGAGACCACGAGGGGGATGCCGGTGCGCTTCGCGATGCGGCGGGTGACCTCGGCGGCCAGCCGCTGCTCCGGAATTCCGTGGTCCTGCATTTCGAGGTAGTAGTTGCCCTCTCCGAAGATCTCCAGGAACTCGCGCGCGGTGGCCTCGGCCTCCTTCTCCTGGTTGGCGACGATCTTCTCGTTGACCTCGCCCTTCAAGCAGGCGGACAGGCAGATGAGCCCCTCGCTGTGCTTGCGGAGCATCTCCTTGTCGATGCGCGGCTTGTAGTAGAAGCCCTCCAGGTAGGCCGAGGAGGTGAGCTTCAGCAGGTTCCTGTAGCCGGTCTCGTTGCGCGCCAGGAGGACGAGGTGGTTGCTGCTCCCCCGCCCGGGAGTGCGGTCCAGGCGGCTCCCCTGCGCCACGTAGGCCTCGACGCCGATGATGGGCTTGATGCCCTTGTCCTTCGCCCGGGTGTAGAACTCGATCGCGCCGAACATGTTCCCATGGTCCGTGAGGGCCACGGCCGGCATGCCCATGGCGGCAACCGTGTTGAGGACATCGTCGAGGCGGTTGGCGCCGTCGAGGAGGCTGTACTGGCTGTGGAGATGGAGGTGGACGAAGTCGGACATCGTCCGTGCATGTTACCAGATCAGAGTACGCTTCATGATACTGCCGAAGGACGTTCCAGGCGGCTCATCCGGAACATGTAGTCGAGCCCCGAGGACACGGTCGTGACGGCCACCAGATAGAGCAGCGTGGTCGCGGCCGGCTCCAGGTCCGGCAGCCTGGCGGAGATCAGGACGACCAGCACGGTGACGACCTGGGCCGTCGTATTGATCTTGCTGAGGATGCTCGGCGGGAACTTCCGAACCCCGGCCGCGAGCGCCAGGATCACCGCCATCACCACGATCAGCAGGTCGCGGGCGATCACCAGGACGGTGATCCAGACCGGGATCTGGGCGCCGTGGTTGAGGCTCGGGATGGAGAGTGAGATGTAGGCCGAGGTGAGAAGGATCTTATCGGCGATGGGATCGAGATAGGCGCCGAGCAGCGACTGCTGGTTGGCGAAGCGCGCGATGAAGCCGTCCAGGGCATCGGTCACTCCGGCCACCAGGAAGAGGATCAGGGCGCGGACGGCCTGCCCGTCCAGCACCGCGATGATGAACAGCGGCACCAGCCCCATGCGCAGGACCGACAGGAGGTTCGGGATGGTGAATTTCACGAGGTGCCCAGGAGCTTGAGCGTGCGGCGGATGAGCTCCACGGCCTCGCCTCCGGCGAGCGCCGAGGAGGGCCGGCATTCGTCTTCCGGAGGGAAGAGGCCGCAGGCCGTGGCCGCGTCGCAGACCGCGGAGGTGGACGGGTAGCCCCTGGCCGCGCCGCCGAGGCACGCGGCCGGCTGGTCGGCCCGGCCGAGCACGAGGACGAGGCTGCGCAGGGCCGTGCCGCGCCGCGCCGGTCCGCCGGGCGAGAAGCGGTGCAGCGTCGAGTCCACGTCCATGAGGCCCAGGTTCACCACGCGCACGATCTCCTCCTGGTGCGGGTGGTCGAGGACGTCGGTCGCGATCCGGCCCACGGACGGCCGGCCATAGCGCACGCTCGGGATGAGCCAGTAGAGCAGCACCGCGAGGTCGGCCCGGGTCAGCTCGGTCTTCGCCGCCACCTCCTGGACGCCCTTGGGCAGGAGCGACACCCGCCAGCGGAACTTGGCCGCGGCGAGCTTCTCCTGGAGAGCCGGATCCTTGGGGTGCTCGGAGACGAGCGTCTGGAAGATCTGCAGGCCGGCGCTCGGGTCGCCCACGGCCAGCTCCAGCTCGGCCCGGTGCTCGGTCAGGACGCGGTCGTCCGGCCGCCGCGCGGACAGGCCCTGGACCGCAGCCAGCTCGGCCCGCAGGTCGCCCCGCGCCACGGCGAGGTCGCGCGCGCCCTCCAGAGTCCCGACCTCGTCCGGCGCCCAGCGGCGCAACAGCGCGAGATGGCGGTCGGCCTCGTCCAGGCGGTTCTGGCGGACGGCCTCGCGCAGGCGGTTCGAGACGATCTCGATCGCCCGCGGGTGGAGCTCGCCGACTTTCTGGAACGCGCGCTGGTTGCGGGCGGCGATCTCGCGGAAGGCCGAGTAGGCGAGCGGGATGTCTCCGGCCAGCTCCGCGGCGCGGCCGAGCACGAGCTGGCCCGCCACGTACTGCGGCATCTGGTCGCCGACCGGCAGCAGGCGCTCGATGACCTTGACGGGATCCCCTTCGCCCAGCTCGACCTGGGCGACGAGCACCTGGGCCGGCGCGAAGGAGGGGTCCTCCTCCAGCAGGGCGGTGGCGGTCTCGACCGCGCCTTCACGGTCGCTATCGGTCATGAGCGCGCGCCAAGCATCCCGCAGGCGCTGCTGGCGCCCGGCGTCCACCTCCCGGGGATACCCGGTCATGGGATCGACGAGGTACGCCTGCTCCTGGGGGGCGAACGGCTGCTGGACCTGGGGGCGAGCGGGCTCCTGCGGCGGAGCCGGGCTGGGGGCCGAGCCGCAGGCGCCCAGCGCGAACAGCGCGAGGACGACCGCGGCTCGGGTCAGCCCGCTCCGGACCCCGGCCTCAGGCCGGGTGCGGTGCGGCCGAAATCGTGGCGATGGCATGCTTGTAGATGAGGATTTCCCGGCCTTCGCTTTCGAGCACCACCGCGAACCGATCGAAACGCTTGAGACGTCCGAGCAGGTGACGACCCGTCACCAGCTCCAGGTACATCGTCTGGCCTTCCTTGAGGCTCTGGAAGAGATACCCGTCCTGAATGTTGATGTTGTGCTTAGCCATACGCCCTCCCGAGACCGCTGTGCTTGACATGTTCAAGGATATGAGAAATCCGGCGATCCAAATTCTGGGCCGAAAACCAGATCACATCGGGCTCTCTCCGGAACCAGGTCTCCTGCCGTTTGGCGAATCGGCGTGTGGCCTTGACCGTATCGGCGATTGCATCGTCCAGGGACCATTCTGCATTCAGGTGTCGGACGATCTGCCGGTATCCGATCGCCTGAAACGCGGGCAGACCGGGGTCAAGCCCTCGCGCCAGCAGGCGGGCGATCTCCTCCACCCAGCCCTCTTTTACCATGCGGACCACGCGCTCCGCGATTCGATCGTATAGGAGCACCCGAGGGAGCGTCAATCCGAGGCGGAGGACCGCAATGCGCTGAGTCCCAAAGGGTTGCTCTGCGATCCACGAGGAGAGCGTCCGGCCGCTCACGCGGACCACCTCCAGAGCCCGCAGAACGCGCTGCGTATCGCCCGGCGCCAGGCGCGCCGCGGTCTCCGGATCGGCCCGCGCCAGATCCGCGACCAGGGGCTCCAGGCCCTCCCTCGCCAGCCGCTCGCGCAGCCCGCTCCGCACCTCCGGGTCGCCCGGCGGCACCGGGCTGATCCCCTCGAAGAGCGCCCTCAAGTATAGACCGCTGCCGCCGACCACGATCGGCGTCCGGCCACGGTCCTGGATCTCGCCGATCGCCTGGCGCGCCCGCCGCGCGAACTCCCCCGCCGACCAGCGCTCGGACGGATCGAGGATGTCGATCAGGTGGTGCGGCACCCGGGCGCGCTCGGCCGGCCCCGGCTTGGCCGTGCCGATGTCGAAGCCGCGGTAGACCTGGAGCGCGTCGGCGTTGACGATCTCACCCCCCGCGCCGGATACCTCCTCCGCCAGGGCCAGGGCGAGGGCGCTCTTGCCGGTGGCCGTGGCCCCGACGATGGCGAGGACGGGCGGAGTCAACCCTACGTCCCCTGTCGCCCGGCCAGGGAGCCGATGGTGGCGACCAGCTCGGCCGGATCGATGGGCTTGGACAGGTGCATCTGGAACCCGGCCGAGAGGGCGCGCACCCGGTCGTCGGTGCGGGCGTAGGCGGTCAGGGCCACGGCCGGCAGGTTGCCGCCGCGCTCCGTCCCCCGCGCCCTCACCTTGCGGATCAGGGAGTAGCCGTCCTCGCCCGGCATGCCGATGTCGGAGACCAGGATCTGGAAGCTGTCGCGGTCGAGCGCCGCCAGCGCCTCCGGCACCGAGGCCACGCAGGTGACCCGCGCGCTGTGCTGCTCCAGGGCCGTGGCCAGCAGCTCGCGCGTGTCGGCCTCGTCGTCCAGCACCAGGACGTGCAGGCCCGCGAGCAGCTCGCGATCGTCCAGCAGGCGGTCCGGCTCCGCCCCTGCGGCGCGCCGCTCCACCTGGGCCGACTCGGCGCCGATGCGGACCGGCAGGCGGACGGTGAACGTGGCGCCCTGGCCCTCGCCCGCGCTCTCGACCGCCACGGTGCCGCCGTGCAGCTCGACCAGGTGGCGCACGATCGACAGCCCCAGGCCCAGGCCGCCGTGGTGGCGCGTGGTCGTGCCCTCGGCCTGGCGAAAGCGGTCGAAGACGTAGGGCAGGAAGTCGGGCCGGACGCCGATGCCGGTGTCGCTCACGGCCAGCTCGGCCATTGGCGCCATCGGCGGGTTCCCGTCCGCGGTGTGCTGGAGGCGCACCTCGACCGTACCCCCCTGCGGGGTGAACTTGATGGCGTTCGAGAGCAGGTTCCAGAACACCTGCTGCAGGCGGTCGGGGTCGCCCACGAACGGCCCGGCCACCATGCCGGGGGTGACGCGGAGGTGGATCCCCTTGGCCGCGGCGGCCGGCCGCACGCTGTCGAGGGCCGCGTCGAGGATGCGCGGCAGCTCGACGGGCCGCAGCTCCAGCCGGAGCTTGCCGGTGATGATGCGCGACACGTCGAGGAGATCCGAGATGAGCTGCGCCTGGGCGCGCGCATTGCGCTCGACGGCTTCGAGCGCGCGGCCGGTGGTGGCCTCGTCCACCTTGCCCGAGCGCAGCACCTGGGCCCAGCCGAGGATGGCGTTGAGCGGCGTGCGCAGCTCGTGGGAGAGGGTGGCGAGGAACTCGTCCTTGATGCGGTTCGCCTCCTCGGCCTGCCGGCGCGCCTCCTGCTCGCGCACCAGAAGCCTCGCCCTCTCTTCCTCGGCCCACTGGCGCACGCGGATCTCGCGCTTGAGCTCCTCGTTGGCGCGCGAGAGCTCGGCCGTGCGCTGCTGGACCACCTCTTCCTGCTCGTCGTACATGGTCTGCAGCGCCTCGTTGGCGTGCGCCAGCTCTGCGGTGCGCTGCTCCACCTCCAGGCGCAGCGCCACCTTCTCGACCGCGTTCTGGATGGCCCGCCGCAGCTCCTGGCGCGAGATCGAGCCCTTGAGGAGATAGTCCTGCGCGCCCCCCTTCATGGCCTGGACGGCCACCGACTCGTTGCCCTGGCCGGTCAGCACGATCACCGGAACCGGGACCTTGAGCCGGCCGAGGAACTCCAGGCCGTCCATGTCCGGCAGGCGGTAGTCGAGGAGCAGGCAGTCCGGCCGCTCGGTCTCCGCCAGCCGCAGCCCCTCCTCGCCGAGCTCGGTCTCCAGGAGGTCGTAGCCGCGCTCACGATCCTGGCCGAGCAGGCGCCGGTACAGATCCCGGTCCTCTTCGCTGTCGTCCACGATCAGGATGCGCAGGCGCTGGCTCATCCGTCACTCCCCCTTGGGCAGGATCACGACCTCGAACCACCAGCCGTTCAGGCGCTCGATGGCCTTCACGAACCCGTCCACGTCCACCGGCTTCTGGATGTAGCTGTTGGCGCCGGCGCGGTAGCAGGCGTCGATGTCGCGCTCGTCGACCGAGGTGGTCAGCACCACCACCGGGATCTTCTTGAGCTGCTCGTCGCTCTTGATCTCGGACAGGACCTGGCGGCCGTCGGTACCCGGCAGGTTCAGGTCGAGCAGGATCACCCCCGGGCATGGCGAAGTCTCGGGATCGGCGTAGCGGCCGCGGCGGAAGAGGTAGTCGAGCGCCTCCTCTCCGTCCTCGCAGCGGCGGATGGGGTTCTTGAGGCCGGACTTGCGGAAGGCCCGCACGGTCGCCTCGTAATCCTCGGGGCTGTCCTCAACCAGCAGGATCGGTTGGCTCGGCGTCTTCGGCAACGGAGTCTCCTTTGGCCAGTGTGAAATAGAACGTCGTGCCTTCGCCGGGAACCGATTCGAGCCAGATCCGGCCGCTGTGGCGCTCGACGATCTTCTTGACGATCGTGAGCCCCGCCCCCGTCCCCCCTCCGAACTTGTCCCTGGAGTGCAGGCGCTTGAAGATCCGGAAGATCGAGTCGAAGTGCTTCTCCTGGATCCCGATCCCATTGTCCCGGACGTAGAAGACCGGAGGGTCCCCTTCCAGCCACCCGACCTCGACCCACTTGCGCGGTTTGTCGTTGTAACGGACCGCGTTGATGATCAGATTGTAGAAGATCTCGCCGACCCGTGCCCGGTCGGCGCGCACGGTGGGCAGCGGGCGCGGCACCCGGACCTCCGCGCCCTCCGCCTGGAGGTTGATGCCGAGCGAGTCGACCACCTCGGCCACGGTCCGGTCGAGGTTCACGTCCTCGACGGCGAGGTCGACCCGGCCGAGGCGCGAGAACTGGAGCAGCGAATCGATCAGCACCTCCATCCGCCGGGTGAGGCGCGTGAGGGTCTCGAGCTTGGCCTTGCCGCCCTCGTCGAGCCTGTCGCCGTAGTCCTCGAGCAGGAACATGGAGTAGTTGTGGATGCCGCGCAGCGGCTCCTTGAGGTCGTGGGAGGCGATGTAGGCGAAGTCGTCGAGCTCGCGGTTGCTCTGCTGCAGCTCGACGTTGGCGGCCTGCAGCTCGCGGGTGCGGTCGAGGACGCGGTGCTCCAGGTCGTCCTTGGCCGCGAGCAGCGCCGTGTCCCTGTCGCCGATCTGGGCGAGCATCTGGTTGAACGCATCCACGAGCTGCCCCAGCTCGTCGGCGCTCGTCTTCTCGGCCCGCAGCGTGTAGTCGTTGCGCTCCGAGACGGCGCGGGCGGTGCCGGCCAGGTCGAGGATCGGGCGCGAGATCAGGGCCTGGAGCGCCGAGGAGAAGCCCAGCGCCGCGGCGGCGGCCGCCAGGAACACGAAGACCACCGTGGCCACGCGCAGCCGGAGGCGTTTCCAGATCTCGGACAGGCCGCTCGCCAGGTAGACCGTGCCGATCCTCTCGCCGTTCAGCACGACCGGCTTGAAGAAGATCAGGGAGTCGCCCCGAAAGCGCGAGCCGTCGGGCTCGGGCCGGAGCGGGATGGCGGAGGTCTTCCCCGAGCGCGACCAGGTGGCGAAGGGCGTCCCGTCCTCGTCGTAGAGGGCGGCGGCGAGGACCGACGACTTGGCGCCCAGGGCGGCGAGGTTCTCCTTCGCCGCCTGCGTGTCCTGGAAGGCCACGGCCGCCGTGCTGTTCTGCGCGATGATCTCGGCCAGCGCCTCCAGGTCGGTCGCCATCTCCTGCCGGAAGCGGAAATAGTCCAGCACGAGCAGGCCGGTGCCGGCCAGGAGCAGGGCTCCGCCGGTTGTCAGCATGAGGATCAGCACCAGCTTCCGGCGGATCGGGACGTCGCGGAGCAGGTTCATGGAGAGGGCTTGGCGAGCCGGAGCAGCTTCGAGCTGATCTTCAGCCGGCTGCGCTCCGCGGCCTCCGGGTTGATCTGGAAGCGGACCTTGTTCTCGTCCAGCACGAAGTTGATGATGCCCCCCGCCTTGAGGAAGCCGTCCGTATCGCCCACGGTTAGCACGGGCTCGCCCTGGACCTGCGCCAGGACCTCCGGCAGCCGGCCGCGCTCCGAGCGGCTGACGAAGAGCACGTGGCAGTCCCGCAGGTCGTCGAGGGAGTCCGGCCGCTGCACGAGCAGGCCGCGCTCGCCCACGGTCTCGCCGCGC
>DATANP010000592.1:0-9609 GCA_036266195.1 Thermoanaerobaculia bacterium | reverse complement strand
CCCGGGTGAACGAAGAGCGTATTCATGGTGCCGGATCCGTTGTGGATGACATACGCCCAGCCCTGGATCTGGTTGGACCAACTGTCGTTCGGATCTACAAAGTCGATCGTCGCGGCGAAGGAGAAGGAGCCGGTCAGAGGGTCATCCGGGCCGATCGTGAAGGTATAACTGATGCTGCTGTCGCCGAGGCCGAATTCGTATCCGTCCGAGTTGTAGCAGGAGTTGGCGGACGATACGGAGCCATAGGTCTCCCAGCACTCGGAGCTGGGCGTGTAGTTGTACCAATGGAATCCACCGGCACCGAGCGGGCCTGATGGTGGAGTCGGGCAAGTCGCATATGCCCTGGTTGCAATCCCGGTGAGCACGAGACTCAGAATGAAAGCCAACTTACGCATGAAGGACCTCCTTACGGCTTGGCGGGCCATCACATACACCACTACTACAATAACACGGCGGCGGCACGGCAGCACGCATGGCCCAGGGCGCCGCTGCCGCTGAGACTGGACCGAATCTCGCATAGACCTCGGGCGAGAGGTTTTTATGGGGCGCCCCGACTTCTTCGTCGGACACCATAGTGCGGGCTCCTCGGTCCTCCTGGTCGTCCTTATCTTCATCCTCCTGGGTGAGCCCGTTGCTGCCCGCGAAGGATACGAGCGGCTGGAGGAGGCTCTCGAGCGCTATCGCCGCGTCGCCGGCCTCGACGAGTCCGAGCCGGTGCCGCCGGGCCCCGCACTCAAGCCAGGCGCCGAGGGAGAGCGGGTGGTTGCCCTGCGGAAGCGCCTCGCCGCAGTGGTCGAGGCCGAGGGCGCCAGTTCCCTCCTCGAGCCGGAGCTCCCCGAGGTGTTCGATGTTTCTCTGGAGATGGCCGTCCGTGACTTCCAGGAGCGCCATGGGCTCGCGCCGGACGGGATCGCCGGTGCGTCGACCCTGGTCGAGGTGAACCGGACGGCGGAGGAGCAGATCCGCAAGATCGAGGTGAACCTGGAGCGCTGGCGCCGGCTGCCGACCGACTTCGGAGAGCGGTACATCCTCGTCAATATCGCGGCCTTCCGCCTCGACGCCATGGAGGACGGCCGCTCGGTCCTGGACATGAAGGTGATCGTCGGCCGGACCGACACCCGGACTCCGGTCGTCAGCAGCGCCATCGAAGACGTGGTGCTAAACCCCTCCTGGTACGTGCCCAAGAGCATCGCCTCGAAAGAGATCTGGCCGAAAGGCCGGTCCTATCTCCGGCGCAATGGCTTTCAGGTCCTGCCGGACGGCAAGCTCCGCCAGCAGCCAGGGCCGAACAGCCCATCCCCGTCCACATCGTCTACTGGACCCGCCTGGATCGACGACGCCGGTACGCTCCGATTCGGCCCGGACGTCTACGACCAGGATCGCGATGTCCTTGTTTCGCGGGAGATGCCGTCAGCGAGGCAATAAGAGGCCACCCGAACACAGCGTGGCCGGGTCCCCTCCTTGTTTCAACTCTGTCACCCCTTGGCCGCAGAGGGGTGGAGGAGCCGGTCCCGGTCGAGAATCTCGCCGTTCAGGACGACCATATGGATCTTCTTGAGGTTTCCGACGTCCTGGACCGGGTTCTGGTCGAGCACCAGGAGATCCGCGTTGTACCCGGCTTTCACTTGGCCCACGTGGTTCCAGCCGAACAGCTCGCCGAAGTTGCTCGTTGCCGCGGCCAGCGCCTGGCGCGGGGTCAGCCCGATGCGGGTCAACAGCTCGAGCTCGGTGTGTAGAGAGATCCCAGGCATCGTACCGAAAGCATCGGCTCCGCTGCCGGCCACGAACTTCGCTCCGGCCTTCCGGTACTCTCCATCGATCATCAGCATCGCCTCGGCCACGCCGGGCGGGAAGCCATCCATGGGATTATTCTTTGGATCCGGATTGTCACGCACTCCAGTGACCGGGTTGGCGGGAAGGTGGATGTCCTTGGGATCGAGAATGGCTGCGATCGGTTCCTTCCAAGGGTTTTTATGGCCCGGCAATTCCAGGTAGTTGAGGCTCGCCGTAGGGATGAGGCCTACCCGGCCGGAGGCGAGCACCGCGGCTTGCCGTTGCAGGGCCGGATCGCCCGGGCTCAGGTGCACCAGATATTGGTAATATTTGATTCTGGGCGGACCGAAAGGTGCCTCGGCGACCTCCTTGCGAAGATCGGGAGGAGCGACATCCAGCGAGTAGCGGCTGGTATGGACGAACGCGTTCACACCGGCCCGGACCGCCTCGTCGTAGGTGGTCAATCCGAGCTCGCCGATCGTTGCAATCCCGAGCTCGCGGGCGTGGCGGGCAGCCACTCGCACCTGCTCGGGGGTCAAGCCATAATGGAGGAGCAGCACCTTGACACCGGACTGGGCCAGAGCATCGATCTGCTTGATCATTTCGGGCTCTGACGTCGAAGCCTCCTGGCTCCATTCCCAATCCAGCCGGTAGATCCGGGGGCTTGGCTTGGCGTCGATGTAGAGAGGGCCGCGCCGTCCGCCGGGCGGCTCGCCCAGCCCGACGATCGAGGTCACGCCCATATACAGATGAGCGTTGGCTTGCGCTTGATTGTTCAGGGTGGAAAAAGCATCGTTCAATCCCGGGACGACATACTTGCCGGAAACGTCGATCACCCGTGCGCCGGCTGGGATTTGCACCTCATTTCTCGGACCCGCAGCGGCGATCTTGCCATCATGGATTACGATGACGGAGTCCTTGACGTCGGCTGTCGAGCTTCCAAAGCTCGAGACGTCGATGAGGGTGCCGCCTGCGAGGACCAGGTCTCGCTGTGGCTCGCTGACGGCCGGCACGAGCGGGGAGAGAGCAACGGCGAGGGCTCCGAATACCATAGGTGCGAGTCGTATTCTCATTGAAAGGGTCTCCTCTGGTCTGCGCTGCCGCACCCCAATAGGTGCCGGCCGATTCTACCAGCAGGCCGAGCGACAGATCGGGCCGGGACTTCCTCGTCTTTTTATATGCGAAAGAGTGGTGCGATTGCCCTCCATCTGCGAAGAGGCATACACTCTTCGCCTACAACCGCCCGAACATCAAGCTTCCGTAAAACGCAGTCCTTGAATCCGGAGGGATCATGGAGCAAAACGGCAGTGCCATCACTGCAGGAGACACCATCCCCACGCAGGTGTGCATCATTGGGAGCGGCCCCGCTGCCGTGACCCTGGCGTGGTACCTGCTCGATCAAGGCATCGAAGTCGCGATCGCCGAGGCCGGGCTCCAGACAGGCGGCAACGGGGACAACCGGAACTCGATCCTGTACACCGGCAAGTCGTCCGGCAACTTCGAGAAGGTCGAGCCGGACTTCCTCTCCCGGCCCTCGTTCAGGAACCAGGGCGATCCCTGGGAGCGAGAGTGCGTGTATGGTGGCACCTCGACGCACTGGGGCCAGACGTGCCGGCCTCTCGACCGCGGCGTGTTCACGGGCCGCGAGGGATTCCCGGCCTGGTCGATCACCCGCGAGGATCTGGACCCCGCCTACGCCGAAGCCTGTTGCTTCCTGGGTTTGCAGGGCCCTTACTACGAGGATCCCGCCAAGCGGGAGGGCGCTGGGTACAACTTCACGGCTGCCTACTGGGCCGACACCCTCGGGAACAATTACCAGCCGCTGACCCTTGAGGGTTTCGAGCAGGCCATCTACCAGCAGACGGCGGTGAAAGGGTTCCAGAACCTTCAGGTGCATGGCAAGACGATCGGACAGAGCGACGCGAACGTCATCTACAACGCCTTGCTGGTCGGCATCAACTGCGCGAACGGGACGGTGCAGAGCGTCGAGGTCCAGACGCTGACGGACGGGAATACGCCCGGCACCTCGTTCAAGATCTCCGCCGACATCTACGTCCTCGCCTGCGGCGCCGTCGAGAACGCGCGCCAATTGCTGCTCGCCGGGCTCGGTGGTCCGGACGTCGGCGGCTACCTGGCCGGGCACCCGATCAAGTACGGGAGCGCGACCGGGATCACGGTCAACTTCGGGGACATCTCCACGGCGCAGAAGAACCTCCTCAACGGCACGAGCACGATCAGCTGCCGGTATCACCCTTACACGGAGCTCGCGCAGGATCTGTGTTGCGGACGGTTCAGCGGAAAGTACTACCCGACGGCCAACTACTACTTCGAGCTCCCACCGAGAGCGGAGACCAGCATAACCCTGGATACCGATACGGATGTGTTCGGCCGCGCGAAGGCCCGTGCCAACTGGACGATCACCGATATATCGAAGAACTCCTACTATGAAATCTCCAACCTGTTGAGGGATAGCCTCAGCTCCATTTCGGGCAGCTCGGTGGTTGTGCAGGACTGGGACGCCGTGTACCCCTGGCTCGGCTTCAACGGGCACCACATCGGCACGACGCGCATGACGAGCACGGCATCCCAGGGCGTCGTCGACAAGGACCTGCGCCTTCACGAGCTCGACAACCTGTACGTGGCCGGCTCCTCCGTCTTCCCGTCGGCGGGTCTGGCGAACCCGACCCTCACGATCACGGCGCTCTCGATCCGCCTCGCCCAACACCTGGGGGAGAGGCTCGGGCGCTCGCTCGCCGGCGATCTCGGCGACTGCCTCCTCAAGGACTCCACGATCGGGGCGTAGGACCCTTCATGGAGCAAAGCCCCGGTCCCGAGGTGTGCGGAGCATCCCAGCCTCCGCACACCTCCGGCAAAGACCCGCCCGGCCCGGAAGAAATGCCTGACCCCTCTGGAAATTGGCCGGGCGGCGGCCGGCAGCGGCCGCTCCCCTCAGGCCACGACGCCGCCGGCGCAGTAGAGGACGCGATGATCCTCCACCGCTCGCAAGCTGATCGCCGCGGCCGCCCTGTTGAGGTCCTCAGTGAGGTGCTTGAGATAGTTCTCTACTGCCTCGGGAGGCGGATCACCGACAAAGGTGACCTCCGTGATCACGGTAATCGTGGCGATCCGTTGCGATGCCATCTCGATCCTCCTCTCTCAAAGCGTGGCTTCACTTCGATCAGAACTTGACAAAGTATAACATATCATGACATTTCCGCACCGGCCAAACGCTGTGGGCCTAACTAACTAACCGTGCGGTGCTGGTGATCACCCCTTCCGCGCGCCGAGCCGCGCCAGCATCTCGGAGCGCGTCAGTCCGTCACGAACGTCGGGAATCTTGTCGTTGCTCATGATTCCAGCGGATGTGCGCCGCTCACTCTTATACTACCTTACACACCCTCGGCCGCGGCGCACAGCCGCTGAAGCACTGGGCGTTGGGCGGACGCAACTGATGATGCTGAAGGAGCAAGCGTGATTCCTGTCGCGAGGATCTCCCTCATCCTGCTGCTTGCCGGCAGTTGTCGCGCGGCTGTTGATCCTGCTGACCCACTCTCGGGCATATGGGTGTTGAACACGGCGCGCAGTCACTACGGGAATGGTGCGGAAACACGAGTTAGCGAAACGATGCGGTGCACAGCCGACGGCGAGCTCGTGGCTTGCGAAATTGCCAGTGTGCGCGTTGGCGGTCGCCGCCTGAACGGCCGTTTTCGAGCCGCATACGACGGGAAGCTGTATGCAGCGTCAGGGATACCGGACGTCGATCAGGTGACACTGTGGAGAATCAGTGACGCTATCGTCGATGCGACGTTTCTCTACAAAGGTCGCCGCGTTCTTGCCTACCGATCCGTACAGTCCGACGATCGGAACACCTTGACGATCGTGTCGGTAGATCCTGAAACGCGACGGATCCTCACCAGTGTGATCGTGTACGAACGACGTGGGTAATCTCATAGTACACGCGCGCCGCCCAACTCGCGGTTTCACTCAGTAGAAACGCCACGCACCTATCGCCGCCTTATTCCTTCCGGACCTCGTAGATCGTCATCACCTCGTTACCGTAGTCTTTGCGGACGGCAGGTTCGTACCTCAGCCCGTTCGTCTCTAGGGCCCGCAGCATGCCGGCGGCGTCGCCGTCGGTCGAGAGGAGGAGGAGGGCGCGCCCCTGGTCGGTGAGCGCGGCGGGGAGGCCGGCGGCGAAGCGCTCCAGGACGTCCGTGGCCCTCCAGGCCAGATCGAAGAGGCCCTTGGGCTCGCCGCGGAAGAAGGGGGGATTGAAGAGGATGAGGTCGAAGCGCTCGCCCTGGACCGGCTCGAAGAGGTCTCCCTGGCGGACGTCGATCCGGTTCTCCAGGCGGTTGAGCAGGGTATTGATCCGGGCGCAGCGCACGGCCTCGGGGTTGAGGTCCACGGCTGTCACCTGCTGCCAGCCGCGGCGGGCCAGGAAAATGGCTCCAACACCGGTGCCGGTCCCCATATCCAGCGCCCGGGTATTGGTGGGGGGCGGCTCGGCCAGAGGAGAGACCGCCACGGTCCGGGCCAGCAGCTCGCCGCTCCGGAAGACGACCGGGTTGAGCACCTCCGGGGTCGAGACGAGCAGGACGTCGTCGATCCTCTCCAGCACCGCCTTGCGGACGCGGGGGAGGAGGAATGGCCGCTTCAGGTAGAGCCAGGCGAAGGCGAGCGCCCGTCTCATAGCGGCCGGCTCCGGACGTACTCCTCGATCCTCCCGGCTCCTTCTCGCAGCTCGCGCCAGTAGGCGAGGCGGTAGCGGTGGTCGCGGCGCAGGCTCTGGAGGAGGAGCGGCCCAGCGCCGTAGGGGAAGGCGTAGCGCGGACCGTCCGGGAACAGGCGGTCGTGCAGGCCCTTGAGCACCAGGTTGCCCAGATAGCCGCGCCAGAAGTAGCGGCTCGGGTGGCACATGCGGATCAGCGCTTTCCTGCCGAGCCACTCGGCCGAGCGCCGCGAGAGGGTGATGCCCCGGAAGCGCGCCAACTCGCCGGTGCGGTAGAGGTGGAGATGCTCCACCTTCCAGCCGGCCTCGACCACGGCGCGGGTCGCCAGGTCGCCGGTGTCGTGCCGGACCCAACGGTCGGGATGGACGGCCGGATCGGGGTTCTCGATCGCCGGGAAGAAGCCGGCCGGCAGCGACTTCAGGGCTTCGCGGTAGGCTTCGACCTTCATCACGACCGCGAACGTGCCGTGGCTCACCGTCTGCTCGCGGGAGGCGCAGGAGACGGCTCCGACCTCGGGCCGCTTCAGCTCCTCGCGCACCCGCGGCCAGAGGTCCGGCGTGATCCAGAACACGTCGGTGTCCACGAAGGCGAGGTACGGGGTCTCCACCCGGGCCAGGGCGTCGTTGTAGGCCTCGTGGAACTCGCGGCGGGCGGGGGTGCGGCGCAGGAGGCTGGCGCCGGGGAGCCAGCGCTGGTCGAGCTGGTGCTCGTCCGAGTCCTGGAAGATCTCGATGACCGCCTCGTCCGCCGGGAACGAGCGGCGGACGCACGCGTGCCAGATCCTCGCGAGGTCCGGGTAGATCGTGCAGGTGAAGACGGTGACCAGAGGAGACGGGCTCAAGCGCGTCTCCAGCCGGTCGGTCTCAGGTCGGGCAGCGGCAGGTCGATGCCCTCGATCGCGGCCAGCCGGCGGATGGCATGGTCGGACCGGACGAAGTAGTCCTCCAGATCGGCCTTGAGCTTCGGCTCCCGGATGCGCTCGAGCTCGCGGCGCACGGCCGCGGCCGGCACGCTCCCTCCCAGGGGCTCGCCGCCGGGGCCGGGCGCGAACGGTTCGCCGAACACGGCCTGGTAGAGGGAGCCGAGGAGCGCGTTGTCGTAGGCGCCCATCGCGAAGTAGCGCTTGCGCGAGACCAGCCCTTCGAAGCCGGGGCCGTCCATGAGGTGGCCGAAGACCTCGCGCGAGGCGCGGATCACGGTGGTGCCGTGGAAGTCGGCGACCCGCTCCTCGGCCTCGCCCGGTTCGGCGTAGAGGATCTGCCGGCCCCGCTCGCGCAGGCGGCGTGCAGCCACGTCGCCCGGCTGGCGGTTGACCGTGTTGCGCTCGTCCTCCAGGTCCTCGTAGGCCGGCGCGAACACCGGGCGCGGCAGCTCGCGGTAGGCCGACGTCCGGCAGAGGAGGGCGTAGACGCCCGGCTCCTCGGTGCGGCGCAGGAAGGAGACCGCGGCCACGGTCGGCTCGTCGAAGCGCGGCAGCCAGGACACCGGCCAGTCCGGATCGACGAAGAAGAGGTCGGCGTCGAGCAGGAAGAGGTAGTCCGCGTCGAGCGCCAGGGCCGCGTCGTAGAACTCCAGGAAGTCGCGGACGCCCGGGCCCGGCGCTTCGAGCACGGCGCCGGGGAACCGGGCCGGGTCGAATTCGTCGGCATGGGCGTCGCGGAAGACCACGACCTCCACGTCCAGGCCTGCCTGGCGGAGGGCTGGAACGAGGCCGTTGGAGACGCCGCGGTACCAGAGGCGCGCCAGGTCGGGGTAGCGGTGGGGGCTCGCGATGACGATCCGGTGCATGGCTCTCGGTCAGGGGTGGTCGGTGCGCGGCCGGTAGCGGCCGGTGTGGTCGAAGCCGCTCTCCCAGACGCCGCCGCTCCAGGTGCCGCCCAGGAAGACGCCGCCCCAGAACGTGCCGCCGCGGAAGTCGCCGGACCGGAAGATCACGCCCATCAGGGCTCCGGACTCGACGGTCCCGCCGTCCCATTCGCACTCCAGGAGCACGGCGCCGCGGCAGACGGTGCCGGGGCCGAAGGTCTCCTTGTAGTAGAACTCGCCCGGTCCGAGGACCCGCACGGCGTTTGTCGTCATTCGAGCAGCGTCTCCAGGAGGCCCAGGGCCTCGTCCAGATCGGTCCCGCGCCGCAGGCGCCAGGCTCCGTTCTTCAAAAGGTCCTTTACGTGGTCCAGATAGCCGGGGAAGTCCTCCTCGGTCCCGGCCGGAGACCGGCGCCACAGCTCCAGCGCGGCATCCGGCGCCAGCGGGTCGAGCGGATCCAGGCGGCTGCCTGTCCCGGGCTCGCGCTCCAGCAGGACGATCGGTCCGGGCCGCGCCTCCGTGGCCGTGCTGCCGGGCCGGATCGTGTCGAGGTCGACTTCGAGCTTCATCTTACCAGCGCTTTCGAGAACGGCGGGCCGGCCGTCGAGCTCCGGAAAGAGCCGGCCCGCGTCCGGCAGCAGGTGGACGTGCCAGGGGATGCCGCGCCAGAGGCCGGCCCGCAGGTCGATCCACACCACGTCCTCGGAGAGCAGGCGGAACCGGCTCCGGGCTCCGGCGTAGGCCAGCGTGGTCTTGCCCGTGCCGCTCGGGCCACGGAGGAGCACGGCGCGGCCGTTCTTCACCAGCGCGGAACCGTGGACGGCCATCAAGCCATGGTCCCGGAGCTGGGAGAGGAAGGCATAGAGAAGGACGTGGCTGCGGAAGGCCGCCGGCGGATCGGAGGGTGGGCCGGAGATTTGGAGGGTGATGTCCGGCGTACGGTCTGGAGAGGGCCCGAAGCGGCCGAAGGTGTCTTCGGCGATGGCGAGGATGGCTTCGCTGTCGGTCTCCAGGAGGAGGGTGCGGCCGAGAGCGGAGTAGAGGCCCCTCACCCCCCTGTCCCCCTCTCCCATCGCACTCCCGCCCACCCGGGAGAGGGGGGACGTGTCCGAACGTCCGTTGCTTCGATCCGCCTCCGGGGCCTGCATGCGTTCCCCCTCTCCCGGTGGCGGGGAGGGGATGGGAGAGGGGGACAGGGGGTGAGGGGCTTCCGGCAGCGACCGGCCTTGCTTGTGGAGGTACATCTGGTAGAAGCCGTGGGTGTGGCACATCTGGAGGCCGGCTCCGTGGCGATCCA
>DATANP010000591.1:0-4183 GCA_036266195.1 Thermoanaerobaculia bacterium | reverse complement strand
GAGATCGACCAGCCGTTCTTCCTGCGACTTCTCAGGAACCATGGGAGCTGGTGCGAGCGGAACAGTGGTCCCGATTCCCCGAACGCCTCTCTGTGGACCCTTCTGCAGGTTCATCGCAAGCAGCTCGGAAAGATCATCGTCCGCGGCCTGAGCACGGCCGGAGCCGACTCCGAGCGGCTTGTGAATGAGCATCTGGCAGCGTTGAGCGAAGGGGGCAGCGCACCGAAAGGCCTGGAGCTGGCACGCATGTCCTGGCTCGAGTTCGCCCTGAACCCGTTTCCCGACCTGTTCGCCGCGCCGCCGGGCGGGGTGAGCGCCAAGGTGAAGGACGCGTTTATCAGGAAGCGCTTCACCGATCACCAGATCGGCGTGGCGTACGAGTACCTGACGCGCACCGACCACGACGTCATGGGCGGGATGCTGGGCCTCGCGACCTATGGCGGGCGGATCAACGCCGTCGCGCCCGAGGCGACCGCCTCCGCCCAGCGTGGCTCGATTCTCGACATCGCCTGCACCACGGGCTGGCTGGACCCGGCGGAAGAGGCGAAGAACCTGGCATGGGTGCGGTCGTTCTATCGGGATCTCTTTGCGGAGAGCGGAGGCGTGCCGGTCCCGGGCGAGGCCTATGATGGGGCCTTCATCAATCACCCCGACACCGATCTGGCGGACCCGGCCCTGAACACCTCGGGCGTGCCCTGGCACACGCTGTACTACAAGACGGGCTACCCGCGCCTGCAGCGGGCCAAGGCGCGGTGGGATCCGCTGAACGTGTTCCGCCACGCCTTGTCCGTTCGGGCGTGAAGCAGGAATGCCAGGGTCGTAGAGACGGCCTCCCGCCCTGTTGAAACTCTGGCCAACTTGCTCCACTATAGGGACATAGGGATTCTCTGGGCAACCGTACGCGCTGGGAGGGGCGCTCCGGGAAGGCTGCGTTCAGCAGATCACGGACTCCTCGTGAGAGAACAATTCATTTCCTTGCGGTCGATTGGTGTGAACAGGACCGCTTTTATAACAAGGGAGGCAGCCCATGCCCGCGGAAGAACGGATCATCGACATCAACGAAGCAGAGAGTCTGGAAGATGCGGTGTTCGTGCCCCCGTCCCAGGAGGCGGCGGTCGGCGACCTCGTCTACTGGCGCAACAACACCTGCGAGGCGCACTGGCCGGCGCCCAAGGGCGGTCCTGACGATGCCTGGATGGACTATCCGATTTCGTCGAAGCTGCCCGACGAGCCTCCGCCCACCTCGCAGCAGGCGATCACCTACGGGAAGGCGACGACGGTCGAGTACTTCTGTGCCGAGCATCCGGACCGCCCGGAAGAGACAGGCACCCTCATTTTCAAATAGGGAGGCGCTCATGATGAACGAGATGAATTTGACTGCGCAACTCCGCGCCGCCGGCCGGTCGCTGGCTCTTTTCGCCAGTCTTGCCGGCATCGGTCTGGCCGTGCTCGGGTCTGCCTCCCGGCTGAACGCCCAGGGCGGACCGTCCTGCTCTGCCGCTCCGGCCTTCACCCCGATCGGTGAGATCAAGAGCCAGGATCAGAAGTTACAGGCGGTCATCAAGGTGGTGAACGGAAACCGGACGGCGCCGGGATTCAGCAAACCCATCATGCTGCGGTATTTCGACGCCTACAACCCGGCGGACCCCACGCAGAAGTGGCCGCTCAATCCGGCTGAGTTCAGCCCCGGCCCCACGCTGCGCGCCGAGATCGGCGACGTCGTCAACATCACGATGCTCAACCAGGTCAAGGTCCAGGACTTCGGCGGCACCCTCGATTCCGGCGAAGAGGGGCGTGGCACCGGCTGCAACCAGGTCACGAACGGCACGGACAAGAACTTCTATCCCGGCCATGACAAGTTCCCGAACTGCTTCCATGCTTCGAGCTCGTCGAACCTCCATTTCCATGGAACCCACGTCACCCCTTCGACGACCGGCGACAACGTCCTGGTCACCATCCGGCCCAACCAGAAGGTGACGGAGGACGACGTCAAGGATTCGTTCGAGCAGATCTTCGAGCATTGCGCCCTGGGCCACCAGCCACAGAAGTGGGAGGACCTGCCACAGGCCTGGCGTGACGATCAGAGGAAGCTCCTGAAGGAGTACGACGAGACCGCCCCGTACCAGGGCGGGCACGGCCTGCCTCCGGAGCAGCAACTCTGGCCTCAGAATGAAAAGGCCATCGCTCAAGGAGTCTGGCCGCAGTTCTACAGCGGCTCCTATCCGTATTGCTTCCAGCTTCCCAAATACCCCCAGGACGACGTCCGCATGGGCCAGGCTCCGGGAACCCACTGGTATCACTCGCACAAGCACGGCTCGACGTCGCTCAACCTGTACAACGGCCTGTTGGGCGCCTTCATCATCACCGACAACAGTCCCACCGGATATGACGGGAAGCTTCAGGCCTTCTATCAAGGGAAACTGGAGGAGAAGGTCCTGGTCCTGCACCAGGTCGCCACCGTGCTGAACCTGATGAGCCCCGCCGGCGGAGGCGCGCCGCAGGTGCTCGTCAACGGCCAGCTCGCGCCCAGGATCGAAATGAAGCCGGGCCAGATCCAGTTGTGGCGCTTCGTCAACGCGACGGTGCACCGATCCATCAACGCCACGTTCAGCCCGACGGCACAGAGGCTCAGCCGTTTCCAGTTCAAACAGACCGCCCAGGACGGCGTTCAACTCGCCTGGCAAAACTACAATACAGCGCCGAACACATCCGTCCAGATGGCGCCCGCGAACCGGGTCGACCTGCTCGTCAAGGCGCCGTCCTCACCAGGTTGCTACGTCTTGCAGGATGCGGCGCTCGGTCCGATCCTGAACATCCTCGTGACGGGGTCCGCGGTCAATCCCAAGATGGATTTCCCGAAACAGGAGAGCGATTACCCGGTGCTGCCGGATTTCCTGAAGGATATCGATCCGGCCACGGTTCGCGTCCGCCGGGAGATCAACTACGACTCGGTGAAGCTCACCGATCCTCCCAATGTCAGCACGTCGCGCCAGTTCACCATCGACGGCCGGCAGTTCGAGGATCAGCACATCGATCAGGTGATGCTGCTCGACACGGCCGAGGAGTGGACGATCTACAACTCCGACACGGGCACCGGGATCGCGCACCCCTTCCACATCCACGTGAATCCGTTCCAGGTCGTGGAGATCTTCGACCCCAACACCATGACGGTGCCGCAGAAGCTGACGGCGCCGTTCGTCTGGTGGGATACCTTCGCGATTCCGGCGGGCAAGGCCGTGGATGGCAAGACGGTCCCCGGCTACATCAAGATGCGTAGTCGCTTCGTCGACTTCACCGGCCAGTACGTCCAGCACTGCCACATCCTGGCGCACGAGGACCGCGGCATGATGCAGCTCCTCGAAGTGGTCTCCAACAAGACGGTGCTCAAGCACCACTGACCGGACACCGCCCGGCCCGCGTCGTGCGGGTCGGGCGGCCTCAGAGGCATTGAATCTCAAGGCGTCCGGCAGCGTTTGGAATCCTTCTTTTTGCCGTGCAGGGGGATCTTCGACCAGGGAATGCCGATCTGAGCTCCCGATCTGACGGTGAGGCTCCCCTTCAGGTCTCCATTCCCGTCGAGCGCATGGTCGTAACCCACGGCGCCGAACAGTACGACAAGGCTGGCGCCGACTCCCACGCGGGCCTCGGGATGAAAGCGGTAGCTCTCGTTGTGCGCCCATTGATAGCGCTCCACTCCGAAGGCGAGACCGCCATGAAGGTCCAGGCGGGGAGAAAGAAAGGAGAAACGTATGAAGGAGCCGAAGCCCGGCAACTCGTCGTCCATCCTGTAACTCAGCCCCAGGGCCACCACCGGGACCAGATGGCTGGGAACATAGATGCCGTCGACGTTCCTGCCCGGAGGCGGCAGCCAGGAGAAGAAGGTTGGGATGTGAACCAGCGTCACGACCCCGCGGGTATCCTCGACACCGTTCAACACCGTGGACTGACTCGAGATCTCGATGCTGGAGAGAAGACCGTAGTTGATCCGTGGCACTTGTTGCTCAACGTACTCTCCATAGGGATAACCTGCCCTTGCCAGAATGTAGCGCTTCCCTGGCTCATGGCTCCGCCGAAGAGGCGACCACTCATAATTCTCGAAGCTGTTGACGGGCGTGCCGTACGCGCGGGACTCCAGGACGTCCACGATGGAACGAGCGACGACCAGGGTGATGAAGATGCGCTG
>DATANP010000590.1:0-4085 GCA_036266195.1 Thermoanaerobaculia bacterium | reverse complement strand
ACCTGGTGATCGGCTCACCGCTGGCCGGCCGGGAGAGGGGAGAGTCCGAGAGGATGATCGGCGTCTTCCTGAACCTCCTCCCGATGCGGATCGACCTCTCCGGCAATCCGACCTTCCGCGAGCTGCTGCGCCGCGCGCGCCAGACCGCCCTGGACGCCTACGACCACCAGGAAGTCTCCTTCGAAGGGCTGGTCGCCGTGCTGGGCCTGAAGCGAGAGCCCACCCACAACCCGATCTTCCAGTGCACCTTGAACATGCTGAACTTCCCCGCGATGGGAGGAGAGCTGCCGGGAGGAGTCGACGTGGAGCCGATCCGAATGGGGGACGTCGGCTGCAAGTACGACTTCACCCTCTACGGCACCGACACGCCGGAGGGGCTGCACTTCAACATCCTCTATGCCGTGAACCTCCTCGACTGTCCGAAGATGGAAGCGCTCCAGGATCAGGTCCGGGAGGTGTTGGAGCTGGCGGTGGAGCATCCGGACACGCCGATCGGCCAATTTCCGGCCGCCGCCCCGGATGTGGTAGCCTAAGCCTGTTCGACGCCGGGGTCTCTTGACCCCGTTCCGCCCGGCAGCCTCTCCGAGCTGGCATGCAAACCCGGGGAGACTCCGGGCGGACATTCGAGTAGCCCTCCAAGTCCCCATCGTCTAGAGGCCTAGGACTCCGCCCTTTCAAGGCGGCAACGCGGGTTCGAATCCCGCTGGGGATACCACTGATTCTAAACGACTTACGGCGACGGCTTCACCTCAAAAAGCGGCTCACCATCAATGGACCATTAAACGAGCTCTGCGGCGCGCTTCGGGCGGGAGGGGAGGGTTTGGCCGGTCCACTGCGCGCGCCAGGCGGCGGCGGCTTCCCGGGTGATTGAGCGATGGCGGCCCAGGGTGGTCATGGCAGGGGCCGCTCCGATCGGGAGCAGGACCTCGTAGAAGTAGCTCCTGCTCATGTTGTGCCTCCGGCAGAACTCTTCCACCGTGCAGGTCTCCGGATCGTTCGGGCTGACTGTAGGCTCGACCATCTCGTTTCCTATGACGCAGAGGGATGTGCGGCGGCGTGACTGTTGCCCACGAGCAGTCCCAGCTCCTGGAGCCGCATGCGGACGCGGCTTCGGCTGACGTGCAGGTGGCGGGCGACGGCGGCGATGCTTGGCGACTCTCGCCAGAGGGCGGCGAGGGTGGCTTCCTCGATAGGTTTCGCGGGCCGGCCTCCTCGGCGGAGGCCTCCGCGGGCGGCGAGGGCCCGGGCTCGGGCTTTTTCGTCGAGAGTGCCGGCTTCCCGGAGGGCGCTCAGGCGCTTGCGGATGGTGGTCTCCGAGACTCCGAGTTTGCGGGCGAGCTCTCGCAGGGAGAGCGGATGGCGGCCTCCTCGGCCTTCCCACCAGGTCAGCAGCTCCAGCGGGTTGACGGCCGCGGCAGGACGGCCCCAGCGCTCGGCAGGTGTTCGCAGGTGGGCAAGCTTTGCGGCTTCGGAGCGGAGGGCACGGTCCAGGCGGAGGGAGAGCTCTAGCCAGTCTCTCCAGCGGAGCGCTCCGCCTGGGTCGGTGGTGTCGAGGCCATCTTCGATTGCGATCAGGGCGACATCCTGGGCGGCGAGGAGGTGACCCAGGTCGGTCAGGTGCCTCAGAGAGCGCGCCAGATGGCTCAGGGTGCGCACCAGGACTGCCTGGACGGCTCCGGCCTGCACGGCCTCCTGGAGGCTCCTGAGGACCTTGCTGGTGCCCTCGGGCCGGAGGCCCTGGTCAGCGCACTCCAGGGCGACCTCCCAGCCTCTGCGGGCTGCCTGAGTGGCCAGCTCGGTGAGGATCTGCTCGACGGTCTCGCCAGTGTTGGCGGCCGAGGTGCGGGCGTAGAGGGCTACTCGCATCAGCGAGCCCTCCTCTGGCGCCGGTAGCGCTCGATGATTTTCTCGATGCGGTTGGGCGGGAGCGGCCGACCATTGAGCCCTTGGAAGACCGGCACGCCTTCGGCCCAGAGCCGGCGCTCCGTGACCCAGGCCAGCAGCCAGCCTCCGATCTCGGAGGGCAGCACGGCGTACCAGGTCACGCCCTGGCGCTGGACGGCCACCAGGAGATTCCCTCGGACCATGGTGATCGCCGAGGCGCGCAGGCGGGAGATCTCACGGGGCGTGAGGCCCGCCGCGATCAGCGCCAGGAGCGCGCCGTCTCGCAGGCCCACGGGCCATCCCAGGCGCCTCCGGCCGGGATCGACCCGGAGGAGAATCTCGTGCGCTCCTTCTGAGCGGCTGGGCATCAGAAGGGCGGCTCCGGTGACTCCGGGGTGGAGTGGTTGCGGAAGGAGGTGGTCGCGCCGGCCCAGGTCAGCTCCACGATGCCGGTCTCGCCGTGGCGATGCTTGGCGACGACGAGCTCCGCGAGGCCGCGCACGGTGTCGTCGTCGGGGGCGTAAACCTCGGGACGATGGATGAAGGCGACCTGATCGGCGTGCTGCCCGATCGCATCGGATTCGGCGAGGTCGGCGAGTTGCGGGCGCGGATCGCTCCGGCGCGTGGGCTCGCGGTTGATCTGAGAGAGGGCGATCAGCGGAAGGCCCAACTCGCCGGCCAGGTCCTTGAGACGCCGGGCGATGAGTGCGATCTCCAGGCGCCGGTTTTCGACGCGAACCCCGGTGGTCAGGAGCTGGAGGTAGTCCACTACCAGGAGAGCGAGGTCGGGATGTTGCGCCTTGAGCCACCAGGCCCTCGCTTCCAGGTCGCGCAGCATCAGGCCCGGGCTGTAGTCCAGGAAGAGCGGCGCCGCGAGCATGCGCTTCGTGGCGGCGAAGAGATCCTGCCATTGCCGGTTGGAGAGGTGGCCGGTGCGGAGCTGGTGCGAGCCGATGTCGGCCTCGGCGGCGCCGAGCTTGAGGCCGAGCTCGTCGGAGCGCATTTCGAGGGAGAAGACTCCGACCGGCCGCTTCAGCTCTACGGCGACGTGCCGCGTGAGGTCGAGCGCCAGCGAGGTCTTGCCCATTCCAGGCCTTCCCGCGAGCACGTAGAGCCCTCCCGGGAGGAATCCGGGGCCGAGCTCATCCCAGGCCGGAAAGCCTGTGGTGAGCCCGCAGAGGGCCTTGGAGCGGTCCTCTTCGAGGATGGCCAGCAGGCGGTCGAGGACTTCGCCGGCGGCCTCCCATTGCGTGCGGGCGGCATGGCCGAGGAGCTTGTCGGCGGCGGCCCGGAGGTCGGCCAGAAGCTCATGGACCGGGCGCGTCGTCGAACCTGCCGCCAGGAGGGTGTGTTGGGCCTCCACGATCAGATCGCGTCGGACGCTTCTCTCCTTGACGATCGCCACGTACTCGTCTAGCCGGCCCAGGTCTGGGAGATCCAGGTCGAGCGTGGCGAGATACCCTATGCCGCCGATCGCATCAAGCTTCCCGGCCTGCTGGAGATGGGCCTGGAGGGTGAGAAGGTCAGGAGTGGAGCCCGCGCCGGCCACGTCCAGGAAGGCTTGATAGAGCAGGCGGTGGCGCTCGAGGTGCCAGTCGCGTGGCTCCAGACGCGTGCGAACCTGGACGATGTACAGGGGCTCGAGGAGGAGGGCTCCGAGGACGGCGCGCTCGGCCTCTTCGCTGTGAGGGAGAGCGTTCCGCTGCTTCATGGACGAGCCTTCCTCATCCGAACGTCTTTGCCGGCGGTGCGGACGCGGAGGCCGGAGAGCCAGCGCGAGACCAACGGTGGCGGCGTTGCGGCGCTCTCGTCGTGCAGCAGCTCGGGCAGGAGCTGGCTCGTGACGATGGTCGGCAGGCAGCTCTCGTCGCGGGTGCGGGTGATGAGCACCAGGCGCTCCATGTACCAGTCCGCGGCGGCGCCGGTGAGCGGCTCGTCGAGGACCAGAAGCGGAGTGACGAGCAGGGGGGCGATGACATCCTCGGCGTTGTTGAGATCGCGCTGGATTCGGCGCGACAGCTCGGGGCCGGAGATCCAGCGACCGCGGCGGCCGGTGCGGAGGTGCTCGGCCAGGAGCACGGTGGCGATGCCGGTCTTGCCGGTGCCGGTGGGACCCCAGATCGCGAGCCAGCGGGGCGGGGATGGCACAGGCGGAGCCGAAAGAGTCCTCACCCCCATCGGTTGAACCCGGGGGCCCCCCC
>DATANP010000589.1:0-13472 GCA_036266195.1 Thermoanaerobaculia bacterium | reverse complement strand
CGTCCTCGATGGAGAGGATGCGGACCCGGTGCAGGCCGATCGGGTTCGGACGGTCGGCGGAGCGCGTGCTGAAGACCCCTGTAAGGGGACGAGAGACATCGTCGCGCGGGTGAACCCGGAGCGTGTTCCGATCTGCCCGGTCAAGCCAGGTCAGGACGATCACTTCGTCACCCTCTTTCAAGTCGCTGAGCGCCTCGCGGAAAGCAGGGCGAAACACGAGCCATGCGTCCGGTGAGCCTTCGCTGCCTTGCTTGGGCGCAAGGCTCGGGTCGGTCAGCGGGGATTCGACGTGTCCAATCAGTTCCAGGGTCGGTTTCTGTTCCATAGCTCTGCTCGAAGATCGGGTGTATCCTGTTTGTATCACGATTCAAAAAGGGAGGACGGTCATGAAGCGACGGCTGCACAGCAGGCTTTGGCTACTTCCGGTCCTCGCCCTGGTCTTGATGGCCTTCGCACGGGGGCGGGTCAGGATCACGGAGCACGACGTGGAGCAGGAGGCCGTGGTCGTGGATGCGACGCTGGGCCTTTTTCTGAACCTGGCGAACCTGCAGACTCTCGATCCCTCGGCGACCCGGCGTCTCCTGGATTTGAATCCCCGCGATTTGGCGGAGGCTCTGCGGTCGATGGAGCCGGGATTCGCCGTCTATGAGCAGCAGCTCGCAACGCTGGCTCAGGTGAGGCCGGTGATCCTGTTCCTCGACAAGCAGACCGACCCCGGGGAGGCGGCTCGGCGATATGAGCTGTCCCTGGCTTCCTGGCCGGCGAACGCTCCGCCGGCCTTGCTGTCAGGCCCTTCGGCGGACGTCCTCATCCTTTTCGAGCCGATCGCCAAGGCCGGGCTTTCGCCGGAAGGACGAGGGCCGGTCGCGGTCACGCGGATAGCGTCTACCCTGGGGATGGAGGGATTCAGGCTGGCCCAGAGCTCACCCGAGCCGCTGGACCGCCGGCTCTATCTTGTCCAGCCCCGGGATTGGAAGGCGTCGGCCGCGTTCGAGCACACGCGCTGCCTGGAGCCGCGGCCGGAGCTGGAGCTCGTCACCAAGCTCATCTATCACGGAGGATCGATCGATTCCTTGAAGACCACGATCAAGGACAAGAGTTGGAGCGAGTGCAAGCTGGTCTCCCAGCAGGGACTGCGGTCGGTCACGGTGAAGCAGCCGGGACGCAGGACGGCCGGCCGTCCGGGGATCATCGCGGCCAGCTATTTCCGCAGTCCGCAGCCCGGCCCCCTGCTTGCGGATTACGTCCGGGTGAATTGAGGCAAGGCAATGGCTCCTCTCCTGGAAATGTTCGTGGAGGTGGGCGGGCTCTGGGTCATGCTGATCGGAGCCCTGGCCTGGATCGAGTATTCCCGCCGGGCCGACGTCCAGGACGATCCCGGGCGCTGGGTGGCGGCCCTGTCCACGACCTGGATCCTGAAATCCGCGGTGGTCATCGCTCTGCTGGCCTGGGCCTGGAACTTCGGCCGGCTGTTCTTCGGCGATGCCTACCTTCGCGGCTCCGGCGTCTTTCCGGAGCTTTCGACGGTTCTGCTGGTGGCGGTCGTCGTGCTGGCCGGCGTGGCCTGGTATTGCATCTCCTTGCGTTCCTACCAGCCCTGGGTGACCCTCGGGCTGGTGCTGGCGATCATCCTGTCCTCCGCGCCCCTCCTGGTGCAGTCACCGAGGGAGCCGCTTGCCCAGGGAGAGAGTAACGACAGGCAGGCCGTCGCTTTCGTTCAGGGGCGGCTCGCCAGTCTCGACTGCTTCGCCGCGGCCGGCGAGAAGGCCAGGAGGGATGGCACGTTCGACGCGCTCACCGGCACAGCGTTCCTGTCTTTCAAGGCGGCCAACGGCCTCGACGATCCGGACATCGATTTTCAGCCCGATCAGACGGTGGTGGTCCGGCCCGGCCAGGAATTCGGTCTCCTCAGCCGTCCCTTTCCCTTTCTATTCGGTCCCAGGCGCTGCCCGGCGCCAAGCTAGGGACAGAGATCGGTGATCGGGATCTGATATATCCGGAACGCGGCTGCGAGGCGCTCGAAGGTATCTATGAAAGATATGCCCTCGCCGCTCAGGTCGATTGCTTTGAACTCGTTGCAAAGCGTGATGGTCTCGGGCTTCGCGGACGGATTCACGGCGGGCAGCAGCTTGAGGTCGCCGAACAGGGGACGGCCGTTCACGGCGACGAGGAGGATGTCTTCCGGACCGGCATAAATCAGCGATTCGTAGGGATCGGCATGGGCCCCGCGACGGATCACGAGGTAGTCGGCATAGAGACCCTTGGCGAGGCGGCCGACCTTGTCGTCGACGTGCGCCAGGCGCGCCGGGTTCGCGGTCGCCATCTGCACCAGCTCCTTCGGCTCGAAGATCGAAGGTCTTTGCTGGCTGTTCCAGAGCGCCGCATAGCGCAGCTCGGGGATCATGCCGTTGCTTCCGGACGGCGCCCAGTCCGGAGCGATGGCGATCACGACGTGCTTTTTCGCCGCGCGGACATCCGTGGTTCGGCCGTACAGCTCGATATTGCTGCGCGGGGACCAGACGAGACCGACACCGGCCGCGCCGAGCTCTTCGAAGTCCGTTGCGGTCAGCGCCACGCCGTGAACGATCACGAGGCCGGGCTTCAGATAGCCGTGGGCCCGCGCCATCCTCAGCTCCCGGGCCGAGCTGGCGTCCACGCCTTCGGCGAGGTGAACGATCACCGGTTTTCCATCCGCGAGCGCGGTGCGGACGCTCTCCTCGTCCGCGGGCCTCAGCTCGAAAGGAAAGATGCGGTATTGCAGGGGATCCTTGCCGAAATCATCTCCATGATCGAGGTTCCGGATCAGGCCGCGGCTGCAGTCCTTGAGCAGGCTGCCGGCCACCGCGGTGGCGCCCCAGGCCATGGCCTTCACCTCTCCGAAACGTTCCAGCTCGCACGGGACCTGGGTGATCGCCTTGTCGTGCGGACCGCTCAGCCAGGCCGCGTAGCTGTCCATGGCCTGCCATTCGTAACGGTTTTTCACCAGTGTGCCGGGCGACCAGCGGGGGTGGGCGTTCCAGGTGACGTGGTTGTGAAGATCGATCAGCCCGGGGAAAATGAAACCTCCGGTATCGATCTCGGGGACTCCGGCAGGAATCACGACGGACGCTCCGGCGTCGGCGATCGTTCCGTCCTGGACCAGGAGCACGCCGTTTTCGATCACCTCGTCCGGCGTGACGAGCGTGCCGCGGAGAGCGTAGGTGTCCGCGAAGGCCGCGGAGGCGGTGAGCAGCAGGGTGAGGAGGAAGCGCATCCATCCACATACTACAACGCCTGAGCGCGCCTCTGTAGCGTCGAGTTTGGTCTTGCGATAGATTGAGCGGCGAGATGAAGCTGACGATCATTCAGGCTCCGTACGACTCGGGCCACTACGGCGCGCGCATGGGCGGCGGGCCGCTGCACCTGGTTGAAAAGGGCCTGCTCGACGCACTGGAGCAGGCCGGGCACCCGGCCGAGCTGGCGCCGGTGCGGCTGGAGGGGTTCCTGACCGAGGTGACCTCGGCGCCGCTCCTGCACCGCGCCGTCGCCGAGCGCGTGGCCGCGGCCCGCGCCGAGGGGCGGCTGCCGGTCGTGCTCTCGGGCAACTGCAACACGGCCGCGGTGGGGGCGCTCTCCGGGATCGGGCCGGCGGCCGTGGTCTGGATGGACGCGCACGGCGATCTCAACACGCCTGAGACGTCGCCCTCGGGCTTTTTCGACGGCATGGCGCTCGCCCTCGCAACGGGCCGGTCGTGGCGGACGCTCTCTTCGAAGGTGCCGGGTTTCCAGGCGCTCGACGAGCGCAACCTTATCCATCTCGGAGCGCGCGACTGGGATCTCGGCGAGCTGAACCTCGTGGCCACTTCGCCGCTCACCCGGCTGGACATGGAGACGGTCCGCGACCAGGGCATCCGCGCCGCGCTCGGCCGCGCGCTGGACGGGATCGCCCGCCGCGTGGATCAGGTCTATCTCCATTACGACCTCGATGTCCTCGATCCTTCGGAGCTGACCGCGAACGAGTTCTCGTGCCCGGGCGGGCTGACGGTGGAGGAGGCGCTGGAGGTGGCGCGCACGGCCGGCAGTCATCTGCGGATCGCGGCGGTCGGGATCACGGCCTATGATCCGTCGCGGGACCCGGAGGAGCGGGGGCTGCGCATCGTGTCCGCCATCCTCCAGGCGGTCGCCGGCTCGATCCGTGAAGCATTCTGATTTCCCGAGGAGGTTTTCATGCAGATCGGACAGATTGCGATCAATGCCAAGGACGTGGCGCGGGCGACCGCTTTCTATCGGGACGTGCTCGGCCTGAAGCTGCTCTTCCAGGCCGGCCCGAAACTCTCATTTTTCGATTGCGGCGGCGTCCGCCTGATGGTCACGACTGCCGAGGAGGCGGAGTTCGATCATCCGGCGTCGATCCTCTATTACAAGGTGGACGACATCCGGGCCTCGTACGAGGCGATCAAGGGGCGGGGCGCCGAGTTCCGCGACGAGCCGCACCTGGTGGCGAAGATGCCCGACCACGAGCTGTGGATCACGTCCTTCTGGGACACGGAAGGGAACACGCTGGCGCTGATGAGCGAGGTGCGATGAGGGAGCGCCGCGTCCGGAGCCTCCTCTTCGCCGCGCTCCTCTGCCTGGCCCTTCCCGGCGCTTCCCAGACGGATCTCTCCGGCCGCGCCCGGGCGGCGCTGGCGCAGACGTCCGGCCGGCTGGCGGTCTCTGGCCTGAGCCGGCCGGTCACGGTGCTCCGCGACCCCTGGGGCATCCCCCACATCTATGCGGAGACGCAGGACGATCTGTTCTTCGCCCAGGGGTTCGTGGCGGCGCAGGACCGCCTGTTCCAGATGGAGGTCTGGCGCCGGACGGCCGAGGGGCGGCTCGCGGAGATCCTCGGCCCGAAGTATGTCGAGCGCGACCGGGTCGCCCGCCTGCTCCGGTACCGCGGGGATCTGGAGGCCGAGTACGCGAGCTATGCGCCGGACGCGAAGGGGATCGTCGAGGCGTTCGTCCGCGGGGTGAATGCGTACATCGAGACCGTGCGCGACCGGCCGCCGGTCGAGTTCGAGCTGGCCGGGTTCCGCCCGGAGCCGTGGACGCCGGAGGTCTGCCTCAGCCGGTTGGCGAGCCTGGGCGTCACCGGCTATGCCGCCTACGAGGTGGGGCGGGCGCTCCTGATCCGCGACATGGGCGCCGAGGCCGCGGCCGATCTCTTCCCTCCGGACCCCGCGGCTCCCCTCCAGGTGCCGGAGGGGCTCGATCTGGCGATGGTCGATCCGCGGGTGCTCGCCGGGTTCTTCGCCGCCGGCGGGCCGGTGAGCTTCGAGAAGGAGGGCAGCAACAACTGGGTGGTGGACGGCTCGCTCTCGGCCACGGGCAGGCCGCTGCTCGCCAACGATCCGCACCGGTCGATCGGGGTGCCGAGCCTGCGCTGGATGGTTCATCTCGTGGCGCCGGGCTGGAACGTGATCGGCGCGGGCGAGCCGGCGCTGCCCGGCGTGGCCGCGGGCCACAACGACCGGGTCGGCTTCGGATTCACGATCGTGGGCATCGACCAGCAGGACCTCTATGTGGAGGAGGTCAACCCGGAGAGCCCGAACGAGGTCCGGTCCCGGGGCCGGTGGGTCCCCATGCGGATCGAGCGCGAGACGATCCGGGTCCAGGGGGGAGAGCCGGTCGCGGTGGACCTCAAGTTCACGGAGCACGGGCCGGTCGTCTTCGAGGACCCGGCCCGGCACCGCGCCTGGGCGCTGCGCTGGGTGGGGAGCGAGCCCGGCACGGCCGGGTATCTCGGGTCGCTGTCGCTCGACCGGGCGCGGAGCTGGCCCGAGTTCCTCAAGGCGCTGGAGCGCTGGAAGGTGCCCTCCGAAAACCTGGTCTACGCGGACGTGGAGGGCAACATCGGCTGGAAGGTGGCCGGCCTCACGCCGCTGCGCAAGGGGTGGAACGGCCTGCTGCCGGTGCCCGGCGACGGCCGCTACGAGTGGCAGGGATTCCTGCCGGCCGCGGAGCTGCCGCAGGACTTCAACCCCGGCCGGCACTTTCTCGCCACGGCGAACCACAACATCCTGCCTCCGGGCTATCCGCACGTGCTGGGCTACGACTGGGCGCCGCGGTTCCGGGCCGACCGGATCGCGGAGGTGCTCTCGCAGCCCGGCCGGCGGTTCACGGCCGGGGACTTCCAGCGGCTCCAGCACGACGACCTCGCGGTACCGGCGCGGGAGCTGATCGATCTGCTCGTCCAGGCGCAGGGCGCCGACGCGGAGCTGAAGCCCTGGATCGAGCGGCTCGCAAAATGGGACCGGGTCGTGTCGAAGGACTCCGGCGTCGGCGCACTCTACATGCTCTGGACGGACAAGCTGCCCGCGGCCGCGTTCCGGAAGCGCGTTCCCGAGGCGCTCTGGCCGATAGTCGGAGATGTGCTCTCGACGGACAACCTGCTGCGGCACCTGAAACAGCCGTCGCCGCGCTGGTTTGGAGAGGACCCGAGGGCCGGCCGGGACGCCGCTCTCCTGTCCACCCTGCGAGAGGCGGTCGCCGAGGCCCGCAAGCGCCTGGGCGACGATCCCGCAACCTGGCGATGGGGCGCGATCCACCACACGTCCTTCCGGCACCCGCTCGCCGGCCGGGACAGAATGTTCGAGTTGCCGCCGTTCGAGCTGGGAGGAGACGGCGAGACGATTCATGTGACCTTGGGCCCGGACTTCACGGTCAACTTCGGGGCCTCCTTCCGGGAGGTCCTGGACGTGGCGGACTGGGACCGGTCCATGGCCACGAGCGTGCCGGGCCAGTCCGGGCAGCCGCTCAGCCCGCACTACGCCGACCTGCTGCCGCTGTGGGCCGAGGGGAGGTATTTCCCTCTGCTGTTCAGCCGGGAGAGAATCGAGGCGGAGTCGAAAGACAGGCTGGTTCTCGAACCAGTGGGGAGGCGGCCATGATCCGAGGAGAGGGCATCGTCCTGCGCACCATCCGCGAGCAGGACCTGGATTTCCTGTACGACGCGATCGCCGACGTGGAGGCCCGGGGGCCCTGGGTCCAGATCCGGATGACGTCCCAGCCCGGATACCGCAAGCGCTTCCAGGAGACCGGTTTCTTCTCCCCGGACGAGGGCATGCTCGCGATCGTGGACGCCGAGGACACCGGTCGGATCTACGGCACGATCGGCTGGTTCCGGCCGGTCTTCTACTCGGACGCCCTGGAGATCGGTTATCAGGTCCTCGACGTGGCGCAGCGGGGCCGTGGGATCGCGACCCAGGCGCTGCGGCTCATGTGCGGTTATCTCTTCGCGGACCGCCACGTCCACCGCCTGCAACTGGGGATCCTGGTGGGCAACCAGGCGTCCCGCCGGGTGGCGGAGAAGGTCGGGTTCCGGAGCGAGGGCATCCAGCGCGACGCCGCCTACACGAGGGGCGTCTACCAGGACATGGAGATTTTTTCTCTCCTCAAGCCCGAGTGGACGCCGGCGGCGCCGTTCCTGCCGGGGTAACGGACGTAATTTCAGGCGACCCGCTCGGCGTCCCAGACCACCACGTCGAGGCGGTGGGCGTAGTGGAGCAGCGTGGGAGGCCCCTCCACGCGGAGCCCGTGGAAGGCGAACATCGTGTTGGTCTCGATGCCGGCCTCCGCCTTCTGGAGCGGCCAGGGTACGTGGTGAACCTCGTTGCGCCAGAGCGAGCCGTCCGGCCTGCGGGCGTAGAGGCAGTAGCGCTCGGTGAGGAAGTGCTCCAGCGTTCCGGCCTGTGAGAGGTAGGGCTCGGAGGTGGGTCGGTACCACGCCTTCAGCCCGGCCGACGGCCGCTCCGAGCGGTAGAGGATCCTGTCGCCCTGGTGGGTCAGCGACATGCGGGCCTGGAAGTAGGGGAGGTAGAAGAAAGTGCGCGCCGCCCAGACGGCCAGCGGGTTGGTGGCGTCGAGGCTCAGGAACCAGACGCCGGGCCGGCCGCCGTGCTCGACGTAGAGCCGGACATTCAGCTCCGGGAAGGCCGAGATCCACGGCAGGTCCGGCAGCGGCCTCAGCATGACTCCCGACATGCGGAACGGCACGAGCGCGATCCAGGAGGTGCCGTCGAATTCCTGGAGGCGCAGCGGCTTCGGGACGTACGGCTCCAGCACGGCCGCGGGCACCGGCCAGTGCGCGAACAGCAGCTCGCGCCACGACTGCCTCCAGGACCACGACCGGTCCGGCACGGGCCAGGGCCGGTGATCGACGCATTGGAAGGCGGGATGCACGCCGGCGATTCTAACGCTCGAACCGCAGCCCGAGGCGCAGGCTGAGGGGAGGGCCGAGGGTGAGGACCGGCGTGCGTCCGGTCTCGACGCGCTCGTCCAGCAGGTTCTCGCCGGCCACGAAGATCTCCAGGCCCGTGGTCAGTGGTTGGGAGACCAGGGCGTCCACGGTCGTGAAGCTCCGCAGGCGCAGCTCGTTGCGGTCGTCGTCGAACTGGTCGCCGGTCCAGCGCGCCTGGAGCCCGAGCGTGCCCAGGCGGGGATCGGAGAACCGGAGCTGCGCCGAGGCCTGGTGTCTGGGCACCTGCGCCAGGCGCAGACCCTCCAGGACCGGCTCGGCGCGGGCGCTGACCACCGTCGCGTCCGAGAGGAGGTAGCCGCCGGAGAGCGTCCAGCGGTCGCCCATCCGGGCCGTGCCCTCCAGCTCCACGCCCCGCGACCGGGTCTGTCCCAGGTTCCGGCGCTGCCGGGTGATGAGGCCCGGGGGTATCGGCGATATCGACAGCGTGACGTTCGCGATGCTCCGGTCCACCTCCATCCAGTAGAGGATGCCGCGGGCCGTGACCCGGGGGTTGGTGAACACGGCCCCGGTCTCGGCCCCGGTGAGCCGCTCGGCGTCGAGGTCCGCGTTCGCCTGGGTGAGAACGTCTCCCACCCGGAAGGCCCGGTAGAGCTCGTTCAGGGTGGGAGCCCGGAAGCCGCGATAGGCCGAGGCGGTCCAGGACCAGCGGTCGGTGGCTCGGAAGAGGAGGGACGCCCGCGGGCTGAAGGCGGTCTCCTCGCGGGTGTCTCCTCCCTCCTCTTCATTGCGCCAGCCGTCGATCCGGCCGGTCAGGGTGAGCGAGAGGCGGGGGCCGATCCGCGCGAGATCCTCCAGGAAGAGGCCGCCCGTATTCTGGGTGCCTCCTGCCGCGACGTGGGAGGGTACCGGTCCGCCAAAGATGGTCTCGCGGCTGGTGCCCTCCACCTGCCGCAGGTCCACCCCGGCCACCAGGGCGTGGCGGTCGCCCGCGGCCCGGGTCCACTGCACGCTGCCGCCGGTGGAATCGGCCGGCACGGTCTGCTCGCGGGTGAGCCGCTCGGAGCTGCGGTCGGCCGCAATGGCGGTGAAGGTCTGGAAGTAGTCCTGGTCGCTCCCCCAGGCGCGCAGGCTGAGCCAGCCGCCGGCCGCGGTGCCGTCGAGCCCGGCGCTCACCTGCCGGATCGTGGTGTCGTTGACCTGGAGCCGGGTGCCGTTGTCCCGGTCCTCGTCGAACCACGAGCCGCGGACGAAGAGGCGCGCGTCCGTGCCGAGCCGGCGCTCGACCGTGAGGTCCGCGGCGGTATGGCGGGACGCGGCCGGCGCATCCACGGCCCCCCGGGATTCGGGCTCGACCGGCACATAGCCGTCCGTCCGGAACCCCTCGGCCGCGAGGCTGGCCGACCATGCGCCGCGGCCTTCGGCGAGGAAGAGCGAGCCCTCCGGGGTCTCCCGGTCGCCGTAGGAGGCTTCGACCGCAAGCCCCGTCCGGGTCGGCGGCCGGCGGAGGAGCTGGACCACACCGCCGAGCGCGGCGCTGCCGTAGAGGTCCGAGCCCGAGCCGCGGAGCACCTCGACGCGGTCGAGCGACGCCCGCGGCACCCGGCCCCAGTAGATCCAGCCGCCGAACGGATCGTTGAGCGGAATGCCGTCCGCCAGCACCAGGGCGCGGCTCGCCCCGCTGGCTCCGATACCGCGCAGCGACACCCCCTGCGTGGTCGGGTTCGCGTACCGGCTCCCCGAGCGGCGGAACAGCGAGAAGCCGGGCACCTGGCGGAGGGCGTCGTCCACGGTCCCCGCCGCGGTGGCGGCCAGCTCCTGGGAGGAGAGCACCACGACGCTCGACGCCGTCTCGCCCAGCCTCTGCTCGGTACGGGAGGCCGTGACCGTGACCTCGTCGGAGACCGAGGCGGCGGGCGGGGTGACAGGCGGGGTGGCCAGGAGGGCTAAAAGGAGCCAGCTCATGGACGCTCAGCTTAGCAAGGCGCGGAACTTCTGAGGCATGATCGGTGTCCAACTCTTGGAGTAGCGCTTCGAACGGGGGTGAACGTGCGCAGACTCATCCTGCCGGTCCTCTTTGTTCTTTCGCAGGCCGCCCTGGCGGGGCCGATCCCCCGCGAGCGCATCCCCGAATCCCTGCGGCCCTGGTCGGACTGGGTGCTGCGCGGCCACGAGGCCGAGTTGTGTACCCCGTTCCTGGCCGGGGAGGAGAAGCGCTGCGCGTGGCCCGGTGTCCTCTTGCTCGACCTCGGCGAGACGGGCGGCAGCTTCCGGCAGACCTGGACGCTGGAGACCGACTCCTTCGTGCCGCTCCCGGGCGAGGCGAAACGCTGGCCCCTGGATCTCCAGGTAGACGGCCGGTCGGGCGCCGCGGTCGCGGAGGAGGAAGCGCCGGGCCTCTGGCTCAAGGCCGGGGTCCATACCGTGACCGGCTCGTTCCGATGGGACGTCCTGCCCGAGTCGCTGGCGGTGCCGGCCGAGGTGGGCGTGGTGGACCTCACGGTCCGCGGCTCATCGGTGACGAGCCCCGAGCGCGACCCGTCGGGCCGGCTCTTCCTTCAGGGTTCGCGGGCACAGAAAACCGAGGAGGATCGCCTGGAGGTCCGCGTCGAGCGGCGGGTGATCGACGAGGTGCCGCTCCAACTCGTGACCCGGATCGAGCTGGCCGTTTCGGGCAAGGCGAGGGAGGTCGTCCTCGGCCGGGTCCTGCCCGACCGCTTCCTCCCGCTCGCGATCGGCGGCCCCATCCCGGCCCGCCTGGAGAAGGATGGCCGGCTCCGCGTCCAGGTCCGGCCCGGCAATTGGACCCTCGAAGTGACTGCCCGGCATGCGGGCCCGGTCTCCGCGATCGGTCCCGTGGCTCCGCTCGCCAAGGAGGAGGTCTGGGTCTTCGACGCCCGTCCCGCCCTGCGCCAGGTGGACGTGGAGGACGTGCCCGCGGTCGATCCCCAGCAGACCACGCTGCCGGACGGCTGGAAGAGCCTGCCGGCCTATCGCGTGCGGCCGGGGGAGACGATGCGCCTCCTCGAGCGCCGCCGGGGCGCCGCCGATCCGCCGGCCGACCGCCTGGAGCTCCGGCGCACCCTCTGGTTGGACTTCGACGGCGGCGGCTACACCTGGCAGGACCGGGTGGAAGGCGTGCTCAACCGGAGCTGGCGGCTGGAAATGGCGCCCCCTGGCCGTATTCAGAGGATCGTCGTCGTCGGCCGGAACCAGGTGGTGACCCGGAGGGCGGGCTCGCGGCTCGACGGCGTGGAGGTCCGGCAGGGGAAGGTCGGGCTTCTGGCCGAGGGGCGGCTCCCGGGAGTGGCGACGCTGCCGGCGGTAGGCTGGGACCACGGCTTCCAGGAGGTCTCGGGCGAGCTTCGCCTGCCGCCCGGCTGGCGGCTCCTGGGCGCGACCGGGGTGGACGAGGCCTCCGGCTCCTGGATCTCGCGCTGGACACTGTACGACCTCTTCCTCGTCCTCCTGCTCGCCCTTGCCGCGCGCCAGCTCTGGGGGAACCGCTGGGGTCTGCTGGCCTGCGCGGTCCTAGTTCTGACCTGGCACGAGGAGGGCGCTCCCCACTGGGCCTGGGTCGCGGTCCTGGCCTTGGAGGCGTTGCGCCGGGCGCTGCGTGAGGGGAGCCGGGCGCGGCGCCTCACCGTCGGCCTCACAGTGGTGGCGCTGGCTATTCTCGCCCTCCAGTCCGTCGCCTTCCTGGCCGGCCAGGTGCGGCAGGCGATCTATCCTGCGCTGGAGGGCTCGGGAGGCGGTTCCTTCCAGCTCGGCCGTCCGGACGACGCCACTGCAGAGATCGTTACGGACGCCGACGAAAAGCTTCGGAGCCTTGGATACGTTGGAGGGGAGAACGGAAGCGCTGCGTATTCCGTCAGGACGAACGCTCCGACCCCGCCGCCTTCCCGTCTCCAGGAGCTGGACCCGCAGGCCGCCGTGGGCACGGGCCCTGGCCTGCCCAGTTGGGAATGGCACCGGGTCCATCTGCGCTGGAGCGGACCGGTGGACAAGGACCAGACGGTCCGCTTCTTCCTGGTCTCCCCGGCGGCCAACTTCGTCCTGACCCTGATTCGCGGCGCGTTGCTCGTCTTCCTGGTCCTGCGCGCGGTCGCGGCCGCTGGTTTCGGGCTGGCGGGCTGGCGTCCGGCCGCGCCCGCGCTGCTCCTCATCCTTCTCCTGCTCCCCCTGCGCGCGGGTGCCCAGACCACTCCGCTCCCCTCGGCCGAAGCCCTGGGCGAGCTGCGCCAGGCGCTCCTCGCGCCGGCCGACTGTCTCCCCGATTGCGCGTCGAGTCCGCGGCTGTTCGTGGACGCCTCGCCGGGGGCCCTGCGCCTTCGCTTCGAGGTCGGCGCCGCGGCCGAGGTGGCGGTCCCCCTGCCGGGCGGCGCCCAGCAGTGGCTGCCGGTCGAGGTCCGGATGGACGGCGAGCCGGCCCCCGTGGCGCGCACCCAGGATGGCCGCATCTGGACCCGCGTCGGACCGGGTCGCCACGAGATCCTCCTCGCCGGCCCGCTGCCGGCCCGCGAAAGCGTGGCCGTGCCGCTGCCGCTCAAGCCCCACCGGGTGGACGTCGCCGCCACGGGCTGGACCGTGGACGGTGTCCATGAAGACGGCCAGGCGGACGACGTGCTCCAGCTCAGCCGCAGCGGCCCCACGGACGGACTTCAGCCCGGCGAGCTGCCGCCGTTTCTCCGGGTGGAGCGCACGCTCCAACTCGGCCTGGTCTGGACGGTGTCGACCCGCGTCTCGCGCCTCTCGCCGCCGGGCGTGCCGGCCTCCATCGCCGTCCCCCTCCTGCCGGGCGAGTCCGTGACCACGGCCGGGGTCCGTGTGGAGAAGGGCAGGGTCCCAGTCAGCCTGGGCCCACAGGCGTCGGAGGCAGCCTGGGAGTCCACCCTGGCGCCGAGGCCGGAGCTGCGTCTCGAGGCACCGCGCACCCTGGCCTGGACCGAGGTCTGGCGCCTGGAGTCGAGCCCGGTCTGGCACGTGGAGGCGAAGGGCATCCCGCCCATCCTGGCGCCCGAAGGGGGCGAGATCCGCATCCCGGAGTGGCGGCCGTGGCCGGGGGAGGTTGTGGCGCTCGCCGTCAGCCGCCCCGAAGGCGTGCCCGTGCCTACGCTGACCGTGGACCGTACCCACCTCGCCGTGAACCCGGGCCAGCGGGCCACGGAAGCGAGGCTGCAGATCGAGCTCCGGAGCAGCCGCGGCGGCCAGCACGAGGTGGTGCTGCCCGAGGGAGCGGAGCTGCTCGCCGTGG
>DATANP010000588.1:0-8504 GCA_036266195.1 Thermoanaerobaculia bacterium | reverse complement strand
GACGTGTTCTTCTATGTGACGATGATGAACGAGAGCTACGCACAGCCGACACTGCCGGCGGCCGTGCACGACGACGTGGTCAAGGGCCTGTACCGCCATGCGGCAGCGCCCCGCGACGGCGTGCAGGTGCGGCTAGTCGGCTCGGGTGCGATTCTGCGCGAGGTGATCGAAGCTCAGCAGCTGCTGGCCGACGACTGGCAGATCGCCGCCGAGGTCTGGAGCGCGACCAGCTACAAGGAGCTGCGCCGCGACGCGTTGGAAGTCGAGCGCTGGAACCGGCTCCACCCCGACCAGGAGCCGCGCAAGCCGTACGTGGTCTCCCTGTTCGAGGGCGACGACCGGCCGATCATCGCTGTGACCGACTACATGAAACTGGTCCCCGACCAGATCGCCCGCTGGCTGCCGGGCCGGTTCCATCCCCTGGGCACCGACGGCTTCGGCCGCAGCGACACCCGCGAGGCCCTGCGCCGCTTCTTCGAGGTGGACGCCGAGAGCGTGGCCGCCGCCGCCCTGGCCCAGCTCGCCAGGCGCGGTGAGATGGACCCCGCGGCCGCCCGCAAGGCCATCGAGGACCTGGGGATCGACCCGGAAAAGCCGTACGCGCTGCTGGTGTGACGGGTCTGGTAAAGTACGAATCCCAATTCTGTGGAGGAACCGATCTTGAGGCGCAAAGCTCTTATCCAGGTCCTGACCCTTGCTCTTCTCCTACCTGCCCTGGCCGCGGCCGATCCGGTGGTCTATAAGGTGGACCCCGACCACAGCGGCGTCGGCTTCACCATCCGGCACTTCGTCAGCAACGTCTCCGGCCGCTTCAAGGACTTCGACGGCGTCGTCAAGTACGACAAGGCGAACCCGGCGGCCTCGAGCGTCAGCTTCACCGTCCAGGCCAAGTCGATCGACACCGACAACGACGACCGCGACAACCACCTGCGCTCGCCCGACTTCTTCGACGTGGAGAAGTTCCCGACCTTGACCTTCACGAGCACCTCGGTCAAGGCCGCGGACGCCGACACCCTGGAGGTGACCGGAGACCTGACCATCAAGGGCGTCACCAAGAAGGTGACGATCCCGGTGGATGTCCTGGGCTCGGTCAAGACCCCCCGCGGCGAGAAGGCCGGCTTCGAAACCTCCTTCAAGCTCGACCGCAAGGAGTACGGCATCACCTGGAACCGCGCCCTCGACACCGGCGGCGCCATCCTGGGCGACGACGTGAAGGTGGTCATCTCGGTCGAGTCCGACCGCCAGGAAGCGGCTCCGGCCAAGCCGGCCCAGTAGAGCGTGATGAATCGAGGGCGCGATGAATCGCGCCCTCTTCTTTTACGCCCTCCTCTTGCGCCCTTCTACCGCTTCACCCCCACCGGCTCCGGCTCCATCGTCGGCTCCGGCTTGACCTCCAGCCCCTCGTGGGCATGATGCAGGTCGTGGAGATGCCCCTGGGGCTCCTCGCGCAGCTCCTTCGGCGTCTCCTTCCCGATCGGCCCCTTGGCGACCGTGACGCCGCCGTCCACCACCCAGAGCGCGCCCGTGACATAGCTGGCCTCGTCCGAGGCGAGGAAGGCGTAGACGTTCGCGACCTCCTCCGGGGTTCCGCGGCGGGCCATGGGAGTGGCCTCGATCAGGGACTTCTCCATCTTCCTGTCCATGGGCCCGGTCTCCTTGCGGGTCCAGGCGGTGTCGATCGCCCCGGGGCAGACGCAGTTGGCGCGCACCCCGTGCTTGGCCTGCTCCACGGCCACACCGCGCATGAAGGAGTGGATCCACGCCTTGGTACCGCCATAGGGCGAGTTCTGGGCGAGGCCGATGAGACCGGACTCCGAGCCGGCGGACACGATGTTGCCCCGGCTCTTCTGGAGATGGGGCAGGGCGTACCGAGTCATCAGGAACACGCTCCGGATGTTGGCCCGGACGAGCGTGTCGAAGTCCTCGACCGGATACTCCTGCGTCTCGGCAACCGTCGGGAAGTACCCGGCGTTGTTGACCAGGACGTCCAGCCGTCCGAGGCGGTCCACGGTGAGCTGGACGAGGGCCTGGGCATGGCGTTCCTCGGAAACATCGCCGGCATACGTCAGGGCGGTGGCGCCATGCTTCCGGATGGCCGAGGCCACGTCCCCGATCGGGTCGCCCGGCAGGCCGTTGAGGATGACCGTGGCCCCCTCCTTGGCGAATTTATGCGCGATGGCCTCTCCGATACCCGTACCCGCACCCGTGATGATGGCAATCTTGCCGTCGAGACGCTTCTCCATGCTGGACCTCCTAGTCAGTAAGTGTCTCTGCGGGCCGCTCGCTTTCACACGAGGCGGCAACTGGAGAGGGTTCATGATGTGTGCCAACCCTTGTGGTCCACGTCCGGAGTAGCTAGGATGGGGCACGAAGCTTTCGCCATATGGAGAAGTTTGATGGCCATGACGGACGACCTCGTCCCGGGTGACATGGAGGGCCAGAGGTTGGGAGAAACTCCCGAGGAGCTCTTTCGGAGGTACTACCGTCCGGTGGTGGCCTTCTTCCAGGGCAAGGGATTTTCCACGGAAGAGAGTCGGGATCTAGCCCAGGAGACGTTTTACCGGGTCCATAAATACAGGGACGGTTTTCGCGGGGACAGCAGCGTGGAGACGTGGCTGTTCCAGATCGCGGCGAACCTGTACAAGAACACGCTGCGGAGCCAGGCGACCCAGAAGCGGGACATGCAGGAGGTTTCCCTGGACATCTCCCAGGGAGAGCCGCAGCCCTCGGACCTGGGGCCACCCTGGGGCAACAGGGAGGAGAATCCGTTGAAAGCCTTGCTGACCGAGGAGCGCACGCAGAAGCTGCGGGACGCCCTGAACGGGTTGCCGCCGCAGATGAAACTGGCGGTCCTCCTGCGCGTAGACCGGGATTTGAAGTATCGTGAGATCGCGGATCTGATGCGTGTCTCGATCGAGACGGTGAAGGCGCACCTTTATCAGGCGAGGCAGCATCTGCGGGCCAAGCTGGCCGACTACTTTACGGACGAAGAGTTCTGACCTTGAGCGACGAGAAGCCACCCCTGACCGAAGCGATCCGGCACCTTGCGGAGCAGGAGCGGAGGTCCCTGAAAGATCACCCGAGCCCCGCCACCCTGGCGGCCTATCACGCTGGAGAGCTGACACCCGAAGAGGAGGCCGAGCTCCGGGAGCACCTAGCCCTCTGCCGGCACTGCAGCGACCTCCTCCTGGACCTCGCCGGCTTCGCGGACCTGGCACCGCCGCCGGGTCTGCCTGAGCTGACGGATGCCGAGGTGGAGGAGGATTGGCAGGCGTTGCAGGCGCGGATGGGGGAGAAGCCTGCCGATGTGGTGGTGCCCTTCCGGCCTGCGGCCAGGGTCGAGCCGAAGTCGCCTTATCAACCTCCGCGCTGGTTTGCGATTGCAGCCTCGCTGCTGGCGGTTGCGGGGTTCTCCTTTGGGTTTTACGAAAGGGGAAGGCTTCAGGAGGCTAAGCTGCCGGATCTAGCCGACAACGTTGTTAGCTTATCGACAGATCGCGGGCCGAGTGGAAACGCCATAAGCTCTCAACGGGGAGGCATTCTCATTTTTGATACAGCGGATACCTTCGACCAATATGAGGCTGACATTTTGGTTGGAAAGTCGAAAGTCATATCTTTACAAGGTAAGCAGCCATATCTTCATGTGCCGGGAGGAGCGTTGAAGCCAGGCGAGTATCAAATCCGGCTGTTCGGCATCCTCAATGGCAATCGCGAACTGGCGGGAGAGTTTCCGCTTCAAGTCAATGCCCCCTGAGAAGCGGACCGGTCTTCTTCTCGCCCTGCTTACGGTTGGAGCAGGGCTGCTCTTCCTGTCTATTCCCTCTCCTCCCAAGCTTCCTGAACGCCAGGTCACCAATCTGAAGCTTCCTGCCGGGCGGGGTGGCTCGCTGCAAGGCGAGATGATCCATGCGTTTCGATTCCGCCTGCACAAAGACGAGGCCTTTGCCGCGACACTTATCGACAGCCGCGACGATGTAACCGTTCGTTTGCTCGATCCTTCTGGGACCGAGGTTTCTCGGGTCAATTCGGCCAACGGCCTCCACGATTCCGAGATCCTCCATGCCTTGGCAGAACGCGACGGGGACTATGTGCTGGAAGCTCAGTCGAGCGCCGATGTCGGCATGGCGTCGCACTACCGGCTAGAATTCGGCCCACCGCATCCGGCTGGGGATCGGGATCGCCGCAGGGCGGCTGCCATGTCATGGTTCTCGCGGGGGGAGCGTTTTTTTGACCAGGAATCCTGGGAGCAGGCGATCGAGAGCTACCGCAAGGCACTGAGCGCATGGACGGAGAGTCGGGACGCGGAGCGGGCCTCGGCGACCCGATTCCGGCTCGGCCGGGGACTTCTGGCCCTCGAGCAACCAAAGCCAGCGGAGATCCTCCTCGCCGAGGCCTTGAAGGAGGTGCGGGCGCGGCAGAGCCCGATCGCGGAGGCTCGTCTATCGGACGGTATAGGGCGCTGCCGCCTGCAAAGAGGGGAGCTCGTCGAGGCTCAGGAATGGTTTCAACAAGCGTTGGGGATCTACTGCAAGGAGCGGTTTCGACCCGGAGAGGCAGACCTCCTCGCCAATCTCGGAGTCGTCGCGCGACAGCAGGGTGACTTCAGAAGTGCAGGTATGCTCGACTTTGGGGCTCTGGAGATTCGGGAGTCACTCGGCGGCCTCAGGAACTTGTCTACCCTCTACCAGAATCTTGGCGAGCTGTACCTCGCTCAGCAGCAGGCGAAGCAGACTCTCGAGTTTTTTGACAAGGCGCTCGCGGCCGGAGCAAAGGCTGGTTCCCTGAAGGATCAGGCTGCGGCCTTGCGCGGTAAGGGTACTGCTCACTGGCAACTCGGACAGGTTGACAAGGCATTGTCTACCCTAGGGGATTCGATCGACCTCTGGCGAGCGCTTGGGGATGTACAAGGTGAGGTGTTCACCCTTATCCGCCTTGGAGATGTTTACGATCGTGCACGTCGTCTGTCGAAAGCCCGGTGGATCTATCTGCGTGCTTTGAGGCTTGCTCAAGACTCCCGCTACCCTCGAATCGAGGCCATGGCCATGGGCAATCTTGGGCACGTGCTCGGCCAGCAAGGAAAAAAGGAAGGGTTGGATTACTTCGAGCGCGCGGAGGCCGCGTTCGTTGAGCTTGGCGATAGTACCCCTCTTGCCAAGCTGGCATTCGGGAAGGCAGAAATCTATAGAAATCTCGGAGATCCCGACGATCTCCACAAAGCCCGTCTGGCTGTCGAGGAGGCGATTCGGGGGTTCGAAGCCTTTCAAAGTCCGGCTCGACGTATTGCTGCAGCTCCGGATCGACGCGCCAGCTACGAGCTCTATGTGGACGTCCTGATGCGTCTCGGGGAGCCGGCCCGCGCTTTCGAAGCCGCAGAGGCGTCACGCTTCCGCACTCTGCTCGACGACATCAAGAAGAGCCGTACCGGAAAGCAACTCGCCCAGAAACGTGTATCCGACCTTGAAAATCGTTTGAATGCCCTTGAGGCTGAGCGCTACCGATTGCCCAAGAACTCGACGCGGATCGAAGAGATCGATCGCGAGGTGCTGGCTCTCGACGCTCGCCTGGCTCTGGCGCGCAGTGAGCTGAATCCTCAGCAGGATCCTCCTGAACCACTTACCCTCGAAGAGGTTCAGCAGAGCCTGGAGCCGGACGCGTTGCTGCTCGTCTACTTCCTGGGCGAGGACCGCAGTTTTCTTTGGGAGATCGGCCGGAACCAATTCCAAACTCACGAGATTCCAGTTCGTCGTTCCGACATTGAGGACGCGGCAAAGAAGGTTCATGAGGAACTGTCGGAGGGGACGCCTCAAGAGTGGCGCAAGTGGACCAAGGCCCTGAAAACCATGAGCGATCTTGTGTTGTCGCCGGTAGCCGATCGCCTTCAGGACCACAAACTCATCATCGATCCGGACGGCGCTCTCAACCTCGTCCCCTTCGCGGCCTTGCTGGATCCTCGAACGCTGGAGAGGAAAGGGCGGCCAGGGAATGGCAGCGAGAGACCCCGATTCCTGGTGTTCGATCATGAGATCGTGACGGTACCGTCCGTCTCTCTGGTGATCGCCCGGAGAGAGGCGCTGAAGGGCCGGCCTACTGCTCCCAAGACCGTCGCGGTCCTGGCGAATCCTGTTTATCCTCGAGGCTCGGGGTTTTCGCCTCTTCCCAAAACAGTTGAGGAAGCCAGGGCGATCCTTGCGATGGTTCCACCGGACCAGAGCTTCATCGCTCTCGGGCACCAGGCGAATCGAGCTGTCGCGACCAGCCCTGAAATGGGCCGCTACCGTATTCTGCACTTTGCCGCGCACGGCTGGAACCGGGACCGCCCTGATCTCTCCGGGGTTGTCCTGTCCCTCGTCGACAAGTCAGGAAGGAAGCAGGACGGTTTCCTGCGTGCCTTTGAAATCTACGAGCTCAACCTTTCGGCGGACCTCGTCGTTCTGAGCGCCTGCAAAACGGGGATCGGGGAGGGCGGTACCGAGGAGGGAGGCCTGGTTCGTGCGTTTCTGAATGCGGGCGCCCGGCAGGTCATGGCTACGCTCTGGAGTGTTCAGGACGATTCGACGGCCCGGCTGATGGAGAGCTTCTACAGAAGCCATCTGACGCAGGGTTTGAGCACATCGGCAGCCCTGCACCAGGCTCAGTTGAGCTTCCTGAAACGTTCCCCGACCAGTTCTCCACGGCATTGGGCGGGCTTCGTCCTCCACGGCGACTGGAATTGACCTCCTTCCTTCCAAACAAAAACCCGCGGAACGTGTCTTAAAGGGCGAACGTCGGAGCGAAGAGCTGGCGCTTCGAGCGAGCGGCTCCGCTCCCCTCAACCCAGGAGGAGACACATGTCCGACAAGCCTTTGGTCAACGCTCCGAACGACCCGCCTCCCGTCCCTGCCAGCGACGAGCCGGTTACCGATCCCGGCAGCAAGACCAACTATCCCATCGTCGGCGCCGACGACGTGATTCCGGACAAGGTGAAGACCAACTATCCCACCCAAGGCGCCGAGTAGGTCTCATCGATCTCCGGCCGGAGCCCGGCGCTTGCGTTCGCTGCCGCGCTCCGGCCAAATCCTGTGGGGGACGGCACATGGAGGAGAAGAAGAAGGAGACTCTCTACTTCAACGGGATCGATGGGGAGACCGGCAAGTACCTCAAGCAGCCCAGGAAATTCCGGCTCGCGCCACGCGTGGAGCGGAATGTACGGGACGCCCGGTACGACGTTAATCTCAAGAATCTCGCGAGCACCGGCTGGGGCGTCGTCTTCGCCAAGGGGGATCGGCGAACATCAGCCATCCGGGAAGCCCTGAAACCTCTCCTCGATCTTCGCCGCTCCCAGGCTTCGGCCGAATCTCCGAAACGATACAAGGAGTTTTCCGGGCAGCGTGGGTACATCGCGGGAGAAAGGAAGCAGAATTTCCTCGAACGCGCCGGCCAAGGTCCAGGACCTGTCAGCCCAGATCGGGTGCCCTATTATCTTCTGATCGTCGGCAGCCCTGAGCAGATTCCCTATTCGTTCCAATACCAGCTCGACGTGTCCTGCGCGGTGGGAAGAATCCACTTCGACACGGTGGAGGAGTATGCGCGCTACGCGCAGAGCGTCGTCGATGCCGAAACCAGGCCTCCAGAGAGGCCGCGCAAGTTCGTGCTCTTCGGCGCCAAGCACGATCCGCTCACAGAGATCAGCGTCGGGGATCTGCTCGCCCCCTTGCGCACGGAGCTACGGGGCCGGGCCGACTGGAAGGTGGAGACGTTCTTTGGCACCAACGCCTCCAAGGCGCGCCTGGGCAAGGTCCTCGGTGGAAAAGACACTCCTTCTCTCCTGTTCACCGCCGGGCACGGTGTGGGGTTCCGGTGCGGCGGTCCGCGCCAGAAGCCGAACCAGGGTTCCCTGCTCTGTCAGGATTGGCCAGGCAAGGGCCATCTGGCAACGCCGGACCATTACTTTTCGGCGGACGATCTGAGCAGCTCTGCGCAGCTTCGCGGGCTGATCTCCTTTCATTTCGCCTGCTACAGCGCCGGCACTCCGGTCTACGACGACTTCTCGAAAGATGGAGGGCGCAATCAGATCTCTCCGGAGGCCTTCATTGCCCGTCTTCCGAAAAGCATGCTGTCCCACCCGGCCGGCGGAGCGCTCGCCGTGGTCGGGCACGTCGATCAGGCCTGTCAATCCTCCTTTCTCTGGAACACGGCCGGATCGCAGGTCCATGCCTTCGCAGACTGTCTCTTTCGTCTTCAGGATCATTTCCCAGTGGGAGCGGCCCTGGAACCGCTGAACCGGCGCTACGCCGAGCTGGCTGCGGATCTCCTCTGCACGTCGGAGTCCCTGGAATGGGAACCCGAGCTGAAGGATGAAGTTTCCTTCCTTCGGACTGCGTGCCGGGACGCCCGCAATTATGTGATCGTCGGCGATCCGGCCGTGCGGCTGCCGGCTGCGGCTCCTCCTGAGAAAAAACCCACTACGCGAGGTTGAATGCAGAACGGCAAAAGCCATCATTTAGCGGGCCTGCCAGTGGGCAGGA
>DATANP010000587.1:0-2833 GCA_036266195.1 Thermoanaerobaculia bacterium | reverse complement strand
AGGCCGAGTTCGGGGACCGGCACCTCCTCGATGTGCAGCGATTTGCGGGGATCCCGGTCGCGTGTGTCGAGGCCGTCGAACATGTGCTCTTCGTCCCGGTGCAGGGTGACGGCGCGGTAAGCCTCCGGCAACGGCACCGTGGCAAAATCTGCGGGCTCGCTGCCCGGGTCGAGGATCGCGTCGAGTATCTCTTTCATGGCCGCCTCCTAATTCCATTGGCCGCCTGCTGCCTCAGGCTCGGCCTGCCGCCCAGGTGCGGCTACTGCCGATGAGCACCTCGCCCAGGGACTAAAGCCCTTTTTCGCCTCAGCCGCGACAGCAAGCCTGCATCAGGTCCAGAACACGCACTACGGCCGTTAGATGGAAAAATCTGCCATCTTTCCCAAAAAGCCCGGCAGTGCGAACTTTTCCGGACGACTCGCCGCTTGACCTGGCTGGTCTCATCGATCGCCCCGTCCGCCAGGCCACCCGGGATAGGGGTCTACCCTTCGCGGAACTGGACGCCGAACCCGCCGCGAGGATAATGCCATTTCAGCGCGCCAGGGGCAGCGATCGCGAGGCAGGTTCCGCACTCCAGGCAGGCGGCGTACTCCACGGAGATGGTCCCGTCGGGTTCCTCGCTATAGACGTGGGCCGGGCAGCAGGCGACGAGGGCCTTGCCGGTTCCGGTGGCCTTGGCGATCTCCTGGTTGACCTCGATGTGGCTCTGCTCCTCGTCGAGGAGGAAGCGATTCTTCGTCAGCCGTTCGGGGACAGACAGAGGTTTCATAGTGCGCGCGCTCCTGCGATGCCGTCTCGGATGAGCTGCCTCATCGTGAGCGGAGACCGGGCCAGGCTCTTGCGGGCCACCTTGAGCAGGTGCCTGCGGGGCTGGGTGTCGAGGTTGAACGTGCCGTACAGGACATCGGCGAACAGCTCGCCGTACTGCTTGTACATCCGCTCTACCTCGAGGAAGCGCGGGGCCCTGGCGTAGGTCTTCATATCTCGGCCCACGTAGGAAGCGAACAGCTTGTCCCGGTAACAGGCCAGGGCCGCCTTGGAGGTGTCTTTGCGGTCCAGCGCATCGCCGATGGCCTCGGCGGCGGCAGCAGCGGAGCCGACGGCCAGGTCCATACCGCGCACGGTCAGGCCGGTGTTGAGGGTGAGCCCGGCGGCGTCGCCGACCACCACCATGCCGTCCATGACGATCTCACCGACCATGTGCAGGCCCCCCTCGGCGACCAGGTGGCAGCCGTACTCGAGCAGCTCGCCGCCCTCGAGGTAGGGGGCGATGAACTGGTGCTGCAGGAAGTGGTCGAAGAGGTCGGTGACCACCTTCTGCTTGGCGGTGAGATCGTCTAGGCGCACCACGATGCCGACGGACAGCGAGTCCAGGTTGGTATACAGGAAGCCGCCGCCGCCCACGCCCTGGGTGCAGTCGCCGACCACGGCGAGGGCCGCGCCCTCGTCACCAGTCAGGTTGAACCGCTGCTCTATCGTCTCGCGGGGCAGCGCTACCACTGATTTCACGCCGACGGCGAGGTGGTTCAGCGGCTCCTTCTGGCGCAGGCCGGCCTCCTTGGCGACGAAGGAGTTCACGCCGTCGGCGGCCACGACCACATGGGCCCGCAGTTCGTCGTCGCCGGCCTGGACGCCGACGACCCGCGTGCCCTCGGTGAGCACGCGATCCACACGGACACCGGGCATGATCATGGCACAGGCCTGCTCGCACTTCTCCGACAGCCACACGTCCAGCTTGGCCCGCAATACCGTGACAGCGTTGACCGGGTCGGCCAGCCTGGCGTCCTTGTAGTCGATCGCGACCGAGCTGCCCGCGTTGAGGAAGTTGATGTAATTGCGGGTGATCCGCCGCTCGACCGGCGCCTCGGCGAGGAAATCCGGGAAGACCTGCTGTATGCCGCGTGAGTACAGGACGCCGCCGGACAGGTTCTTCGAGCCGGGCGCCTCGCCGCGCTCGATCAGCAGCACCGAACGTCCCTGCCGGGCGAGCTGGTAGGCCGCGACGCAGCCCGCGATGCCGGCGCCGATAACGATGACCTCGAAGTCGGGCTCAGCTGGTTCTGTCATCGGGCACCGTCATTTCAGCGCGGCAGTGATCGCCGGCACGAGCTGGTAGAGGTCACCGACCAGGCCGTAGTCGGTCTGCTTGAAGATCGCGGCGTTCGGGTCAGGGTTGATCGCGACGATGGTCTCCGCCCCGGTCACACCCACCATGTGCTGCAACTGGCCGGAGATGCCGATGGCGAAGTACAGCCGGGGGGAGATGCGCGCGCCGGAACTGCCGATGTAACGGTCCTTGCCCATCCAGTTCAGGCCCTCGGCCACCGGACGGGAGCAGGCGATCTCGGCGTCGGCGGCGCTGGCAAGCTCCTCGATGAGGGCGAGGTCCTCCCTGGCCTTTAGGCCGCGGCCGACGCCGATCACCCGGTGGGCCGAGTTGAGGTCGACCTCCTCGAAGCCGTGCGTACTGGTCTCGATCACCTTCAGGGCCAGCGGCGCGCCGGAAACCTCCTCGATGGGCGCGCTGCCGTCCGCGGATGGCGGTACCGAACCGCCATCGAGCAGCAGCGCCGCCGGGCCGGAGACGGCGACGGTCTCCTCGGCGATGTCGCCGTAGACGGCGTTGACCACGATGGTCTTCTCGCCGTCGATCGAGACCGACCGCGCCCCGGTCAGCACCGCCGCCCCGAGCCGGGCCGCGACGGCGCCCAGCAGGACCCGCTCGGCAGGATTGCGGCCGGCCAGAACCACGCGTGACGGGTCGGCCGCGACGGTATCCGCCACCGCCTGGGCGCTGGCCTCGGCGGGCACGTCATCCGGCGTGCTGCACCAG
>DATANP010000586.1:0-9501 GCA_036266195.1 Thermoanaerobaculia bacterium | reverse complement strand
TGCCCCATGTGGATGGTCTTGTCGAGCTTTCTCCAGGCCTTCTGCTTGTTCTTGCCCTGGAGGACCAGGACCTGCTCGTTCTTCTTGCCGTAGTTCTTGAGCTGTCCCCCCTTGGCCATGCGCTGCCGCACGCTCCTGCCGGTGCTCGAATTCTTGCTCGGCGTCGAGCCCACGAACTGGCTGCGCCTGGTCTTGCCCAGACCGTTCGGGTCCACCAGGTCCGTGGGATCGTTCCCGACGTAGCCGTAGACGTGGCCCGGGAGATGGAAGCCGCCGTCGGAAAGATCCGACCGGGCCAGCTTCCGGGTGTCGAGCAGCTCGTCGAGGATCGGGTCGGCGCTGATCCACTGGCTCTGCCGCGCGTCGTAGTAGCGGAAGCCGAAGTAGCTCAGGCCGGTCTCCTCGTCCATCTCCTTGCCGCTGAGCTGCCAGGGTGTGCTCTGCTTCTCGGAGCGCTCGTCCACCCAGGTCTCGCCGGAGGGCAGGTACTCCAGGTGCTGCCAGGCCAGCCCGCGGGAGTCGGTGACGAACTGGGTCGAGCCGAGGTGGTCGGCCTGGTAGAAGTAGACCTTCTCGGAGGATGGATCGCTGGCATCGGGGACCACCTTGGTCGCCACCCGCATGCCGTCCGCCCAGACGTGGCGGCTGCCGATCGCGCCGTTGCGCACGGAGAACCAGGGATCGACGTAGATCGTCTCGCCGTTCGGCCCGGCCTTGTTGGTGCGGGTGCCGTCGGCGTCGTAGAGGAAGCGCGTGGTCTGGCCGTTGTCGGACACGGCCGCCAGGCGGTCCTCCTCGTTCCAGACCAGGGTGCGGCGCGTGCCGTTGGCGTCCTCCTGCCAGCCGACCTGGTTGCCGTCGAGGTCGTACTGGAAGGTGCGGGTGCCGATCCGGGTCGCCGCGTGCGGGCGCGGGCCGCCGTAGGCGTAGGCCTGGTCGTAGGTGGTCTTCTGCTGGGTCTGGGCCTTGTTGCCCGACGTGATCTGGTGGAGCTGGTTCTTGCTGGTGATGTTGCCCAGGTCGTCGTAGGCCAGCGCCAGGGTGTAGTTGGCGCGCTTGTTGGGCGCCGACTGGTAGGCGCCGTCGGCCGCCACGAGCTGGTAGAGGTCGTCGTAGCGGAAGCGCTGGCTGGTGGGCCCGCCGTACTGCGAGGGCGCCGGCACCGGCACGTCGTTGGCCAGGCCGAGGATGGTGCCGGTCTTGTCCAGGTCGTAGACGAGGTCCTGGATCTCGCGTCCGCCGCGCTCCAGGGTGGTGAGGCGGGCGAGGTGGCGCGACAGCGGGTCGTAGGTCCAGCGCGTCTCGACGCCGTTGCCCTGGAGGGCGCGGACCTTGTCGCCGTGCTCGTCGTAGCCCAGGTGGGTGAGGTAGTCGGTGCGGACGCCGCGCGAGACGCCGGCCGCGGACTTGACCCGGCCTTCGGCGTCGAAGCCGTAGGTGACGACTTCGCCGTCAGGGTAGCCGACCGCGAGCAGGCGGCCGAAGCCGTCAAACTGGTAGGTGGTGGTGAACGGCCCCTTGGGCGAGCCGCCGTTCAAAGCCGTCGCGGTCTTGGTGCGGCGCACCACCTCGCCGAGCCGGCCGTAGAACAGCTCCTCGGTGCCGGACTCGTCGGCGACCGTGGCCACGCGGCCGGCGCGGAAGTTGGACGCGCCCGGGGCGCCGTACGCATAGACCACGTCCGGCATGTCGGGGTAGTCGACGCGATCGAGGCGGTGGAAGGTCCGCAGGTAGCGGATCTGCCGGCCCCGCGCCGCGAGGTTGGCCGTGATGCGCGCGCCCAGGTTGCCGCCGCGGTCGTAGCGCAGCTCGGTGCGGCCGGCGTCCGGGCTGTCGAGGAGGACGTTGCGGCCCAGCGTGTCCCAGGCCAGCCGGGTGACGTTGCCCCTGGCGTCGGTCGCCGAGAGGAGCTGGGACATGGCGTCGTAGGCGTAGCGGGTGAGCAGCTTCTTGCCGCGGTTGGTCTGTTCGACGCCGAGGGTCTCGCCGGCCATGTCGTGGAAGAAGCGCGTGGCGCGGCCGTTGGGGTCGGTGCGGGTCGTCGCGAAGCGCTGGACCCCGTCGAGCTCGGCGAAGCCATAGTCGAGGCGGGTCTCGGCGCCGTTCGGGAGGCGCACCCGGCGCACCCGGTCGAGCACGTCGAGGTCGAAGGTGGTCGGGTTGACCGCGGCCGCGTCCACGAAGCGGTCGGCGGCCTGGGTGTCGAAGACCGGCTGGCCTTCGGAGGCGACGCGGCCGAGGCTGTCGAAGGCCAGCCTTCCGCTCACCCGCATGCCGGTGCGGGTCGAGGTGCCGGAGCCGGCGTCCACCTCGGTATCGCCCTTGGTCTGGATCGTGCGGCCCAGGCCATCCAGAAAGACCGCGGTGTCGATCGGGTCGGGCCGGGTGGTGTCCTTGTGATGGGCGAGCGCGTAGGCCGGCCGCGCGGCCGGGGCGTACTCGAAGCGCAGCGCCGGGCTGCCCGCGGCGTCGTAGGGTCCGTAGGCCTCCGCGATCCGGCCGAAGGGGTCGTACACGCGGCGCAGGGAGGCGCCGTTCTGATCGATCTCCTCGGCCGGCTCGCCGAACCGGAGGTCCCAGGTCTTGCGGTTGACGTAGCCGAAGGAGTCGCGCAGCTCGACCGGATGGGTGAGCGCCGCCGGGTCGTAGGCGAAGCTGCGGGTGTAACCGGTCGGGTCGGTGCTCGACGCCAGGTTGCCGAGGGCGTCGTAGGCGTAGGTCCAGACGGCGTTGTCCGTGCCAGAGTAGGGGATGCCGGTGGCGGGATCGCTGCCGCCGGCCAGGGTCTGCTCCAGGCGGACGACGTCGCCGTAGGCGTCGTAGGCCGCGTCGCGGCGGCGCATCAGCCGGCCGGCGCCGTCGCGAATTTCGATGGAGGCGGGCTGGACGATCCAGGCCGCGGGATCGACGTGGTAGGTGGCGGCGGCGACCAGGTCGTCGTCGGTCCCCTCGTCGGCGAAGTCGCGCCAGGCCACGACGTTGCCCAGGGCGTCGTACTCGTAGGCGGTCGCCGTGATCTTCCGCGGCGAGCCCGTGCCCTCGTAGAACCGGGTCTCCTCCCGGGTCATGGCGGGAAACGCGGCTACTGCGCTGATCTGGACCGGCTCGTACGTCGTGGTTTCGACCTGGAACAGGCGGCCCGAGGCGTCGGCGACCGCCTCCTGGACCAGGAGGTGGCGCTGGTAGAAGTCCCGGTTGTGGTAGCGGCGGTCGATCGTGGAGCCGTCGGGCCGCGTGGTCAGCACCCGGGCGTAGCCGTAGCTCTCGCGCTCGGCGCGGTCGAAGTACCCGCCGTTGAAGTAGTCGAAGCGAGTCTCGTAGGCGTTCCCCCGGCCATCGTCCTCCGTGGCCGAGGCGAGCACCCACTGGCTGTAGGGCATGTCGGCGTGGTTGCCCTGGCGCCGGTAGTCGAGGCGGACCGTGCCGCCGAGCGGCCGGTGGACGGTGGAGAGGAGGTTGACCTTGCGCGCCTCGTTCCTGCGCACCCAGACGTTGCCGTCGCCGGCGCGCTTGAGCACGTGGTCGGCGAGGCCGTCGCCGTCGAGGTCCTGGAGGGAGAGCTGGAGGCCGCCCTCGCCGCCCTCGGCCTGGACCGAGATCTCGATCTGCAGGCCGACCACCGGGGTCGGGGGCACGAGCGGGATGCAGATCGGGGCGCCGGCCGAGCCGTTGCCGCCGAGGCTGCCCTGGAAGGACAGGGCGTCGAGGCAGCGGAAGAGGCCGGGGTCGTAGCCGCTGCCCGGTTGCACGGTCCAGTCCGGCGCGGTCCAGCGCTCCTCGGGCGCCCAGCCGTCGCCCAGGTTGAGCTGGACGCGGAAGTACGGATCGCCCTCCTCCTTGGCCACCCGGTCGAGCAGGCCGTCGCCGTTGACGTCGGCCAGGTCCACCAGGGTGCGGGCCAGGGTGGTGGTCACGCCGCCGCCGAACGGCCCGATGGCGATTCCGGCGTGCCCGGCGGAGCTGCGGGTGAAGGAGATGCCGTCCAGGGTGTCGAGCGCGCTGAGCGCGCCGGCCACCTCGGAGGCCACGTAGTCCACTACGTCCTGGCAGCGGGCCGAGCCGGCGCCGTCCCAGTGCGGCAGGGGCCAGACCTCGGGCGCGCCGAAGCGGTAGCCGAGGTTGAGCTGCACCTCGAGCGAGCCGCTGCCCGGGGTCATGGCCACGCGGTCGGGCAGACCGTCGCCGTTGACGTCCAGCAGGTCGGTGCGGACCTGGGAGAGCGACACGGTCGAGCCGACCGAGGGCAGGGTGTTGAGCGCGGCCTGCGCCTTGCCGCTGCCGTTCTTCTTGACATAGTTGATGCCCAGGCCGATCGTGGTGCCGACCGTGGCGTCGTCGATGCTCCTCACCGCGCCGCCCAGGCCGGACAGGGCCTGGAGCGGCCCGAAACCGTCGCGGCCGTTCGAGAAGCGCACGCCTTCGCCGGACACCTGGTCGGCGTAGCCGTCGCCGTTGATGTCCAGCAGGTCGAGCTGGGCGTCGGTCGAGCCGGCGCTGAGCGACAGGCCGACCCCGGCCGAGACGCCGACGCTGGCCGTCCGACCGGCGGTCTCGCGGAGGACGGAGAGACCGCCCCCGCCGCCGGCCGCCCGGTCGAAGTTGGCCGTGACGTTGGACCCCTGGCGCGAGGGCTTGACCCCTTCCTCGGCCAGATGGAGATCGAACCCGGTCGCCGTCCAGGCCGGAGCGCGGAAACCCTCGATCCCCTCCCAGCGCGGCACGCCGGAGACGAAGTCGGGCTGGGTATCCTCGTCCGCGGGAGGCGTGAGGCCGGCGGGGTTGAAGTCCCGGTTGCCGTTCCATTCGCCGTAGTACCAGCCGTGCCAGCCGCCGGAGAGGACGTCGCCCGCGGAGTCGCGGTAGCGGAGGTTGACCGGGATCGGCGCGCTGCCGATCGAGGCCGTCAGACTGCCGCCGTCCCAGGGGTAGTCGGCGACGACGGAGACGAACACTGGCTCGCCCGCGGCGAGGTCGAGCGCCAGGGAGAAGGACTGGCGCGAGGCGGTCACGACGCGCCGGTCGAACAGCCGGTGGAGGCCCTGGACGTAGAGCACGACCGGGCCCGAGCCCGATGGATCCCAGGTGACCGACAGGGGGTAGCTGCCCGCCTCCGGTGCCGTCCAGGAACCGGTCGGCTCGCTTGTGGGCAGCAGGCGCGGCACGGCCTGGGAGACCTGGGCCGCCATGGACCGCAGCGACGGATCGAGGCTCTCGCCGCCGCTCTCGTAGGAGACGGTCGGCGTCCAGGCCACGCGGACGGGATCGACCGGAGTGTCCGCGGCGATCCCGAAGAAGAGGAGGTCTCCGGTCAGGACCGGGATGGACGGGATCTCGTCGAACGTGCCGGTCTCCGCGGCCGCGAGCGTGCGCGAGTAGAGGGTCTCGGGAATCACTCCCCGGGTCCGGACAACCCGGACCGTGACGTCGTCCGAGGTGGACTGCTTGGCGATCCCGCCGATCACCCGCACCACGCCATCGGCCGGAGCCTGCCAGCCCGCGCCGCGGAACCCGGCGAGGCGGAAGTCCTCGGCCGCGTCGAACACGTGGACGCGCGGACCCCAGGGCTCACGGGCGTCGGCGTCGCGGTCGAGATAGGTGACCCGCGGCGACCAGAGCAGGTCGTCGGCGCTGGTGTCGCGGACCGAGCCGGCGAGGAAGAACAGCTCGTCCCCGGCCTGGACGTCGAGCGCCAACCCGCCGCCGCACCCGTCATTCGGGGCCGGCTCGCAGGCCGAGACGTCGTCCGCCGCGACCGTGCGCTGCCAGACGAGACCGCCGTTGCGGTAGATCCGGACCCTGGCGCCGTCGCCGCCGGCCTGCTTGCGCTGCACCGCGCCGCCGATCGAGACGCGGCCCGCGGCTGGGAGCTTCAGCTTGCGCAGGGCGTCGGAGAGCCGGAACTTCGCCAGGACCTCGTCCTCCTCGCCGGGCGCGGTGAGATCGACCCCGCCGAAACCGGACCAGTCGGAGCGCTCCGCGAAGCCGCTGCCGGTGTTGACCCGCACCGCGAAGCCGCCCGCGGTGCTGACCAGATCGGGCCGCAGGTCGCCGTTGACGTCGGCCACCGCGCGGTCCTCGCTGCTGTGGACCCAGGCAAAGGAGGCGTCGAGCCCGGCCGTGATGCCGGCCTCGGCGTGGACCCCGGCGCCGAAGTCCACGTTCCAGTCCGAGCTGTGGCTGAACGCCTCGGTGCCCGGGTACGAGAGGCGCGAGAACGCGCCCTGGTCGGTGGCCGGGTCGTAGGCGTTGCGGTCGACGTTGCCGTCCTCGTCGATGCGGTCGGGCAGGCCGTCGCCATCCACGTCGAAAAAGCTCGACCTTGTCGTGGTCTCGCCGCCTCCGCCGCCGAGCTGGATGCCGGCGTGCGGCTGGCATTCGGGCGGTCCGAGCCCGGCGAAGCCGTGGCCGCCGGCCGACCAGCTCTGGACGTTGGTGGCGTCGCGGCTGCCGCTCAGCCCGCCCCAGGACTCGGGCGCGCCGAAGCCTGCGAACGCGTCGCCCTGGCGCTCCTGGCGGAAGTACTCGAACGAATGGTGGTAGAGCTCGGTCGAATCGGCTCCCTGCACCGCGACCGAGTCGAGCAGGCTCTTGAAGAAGCTCTCCTCCCCGCCGCCCTTGTAGGAGAAGACATACCGCCGCACCAGCGCGCCGCCCGCGAGCACCTCCACGCTCCCCAGGCGCCGCCGGGTGACCACCTTGAACCCGGGCATGCCGGTGGACAGCCGGTCCGGCCGGTCCCCGGCGTCCAGGTTGAACCGCACCTGGTAGAACGCCCCGCCCTGCGGCGAGCCCGTATAGTCGATGCGCGCCGGGTAGACCTGCGTCCACGGCTCGCCCGAGTCGTCCGAGTCGGACGCGTAGGTGTAATCGACCGTGTTGCCGCGCGGATCGACCACCTGCTCCAGGTTCCACCGGAAGGTGTTGCCCGTGCGCGGGTCGCGCAGGCGCGCCTGCTCCGTGCGGCCATAGAGATACCGCACGCCGTCCTGGTCCGTGACCTCCCACCAGTGGTCGGCCGGGCCGCTGCCGCGCCGCACGATACGGTCGAAGTCTCCCTCCACCCGGCGGGTGAAGGTCCGGTTGGCGATGCGCACCGAGCCAGGATCGGCCACGGGCGCGAGCTGCTGGCCGTCGAGGAGATAGGTCTCGCTCTCGTGCGCCGGGTCGTAGCGCGGCACGCCGAACAGGGTCGAGACCTCGATCGCCGGGATTGGCAGGTCCCAGCCCACGCCCAGCCAGCCGTTGGGGTTGCCGCTGTCGTAGGTCACCTCCAGCTCCGGCTCCAGGCCATGGCGGCCGGGCGGCACGGTGATGGGGAACGACAGCCCGGCGTTGCCGGTAGGGCCGGCCTCGGGTGCCTCGATCAGGTCGATCCCCGCTGACGGGTCCGCGGTCGCCAGCTCGTCGAGCGAGTTGGGCGTCAGGCTTTCGCCGGCCGGCTCGTCGGGCAGGGCGAGGGTGGCGGCGATGAAGTCGGTGAAGTGGTCGGTGGCGCTGACCACCACCCCGGCGCCGACCTCGACGCGCGGGATCGGGAACCAGCGGCCGGCCGCCTCGTCGAAGTAGAAGGTCTGGATGTCGTCCGCCGTCATTCCGGCCGGGATGCGCGAGGCGTCGTAGGGCAGGGTCAGTTGGACCGGCTCCCGGAAGCGCAGGCCGTGCGGACCCATGCGGAAGCCGCCGCCCTCGGCCGTGACGTTGGTCATCCCCGAGTCCAACTCGGGCAGGTCGCCGCCCGCGAGCCGGCGCATGGAGATCGCGACCTTCTGGGCCAGAGCACCGGGAGGGACGTCCAGGCTGGCGCCCGCTAGCCGGATCGACCGGGCCTCGCCCGGAGCGGCCTGCTCCTCCTTCACGTTGGCGAGGTCGGGATCGCCTCCCCGGTCCTGGCCGAACCGCACGGTCCGGCGCAGCCGGGTGCCGTCCGAAAATGCCGCGGCGAGCGTGACCTGCCAGGCCTCGCCCGCGGGGCCGGTGCGGGGGACGAAGACGCCGAAGGCGCCGTCCTGCTCGATCGCCGTCGGCTTGCCGTCGACCGAGAGCCCTGCCATCGGATCGGCGAAGCCGCGCAGGTAGGCGCCGGCCTCGGTCTCCTCCCCTGCGCTCAGAACCAGCGCGGGCCGGGCCTTGCCGGTCGGGCTGGCGAGCACCGAAGCCTCGGAGATCGCCCCGCCGCCGGCTCCCCGCCAGGTGAGGCGCACGCCGAGGGCGTCCGCCGGGCCGTCGAGGGCGATCCGGTTCAGGCCGGGTTCGAGACTGCCGAGATCGACCGGCCGGCTTGCCGTCACAGCCGACCCGTCGCCCTGGAGGGAGTCCACGACCAGCTCGCCCTCGGGCCGGCCGGCGACAGTCAGCTCCAGGGCGTAGGGCTGGGAGGGGGCGTGGAAGCGGAGATCCATCGCCGGCTGGGCCTGTCCGTCCCAACCCGACAGGTGGCCGTCGCGTCCGCCGTCCTCGACCAGCTCGATCCGGACGTTCCGGACGGAGTAGGGAAGATCGCCCTTCTCGAACCGGACCTCGTTGAGACCGCGCACCAGCCAGCGCGGGTTGATCTCCTCGGTCTGGGTGGAGAGGTCCTTGGACTCGACCGGCTCGAACCCGCCCTGGGCCGGCAGGCCGTTGATCGACCGCCGGACGCCCGCCCAGTGCGACACCCCTTCGATCTCGTAGGTCAGGAACGCGCGGGAGAACGCCGCCGGCTCCGCGTCGAGCTGGACGAGGAACGCCGACCCCTGGGGAACCGCCGTGGCCGTGCGCCGCTCGTCAACCGAGCCGGCGGCCCAGATCTCGATCTCCGGTAGGGCCGCGCCCTCGGAGAAGGGCCGCCACTCGACGACCAGCGCCCGTGCCGTGACCAGCTCGGCAAGCTCCGTCCGGTGCCAGCCGGCGCCCAGGCCCCGCAGGTCCAGCTCCTGGAGCGGGACCCAATCCGAGCCGCGCCGGGCGAGGACCTGGAGCTGGCCGTCGGCCGGCCCGTAGACGCCGATCGCGGCGAGAGCACGGGCCCGGTCGAGCCGCAGCCGGACCCGGGCCGTGCCTGTCAAGCCGCTCTTGACGTCACGGTCGAACAGCCGCCAGGGGTCTCCGGCCGACTGCGCCGGCAGCAGGTCCACTTGGAGAGGGACCACCCGGCGGAGCGGAGAGTCGTTGCGGGAGGAAGACAGGTCGGCCGGCTGTCCGAACAGCCATCCGACGAGCGAAAGGATCGCGACCAGCGAAGCGCCGAGCAGTCTGCGGTGCCGCATGAGAAGCCCTCCTTGAAACGTCCGGACCGGTCCAAGGGCAGGAACGGTGCCAGGAGGGCTTGGCGGCTTAAGTCGCTGAAAACAGGACTATTGGGTCAGAGGTATCGATGTGTCAGGATATGTCGGAATCCGCCGAGGAACGTCGGGGAGTGTCGGAGGGAGACCTCACCCCCTGTCCCCCTCTCCCATCTCCCGCCCTTCCGCCCCCGGGAGAGGGGGAACGCCTCCGGACCTCTGTGCCAGAATTCAGCTGCAC
>DATANP010000585.1:0-29998 GCA_036266195.1 Thermoanaerobaculia bacterium | reverse complement strand
GGGTGGGAGTGCGATGGGAGAGGGGGCCAGGGGGTGAGGGGCCTCCGTCCTGTGCTAGCATGCCGGCCCGTCCGCCCCCGGGACGGACTGCCGTTGTATTCCATCTCCAGGAGATCGCATGGACGACGTCGTCATTCTCAGCGCGGCCCGCACGCCCATCGGAGCTTTTCAGGGCGCTCTGGCCGGCTTTCCCGCGCATGCCCTCGGGGCGCGCGCCATTGCTTCGGCTGTCGAGCGGGCGGGCTTGAGCCCCGAGGACGTCCAGCAGGTCAACATGGGCTGTGTCCTGACCGCCGGCCAGGGCCAGGCCCCGGCCCGCCAGGCCGCGCTCGCCGCGGGCTGCCCCACCTCGACCGGCGCCATCACGCTCAACAAGGTCTGCGGGTCCGCCATGCGGGCGGTCATGATCGCGGCCAACGACCTGCGGTGCGGCGACTTTCAAATCATAGCCGCCGGCGGCATGGAGAGCATGAGCCAGGCCCCCTACCTCGCCGCCGGGGTGCGCGACGGCCTTCGCCTCGGCCATGGCCGGCTCATCGACTCCACCATCCATGACGGCCTCTGGGACCCCTACAACGACATCCACATGGGCAACTGCGCCGAGCTCTGCGCCTCCGAGTACAAGATCGGACGCGAGGAGCAGGACGCCTATTCGCAGGAGAGCTACCGCCGCGCCCGCGAGGCCGCCGAGTCCGGCGCCACCAAGGACGAGATCGTCGGCGTCCCGGTGCCGCAGAGGAAGGGCGACCCGGTGCTGGTGGAGAAGGACGAGGAGCCGTTCAAGTCCGATCTCTCCCGGATGTCCACCCTCAAGCCGGCCTTCCAGAAGGACGGCACGGTCACGGCGGCCAACGCTTCGAAGATCAACGACGGCGCCGCGGCCCTGGTCCTGACCACGGCCTCGCACGCGGCGCAGCTCGGGAAGAAGCCGCTCGCCCGGATCGTGGCCCACTCCTCGATGGCCCAGAAGCCGGAGTGGTTCACGACCGCGCCGGTCGGCGCCGCGAAGTCGGTGCTGGAGCGCGCCGGGCTCAAGGCCGCGGACATCGACCTCTGGGAGGTCAACGAGGCCTTCGCGGTCGTGGCCCTCGCGTTCATCCGCGACCTCGGGCTCGCTCCGGAGCGGGTCAACGTGCGCGGCGGCGCCGTGGCGCTCGGGCACCCGATCGGCTGCTCCGGCGCACGCATCCTGGTCACCCTGCTGTCGGCGATGAAGGAGCGCGGCGCCCGTCTCGGATGCGCGGCGATCTGCATCGGCGGCGGGGAGGCTACCGCGATGGTGGTGGAGCGCATAGACTAACGCCCAAGTCATGCGCTCACGCCACCTGATTCCTCCGCTGCTGGCCGTCTGCCTGGCCCTGCCCCTGTCCTCGGCGATGGGACAGGACCCGCAGACGCCTCCCCCGTCCCCGGAAACAACCCCTGCTCCGGAGGCGACTCCGACTCCGACTCCGACTCCCGAGACGACCCCGGCTCCGGCCGCTCCGGCTCCGACACCGGCTCCGGGCCAGGCTCCGCCTTCGCCGCCATCGCCGAATACCCCGGCGACCACGCCAGCCCCGGTCTCGGACAAGATCGAGTTCCAGCTCAAGTTCCCGGCCGACCAGGGCGGCGGCAGCGCCTCGGGCAGCGCGGGCAACCTGGACTACAAGCGCGACACGTACGCGGTGCTCACCGGCGACGTGAAGATCAAGTACCAGGACGTCGACCTCCAGGCCGACCAGGCCGAGATCGACCTCCTGACCAAGATCGTCACCGCGACCGGCAACGTCATCGTGGACCAGGGTCCGCGCCGCATGGCGGGCGACACCCTGACCTACGACCTCGACACCAAGACCGGCACGCTGACCAACGCCACCGCGCACGTCACGCCCGACTACTACTTCAGCGGCACCGAGCTGGCCAAGATCAGCGAGAACGAGTACACGGTCAAGAATGGCATCTTCACCTCGTGCAGCCAGGAGGTGCCGGACTGGAGCTTCCGCGTGGCGCAGGCGCGCGTCGAGGTCGAGGGCTACGCCCACGTCCAGCACGCCTCCATGCGGGCCAAGAAGCTGCCGGTCTTCTACACGCCGTACATCCTGTGGCCGGTCAAGACCGACCGCAGCTCCGGCTTCCTGGTGCCGAACATCGGCTACTCGGACCGCCGCGGCGCCTCGGTCGGCCTGGCCTACTTCCAGACCCTCGGCCGCAGCTACGACAACACGTTCCACGTCGATCTGTTCACCCAGAACTTCCTGGGCCTGGGGAGCGACTTCCGCTACCGGCCGTCCGAAGGCACCCGCGGCCAGCTCCTCGGCTACATGGTGCGCGACCCCGAGTCGCTCACGGACGAGAAGTGGCGCTGGAAGCTCGAGTGGAATCACGAGACGACCGACCTGCCGTTCCACATGCGCGGGGTGGTCAACTACCAGGACTTCTCGGACTTCAACTTCTTCCGCGACTTCGAGCGCGATTTCGATCGCAACACCCTGCGCTTCATCGACAGCCGCGCGTTCGTGACCGGCAACTGGGGTCCGCACCTGCTCAACATCCTGCTCCAGGACCGCGAGACCTTCGTCGGCACCAACATCAACGACGACACGGTCCAGCAGATCAAGCTGCCGGAGATCGAGTACCGCCTGCGCAACACGCGCATCGGCCGGCTGCCGCTCTACGCCCAGTTCCAGGGCTCCGCGTCGTACCTCGACCTGAGCCGGCCGAACTCCTACGCGGGCCAGTACGGCCGCTTCGACGCGTTCCCGCAGCTCACGCTGCCGATCCGCTCGGTGCCGTGGCTCTCGCTCTCGGTAGGCGGCGGCGAGCGCTTCACGTGGTACAGCGACAGCCTGAACAGCACGCGCAACGCCTTCACCGGCGAGACCGAGAACCGCGTGTTGCCCTATGGCAACGCCGAGATCGTCGGCCCGTCCTTCTCGCGGATCTTCAACGGCGGTTTCGGCTTCAGCAAGCTCAAGCACGTGATCGAGCCGCGCTTCACGTGGACCTATCTGGGCGACGTGGACGACGATCTGGCCATCCCCCTGTTCGACGAGGTGGACAACCTGCAGTCGACGAACCAGGGCCGGATCGCGCTGACCAACCGCGTCCTCGCCAAGCCCGAGGCGCAGGGGAGCGCGCGCGAGGTCTTCCTCTTCGAGCTGGCCCGGCGCATCAGCTTCGACGACACGCAGCCGCTCCAGACCTCGCAGAACGGCCTGGTCCAATCCACGGAAGGACCCCTCGAAGCCCTGATGCGGCTCAACCCCACGGACAAGACGAGCGTCAAGCTGGAGGCGGACTACAGCACGCTGTTCAGCGGCCTGCAGTCGACCGAGCTGTCCGGCGAGCTGGGCCTGGGCAAGGGGAACAACCTGGCCCTCTCGTGGTTCACCCGCTTCCGGCCCGAGACCGCGGAGACCGTGAGCAACCAGGTGCGCTTCGGCGGCTCGCTCGGCCTGTTCAAGAACATCCGGCTGGATGGGCAGATCAACTACGACGTGGAGCTGAAGCTCCTGCAGCAGCAGCGCTACGTCCTCAACTTCAACCAGCAGTGCTACGGAATTCGTCTGGAGATGCGGGACTTCAAGGCCGGTGTCGGCCCCCGCACGCGCGACAAGGACGTCCGCCTCTCTCTGAGCCTCAAGAACGTCGGTACCTTCCTGGACCTGACCGGACGGAGCTCCACGGCCGAGCCGTAAGCGTTCCCCGATGGGAGGAGACATGAAGGGCTTGATCCTCTCGGGCGGCAAGGGCACTCGCCTGCGCCCGCTCACCTACACGTCCGCCAAGCAGCTCGTGCCGGTGGCGAACAAGCCGGTCCTGTTCTACGCGATCGAGGCGATCGTCGAGGCCGGCATCACCGAGATCGGCATCGTGGTCGGCGAGACGCGCGAGGAGATCAAGGCCGCGGTGGGCGACGGCGAGCGCTTCGGCGCGCGCGTCACCTACCTGGAGCAGGACGCTCCGCGCGGCCTGGCGCACGCGGTGATGATCGCCGAGGAATTCATGGCCGGCGCGCCGTTCGTGATGTACCTGGGCGACAACCTGATCGCCGGCGGCATCACGGGTCTGGTGGACGAGTTCCGCGACCTCCACGGCCGCGGCGCGTGCAGCTCCGAGATCCTGCTCGCCGAGGTGCCGCACCCCGAGCAGTTCGGCGTGGCCGAGCTGACGTCCGAGGGCAAGGTCGACCGCTTGGTCGAGAAGCCGAAGGAGCCGAAGAGCAACCTCGCGCTGGTCGGCGTCTACATGTTCGACGCCTCGATCTTCGAGTCGGTCCACCGCATCAAGCCCTCGGCCCGCGGCGAGCTGGAGATCACGGACGCCATCCAGGACCTGATCGACCGGGGCCTGGAGGTCCATCCGCACATCGTCCGCGGCTGGTGGAAGGACACCGGCAAGCTGGAGGACATGCTGGAGGCCAACCGCATCGTGCTCGAAGGGCTCGACGCCCGGCGCGGCGTCATGCTCGGCGCGATCGGCCAGCGGAGCCAGATCGAGGGCCGGGTGGAGCTCGGGGAAGGGGTCGAGCTGATCGATTCGCTGGTGCGCGGCCCGGTGGTGATCGGCGCCGGCACGCGGCTGGAGAACGCCTTCGTCGGCCCCTACACCTCGATCGGACCCCGCTGCACGCTGGTCTGCTGCGAGGTGGAGAATTCGATCATCCTGCAGGACTCGGAGATCCGGGACACCCCGCTGCGCATCGACGGCTCGCTGATCGGCAGGAACGTCCGGATCACCAAGACCGACTTCAAGCCCAAGGCCTACCGCTTCATGCTCGGGGACAATTCGGAGGTGGGGATCACGTGATCGGGGGCGTCCGATGGGCCGCCCGGCCCGTGGCGCCGGCAGGGGAGGGTGTGCTAGCCTGTACTTGAGGAAGACGAAATGGCCCCGACATCCCCGCAACCGCGATACAGCAAAGAGGAATTCGCCCGGCGCGGCGATGAGATCTATGAGCGCGACGTTCTGCCGGGTCTTACAGCCGCGGATGAAGGGAAGTTTGTCCTGATCGACATCGAGTCCGGGGACTACGAGGTCGACCGCGACGAGATCGCCGCCTCCGACCGCCTCTTCGCTCGCAGACCGGATGCCCAGGTCTGGTTTCGTCAGGTCGGCTCCCGCTACGCCCGGCGGTTCGGACCTCGATTCAAGGCGACCGCAGCTTGAGACGCGAGACCGTCACGGGACGAGTCAATGCGAGCCTCGAAGCCACGGTACGCCTCTCTGTGCAGGGGCGCGACGGCAGCGGGACGTTCGTTGATGCTGTGATCGATACCGGGTTCAGCGGCTTTCTGACCATGCCTTCCAAGTTGGTGGAAGCGCTGGAGCTGAAGTTTCGCAAGCGCGGCCAGGCCGTGCTGGGTGACGGAAGCAGCGTCATCTTCGACACCTACGAGGCCACTGTCCTCTGGAATGGCCGACCGCGCCGTATTGCCGTAGATGCTGCGGATGTCGAGCCGCTGATGGGAGTCCGTTTGCTGTACGGGCACGAGCTTCGAGCCGAGTTTATCGAGGATGGCGACGTGTTCATCCGAATCCTGCCCGTAGCCTGAACTCCTGATTCCTCTGTCACCCTCTCCGGCCGGGAGGAAGCAGCTCACGATGTGGTGCACCGTGTTCGTGCCATCGTTGACACCAGGGATGCGCTGCTACACCTCCTTCCAAACGGGGGCGTGCAGCGCAGCCGACAGGCGGGTCTCCAGCGCTCGCAGATCGGGCTCATCGAACTCGGAGGTGGGCATTACGTAGGTGCCGCCTTCCCGCACCCTCCCTCTTCCCTTTGTCTTTTTTCCGCGATATCTTTGCCTGATCTCGGGAGATTGTTTATACTCGGGTCATGGCTGAGCCTGTCCGCAAGCCGCTGGAATCCGATCTCCTCGACGAGGAGCCCGGGATTACCTTGTCGCGTTGGGTCGAACGTCCCGACGGGCGGATGGAACTGGTCGAGATGCCCCTGACTCCCGAGCTGTTCCTGAACCCCCAGGTCGGCGACCACATGTCCCAGGGAAAACGGCATGGCGATACCGCGCGCGAGATCGCCGATGTGCTGAGGCACCACTTCCGCTCAGTCCCGGATGTGCTGGTCACGTTCGATCTCAAGTTCCTGTTCGGTCCGAGGCTGGACCAGCCTTCCCCGGACGTCGCGGTGATCCGCGGAGTGCGGGACAACCAGGCCGACCGGGAGAGCTTCGATGTCGTGGCCGAGGGCGTCCGGCCCTGCCTGGTCGTCGAGGTCGTCTCGCCCCTGTCCTCCCGCATCCGCAAGACCGACCTGGAGGACAAGGTCGCGCTCTACCGGCGCGTAGGGATCCCGGAGTACCTGATCGTCGACTGCCAGCGCCGCGATCGGCGCTTCCGCCTCCTCGGTTATCGGCTGGGTCCTTCCGGGTATCAAAGAGTCGAGCTGGACGAGGAGGAGCGCTTCCTTTCCGAGACGACCGGCCTCTGGTTCCAGGTCACTCCCGACGGCGATCGCGTGCGGATGTTCGAGCACCCGTCCGGCCGGCTTCTCCTGACTCATGACGAAGAGGCGGATCTGCGCAGCGCGGCCGAAGCCGAGAACGCCCGGCTCCGGACCGAACTCGACCGCCTCCGCGGCCGCGGCTGAACCGCAACCCGAAGGCCGGGTGTCGCCAAACCGGGTCTGTCCGCATACAATGCGGCCCGCTGAAGGACTGTCTAGACCGGTTTCAACCCTGATGAGATCAATCCCATGAGAACCCTCGTCCTTGGCGGGACGGGCATGCTGGGCCGGGCCATGGTGGCCGAGGCCCGCTCCCGGTCCCGGCCCGTGCTCGGCCTGTCGCACGCCCAGGCCGACATCCGCGACCGCGAGCGGCTCCTCTACTGGGTGGACGCCTTCCGGCCGGAGCTGATCGTCAACTGCGCGGCCTTCACCAAGGTGGATGCCTGCGAAGGGGAGGGCCGCGAGACGGCCTTCGCGATCAACGGCGAGGCCGTGGACAACGTGGTGGCCGCGGCCCGGGCGGTGGATGCGAGGATTGTTCACATCTCCTCCGACTACGTGTTTGACGGAAAGGGAACCGTGCCCTATCGCGAGGACGATCCGACGGGTCCGCTCTCCGTCTATGGCCAGAGCAAACTGGACGGCGAGCGCCGGGCTCTGGCTTATGACAAGTCGACGGTGGTGCGCACGAGCTGGCTCTTCGGTCCGGGCGGTCCGAACTTCGTGGCCACCATCGTCCGCCTGATCGAAGAGGGCAAGGCGCTGCGCGTGGTCCGCGACCAGCAGGGCGCGCCGACCTACACGCTCTTCCTGGCCCGCGCGGTCCTGGATCTGGCCGACGAAGGCATCCGGGGCGTGGTCCACTACCGCAACCGCGAGCCCGTCTCCTGGTACGAATTCGCGACCGAGATCGCCGGCCTGTGGTCCGGCACCCGGCGCATCCCCGAGGTGGTGCCGGTCACCACGAACGAGTTCCCCCGCCCCGCCCCGCGTCCGGCCTGGTCGGTCCTGGACGTCGCGCGCTTCGAGGAGGCCGTGGGCCGCCGCGTCGAGCCCTGGGGATGGGGGCTGGGTGAATACCTTGCAGCCCTGAGCAAAGAGAGAAAGGAAGTCAGATGAGGGCCTTGATCACCGGAATCACGGGCTTCGCCGGATCGCACCTGGCGGAGTACCTTCTGAACGAGCACCCCGACGTGGAGGTGTTCGGAACCTACCGCTGGCGCAGCCGCATGGACAACGTCGAGCACCTGCGCTCGCGCATCCGGCTCCTGGAGGCCGACCTCCGGGACTACACCTCCATGCACGCCGCGCTCGACAAGTCGAAGCCGGACGTCATCTTCCACCTGGCCGCCCAGAGCTTCGTGCCGTCGAGCTGGACCGCGCCGAACGAGACCCTCACCACGAACGTGTCGGGCCAGACCAACCTGTTCGAGGCCATCCGCGCGCTGCGCCTCGACCCGGTCGTCCAGATCGCCTGCTCCAGCGAGGAGTACGGCCTCGTCCTCCCCGACGAGACGCCGATCAAGGAGACCAACCCGCTGCGCCCGCTGTCGCCGTACGCGGTCTCCAAGGTGGCGCAGGACTACCTCGGCTATCAGTACTTCCAGAGCTACGGCCTCAAGGTGGTCCGCACGCGCGGCTTCAACCACACCGGCCCGCGCCGCGGCCAGGTGTTCGTGACCTCGAACTTCTGCAGCCAGGTGGCGGCGATCGGCCTCGGTCTCCAGGAGCCGGTGATCCGGGTGGGCAACATCGAGGCCATCCGCGACTTCACCGACGTGCGCGACATGGTGCGCGCCTACTGGCTCGCGGTCACCAAGGCCAAGCCGGGCGAGGTCTACAACATCGCCACGGGCAACGGCATCCGCATCAGCGAGATGCTCAACCGGCTGATCGAGATCTCCGGCCTGGATGTGAAGATCGAGGTCGACCCCGACCGCCTGCGGCCGTCCGACGTCGAGATCCTGATCGGCGACGCCACGAAGTTCAAGGCCGACACCGGCTGGGAGCCGCGCATTCCGTTCGAGCAGACCTTGAACGACCTGCTCGACTACTGGCGCCAGACCCTGAGCCGCCGCCACGCCAAGAGCTGATCCCGTGCACGTCCTGATCACCGGCATCGGCGGCTTCGTGGGCCCGCGCCTCGCCCGGCACCTGCTCGAAACAGGGCACCGGGTGAGCGGTACGTGGCTTGAAAGCACGCCGCCGCCGAAGCTGGAAGAAGGTGTGGACCTCTATCACGCGGACCTGCTCGACCCGGCCTCGCTGGAGAAGGCGGTCCGCCTGTCCTCGCCCGATGCGGTCGTCAACCTCGCCGGCCTCTCCCACGTGGGCGAGTCCTGGAAGCGGCCGGGCGAGTACTTCCAGGTGAACGTGATCGGCACGGAAAACCTTTTGAACGCCGCGGCCGGCCGGCCGGTCGTGGTCGCGTCGAGCGCCGAGGTCTACGGGCCGGTGCCTGAAGAGGAGCAGCCGATCTCCGAGGACCGCCCGGTCGATCCGCGCAGCCCCTACGCCCTGACCAAGGCCGCGGCCGAGCGGATCGCGCTCCAGCGCGGCGCGGTCGTGGCGCGGTCTTTCAACCTCGTCGGGCCGGGGCAGGCGGCCTCGTTCGCCATGCCCTCCTTCGCCTCCCAACTGGTGGGGATCGCCAACGGCGGCGAGCCGGTGCTCCGGGTGGGCAACCTCTCGGCCCGGCGTGACTTCGTGCACGTGGACGACGGCGCCGCCGCCTTCCGTATCCTGGCCGAGCGGGGTCACCCCGGCCACGTCTACAACATCGCGAGCGGCCGGGCCGTGTCGATCTCCGAGGCCCTGGAGCGGCTCATGGCCGTGTCCGGCGTGCGCGCCGAGGTGAGGGAGGACCCCGAGCGGATGCGCCCTGTGGACCTTCCCCTCCTGCTCGGCGACAACCATCACCTGCGCCGTCTGGGTTGGGAGCCGCGCCGGACGCTCGACGACGGCCTGCTCGATCTCTGGCGCGATCTCCAGTCGCAGGGTTAAACTGCGCTCTCCATTATGAGAGTCCTCCTCACCGGCGGTACCGGCTTCCTTGGACGGCGTATCGTGGCCGAGCTTGCGCAGCGGCACGAGGTGCGCCTGCTCGTCCGCCCGACGGCCTCCCGCGAGCGCTTTCCAGCGGGCGTCGATTTCGCGCAGGGCGACGTCACCGACCGTGCCAGCCTGGAGCGGGCCGCGGCCGGCTGCGACGCCGTGATCCATGCCGCGGCGCTGGTCAAGATCCTGGCTCCGCCGGCGGATTTCGACCGGATCAACCTGGGCGGCATCGAGAACGTCCTGCGCGCCGCCGAGGAGTCCGGCTCGGTCGCCAAGGTGGTCTACGTCTCCAGCTTCATCGCGCTCGGACCGACCGAGGGCGGTCCCGGCGGCATGCTGGACGAGACCGCCGAGATCCGGGAGAGGACCTGGATCAACGACTACGAGCGCACCAAGGCCCTGGCCGACCGCCGGGCCCGCCGGGCGATCGACGACGGCGCGCCGCTCAACGTGGTCTACCCGGGCGTGATCTACGGCCCGGGTGAGATGACCGAGGGCAACATCGTCGTGCACCACATCCTCGATCTCATCCGCAGGAAGCTGCCGGGCCTGATCGGCTCGCCGGACCGGCGGTGGAACTACGTGTTCGTCGACGACGTGGCCCGCGGCGTGGCTCTCACCCTGGAAAAGGCTCCGGCCGGCGGGCGCTACGTGCTCGGCGGCGAGAACGTGCGGCTGGGCGACTTCTACGCCCTGGTCGAGAAGCTGACCGGCGTGGCCGTGCCGAAGCGCCGCATCCCGGACGGGATCGCGAAGGCGGCGGGCGCGCTGCAGAAGGGCTGGGCTAAGCTGACCGAGGGCACGCCGAAGCTCACTCCGGACCTCGTGGAGATCTACCGGCACGACTGGGCCTATCGCTCGGACCGCGCCGAACGGGAGCTGGGGTATGCGCCCCGCCCGTTCGCGCAGGGTCTCGCCGAGACGCTGGCCTGGCTCAAGGAGAGCGGCCAATGGCGTTGACCGGCAACGAGCTGCTGCGCAAGGTGACCCACATGAGCATGGGGCTGTTCGCCTTCGCGGTCGGCTGGCTCGGTCCGCTCTGGTCCGCGGTCCTGGCGGCCACGGCGCTGGCCTTCAACCTCTTCCTGTTCCCGCGCATCGGCGGCCGGCGCCTCTATCGCGAGCACGAGCACGCGGCCGGCTCCTCGCTCGGCATCGTCCTCTATCCGCTGGCGGTCCTGATCTTGATCCTGGTCTTCTTCAAGAGGCTGGAGGTGGCCGCGGCGACCTGGGGCATCCTGGCGTTCGGCGACGGCATGGCCTCGGTCGCGGGCATGACCCTCGGCCGTCGCAAGCTGCCGTGGAACCCGAAGAAGAGCTGGATGGGCAGTCTCGCCTACGTCTTCTTCGGCGGCTTCGCCGCCGCCACCCTGCTGGTATGGACGGCGCGCTGGACGCCGGCCGAATACACGTGGCCGTTCGCGTTCGCCGTGGCCTTCGCCACCGCCCTGGTGGCCGCCGCGCTCGAATCGCTGCCCCAGGGTCTGGACGACAACATCGGCGTGCCGCTGGTCTCCGGCCTCTTCCTGCTCGGCCTGGTGCTGACCCAGGGCCACTGGGGAGCGTTCCTGGGCACCGAGGGGCTCGGTTTCCGGCTGCTGATGGCGGCGATCGTCAACGCGGCCCTGGCCGGTACGGCCTACAAGGCGAAGACGGTCAACCCGTCCGGCGTGATCGTGGGCTTCCTGGTGGGGTTCACGATCTACGCCTTCCTGGACTGGCGGGGGTATCTCCTCCTCCTCGCCTTCTTCGTGATCGGCAGCGCCTGCACCAAGTTCGGGTACAAGAACAAGGCCGCGGCGAAGATCGCGCAGGAGGGCGGCGGCCGGCGCGGGGCCCGCCACGCGCTCGCCAACGCGGGCGTGGCCACGGCCTGCGCCGTGTTCGCGGCGGTCACCGATCACCCGGTCCTTTTCGGTATGGCCTTCGCCGGCGCCTTCGCCACGGCCGCGGCGGATACCTCGTCGAGCGAGATCGGCCAGGTGCTCGGCCGGCGCACGTTCCTGCTGACCAACTTCAAGCCGGTGCCGCGCGGCACCGAGGGCGCGGTCTCGGTCGAGGGCACACTCGCGGGCGTGATCGCCTCCCTGGTGATCGCCGCGCTGGGCGCGCTGGTCGGCCTCTATCCGTGGATCGGCGTGCTGCCGATCGTGCTGGCGGCCTTCGTGGGCACCACCTTCGAGAGCCTCGTGGGCGCGGCGCTCGAAAAGCGCCAGCTCCTCGACAACGAGGCGCTGAACTTCCTCAACACCCTGGTCGGCGCGCTCGTCGCGGTGATCTTCACACCCTGGATCGTATGACCCCCCGCTCAAAAACCAGTCTCTACCTGCAACTCGTCCGGCCGTTCACCCTGCTGCCGCCGCTGCTCGGCATCGTCTCGGGCGCGATCTGCGCCTTCGGCTCCGTCCACAATCCGGACCCGAGCCGGCAGGTCACGCTGTCGGTGATCCTCACGGTCATCCTGGGCTCGCTCTGCGCCAGCTTCATGAACGCGGCGTCGAACGCGATCAACCAGATCTACGACCTGGAGATCGACCGGGTGAACAAGCCGACCCGTCCGCTGGTGACCGGCGAGCTGTCCGTGCGGGAGGTCTGGGTCCTGAGCTGGATCCTCTACGCCCTGGCGCTGATCCCGACCTGGCTGGTGGTGCCGCACCCGTACGACACCTTGGAGCAGAAGCTGACCGCGCCGCTCGCGGAGCACGCGACCTTCTTCATCTATCTCGCCGGGATGCTCGCGACCTTCATCTATTCGGCGCCGGAGCTGGGGCGGACGAAGATCCGCGGGATGCTGGCGAATTTCACCATCGCGGTGCCGCGCGGCGTCCTGCTCAAGGTGGCGGGCTGGGCCATGGTGGCGCGCATCGGGTACACCGAGCCCTGGTTCATCGGCTCGATCTTCGGCCTCTACCTGCTCGGCGCGGCGTCCACGAAGGACTTCGCGGACATGGAGGGCGACCGGGCCGGCGGCTGCAAGACGCTGCCGATCCTCTACGGAGTGAAGAAAGCGGCGCTGATGATCAGCCCGTTCTTCGTGTTCCCCTGGCTGCTCATGCCGCTCGGCGCCTTCGTGAAGGATCCGCAGAACCCGGAGCATGCCATTCTGACCGGCAACCCGTGGCTCCTGGTGGCGCTCGGCGTGCTGTTCACGGTCTGGGGGCTCTATACCGTCTACCTGCTGCTGCGCGACCCGAATTCGCTGACGGAGACGGAGAACCACCCCTCGTGGAAGCACATGTACCTGATCATGATGGCGGGTCAGGTGGGGTTTGCCCTGGCGTATATTTTCTAGTGGCACGCGGTTTGAACGGGTTCGAACGGGATACTGCGTGGAGGGAGGACCATGGCTGACGAAACCACGAAAGAGCCTCTGAGCCGACCGCTGGCGGACGAGCTGTCCACGGCGGTGGCGGAAGACCTTGAGAATTTCGACTCGGCGCGCGCCGAGCGCGACTCCGAGCATGCCTTTGCGAGCGACGAGGAGCTGCCGAGCAGCGGGCTCCTGTCCTTCTACGACCGTCTGCGCGAGCGGATCATCCACGTGGTGGAGAAGCGGGGCGGCAAGCTGGGTGACGGCGCGGTCCGCACCCTGCTGCTGGTGCCGGACGTCTTCATCCTGCTGGTCCGCCTGGCGCTGGACAAGAACGTCCCGGGCTCGACCCGGGCGATGATCGGCGGTGCGCTGGCCTACTTCGTCCTGCCGGCCGACCTGCTCCCCGAGATGATCCTGGGCGGCGCCGGCTTCCTGGACGACCTCGTCCTGGCGGCGGCCGTGCTGTCACAGGCTTTCGGCGGAGAGCTGGAGCCCTATGCCCGCAAGCACTGGAGCGGTGCCGAGGATCTGCGGGTGGTCCTGAAGGACATCTCCGAGACCGCGCAGTCGCTCCTCGGGCAGAACCTCTACGACCGGCTCAAGAGGGTGATGGGGCGGCGCGGGATCGAGGTGGACGAGTAGGAGACGCTAGCGGCGCTTCCAGATTTCAGGACTGCGTGCGCGATGGAGGATGGCGATGACTCGGATCGTCTCGCCATCTACGACGTAAAAGATGCCATAGGGAAATCGCCCCAGCGCAGCTCGGCGGATGCGTTCGTCCACCCTGGGATGGATCTCCGGATACTCTTGGACATCATTGAGGCGCGCCTCGACTTCAGTACGAAGGGCAAAACCCAACCCCGGTTCGCGCTCTTCGTACCACCGGCGCGCTTCGAGGAGGTCCAGCTTCGCCTGCCGACGGAAGACGATCTTCATTCGTCGGGCCAGATTTCCGCTATTACCTCTTCCCAGGACTGCTCGTCGGTGGGATTCCGCTCCAAGTCCTCCAATCGCTCCTGGAGGATCTGCCTCTGCCATTCGGGAATTGGGACGTAGTGCGCCTCGTCCTCGGGCTCCACGCTTTCCCATAGCATCTGGGCAAGCTGAAGGCGCTCTTCGGCAGGAAGGCTGAGGAGCTGTTCGACGTCTCTCCTAGTCATGAGGGCAGTTTACTCCGGTTCGTGGCTTCACGGCTCAGGGTGCAGCGCATTGGCGTTGCGTCGGCGGCGGAGCTCCTCGAACAGCTCGCGGACCGGCGCGAAGCCGGCTTCGGAGAGATCCGGAAAGTTGTCCGGGTTGTCCCAGAACTCGGCGAGAGCGCCGGTGCCCCAGCGCTCGTAGACCGCGACCTTGAGCATGAGCTGGAGCTTGTCGCAGGCTTTCACGAGGCGGGCCTCAGGGGTCGCGCTGTCCTGGTACTCGCGGTAGCGGTCGAGGGCGTTTTCGGGAAGCGGAGCGAGGACGTCGGCCATCGCCGAAAGCTCGGCCGACTTCTTGGCCCCCTCGGGGAAGTAGTGGGACGCGGTGCGCGGCAGATCGCCAACCCGTAGCTCCGCGATGTCATGGACGAGTGCGATCTCGACGGCGCGGGCGAGGTCGATGCCGTCGATGCGGCTGCCCAGGGCCCAGACCAGGAAGAGGACGTGCCAGCTATGCTCGGTCACGCTTTCGGGATCGTGGACGCCCCGCAGGACGTACCCGCTCCGGGGAACCCGGTCGAGGATCTGAAGCTCGAGGAAGAGGTCGAGGAGATTCTGGTTCCTGCGCATGGCCGGCGAAGAGTAGCATGCCGAGACCGGCTTGACGACATGTCCTGCGGATTCGCCGGATCGTTCGAAGGTCACGCCGTAGCCGCAAGGCAGGCCCCGGACCCGTTCCGGCGGCTGGCCGGAAGCATCCGGCGCTCCGGTTGACGCATCCGGCGGCTGGTCGGAAACATCCGGCGAGCCGCCGGAAGGAGAAACCGGCCGGTTTCCGCGTCCGGCGGGCTGCCGGAAGCATCCGGCGCTCCGGTTGACGCATCCGGCGGCCGGTTGGAAGCATCCGGCGAGCCGCCGGAAGAGAAACCGGCCCGGCTTCCGCGTCCGGCGGGCTGCCAGAAGCATCCGGCGTTCCGGTTGACGCATCCGGCGGCTGGTTGGAAGCATCCGGCGAGTCGCCGGAAGGAGAAACCGGCCGGTTTCCGCGTCCGGCGGGCTGCCGGAAACATTCGGCGCTCCGGTTGACGCATCCGGCGGCCGGTTGGAGGCATCCGGCGGGCTGCCGGACGGAGAAATCCAGCCGGTTTCCGCATCCGGCGAGCTGCCGAAAGCTTCCGGCGTTCCGGTTGATGCATCCGGCGGCGCGCCGGAAAGAGGGAACGTAACGTTCCCTCTTCAATACGAAAGGATGAAGCGTCAGTCGACGGCGACCTTGATGCTCCCGTTGTCGCCGCTCATCCGCAGCTCGAATCCGCCGTTGCGCTCCAGCGACTCCAGCTTGATCTGCCGCTTTCCCGTGGTGCCGCCGAACAGGCACTCCGCTGCGGCCCACGGCATCTCCAGGGTGAAGGCGCCGTCGCCGTCGCCATCCACAGCCTTCAGGCGGAAGCGGTCGCCAAGGCGCCAGGCGGTGAACCGGTCGTCGCCGTCCCGGGACTCGTAGTGGCCACTCCGGCGCAGAGCCTGCATCATGGCGCGGGTGTCGCTGTCCACGTCGTTGTCGCAGTCGAGAGTCATGGTCCCGCCGAGGCCAGCCAGGATCTGGAGAGGAAGAGAGATGTCGATGGACGCGCCGTGCTTGGAAGCCGAGGCCAGACCGGGAACGGCGAGCAGGGCGAGGAACGCGATCGGGGCCAGGAATCTGCGGAGCATGGGGTGAAGCCCTCCTTTGACCCGCACTACGAGGTAGCGCAGAAGCTGGTTTCACCTTGAAAATTGGGAGCGCCACTCCCAGATTTCCAGGTAATCAGGTCGTGCTGATTCGCAGTCGGCACCTCCGGGCGGCCCTCGCGATCCGAGGCCAGACCTCCGGGTCGCTGATAGCAGATCGCCCGGATTCAGCCGGAAAAGGCGTGGACGAGCAGTCAGAACGGCAGGCGGCGAAGCAAGAGTCAAGGGACGAGGCTCGTCTGCCGGGCCAACTCCGAAGTGACAAACAGGCGATGCCTCCGCCGTGGCGGAGGCATCGATGGAAGGCTCTTGAAGGAGCCGGAGTGTTAGCGGGAGGCGCGCAGCGCGGCGGCGCCAGCCAGGGCGCAGAGGCCGATCAGGCCGAGCAGGGGCATCTCGCTGCCGGTGGCGGGCAGGTTGCCGTTGTCCGCGGCCGTGCCGGTGGTGGTGTTGTTGTCATAGTTGGTGCCGGTCGTGCCGGTCGTGGCCGTCGTGTGGTCCATCGTCGTATGGTCGTCGTTGCCCTGGGCGGCGGTATCGGCGTCGGTGTGGCGCTTCACATCGACGTCCATGACGCCGTCCTCGGCGTTCTTGCCGACATCGACGTCCACGTCCGGGCCGGGGCCGGTCTCGGGCTTGCCGGACTGATCGATCTGCTGGCTCGGGGGAAGCTGTGTGGTTCCAGTAGTTTGAGCGACGAGGGCTGTACCCGCGACGAGCACGAGCGCCAACGTCAAGAGCATGAGCATCTGCCTTTTCATCTGCCCCTCCTGTCTGTTGTGATTTCCAGGAAGTGTGCATCAGCAGGGACCACCCCTACTACTCGGATTCAATTGCAACCAGGGTGCCAGTGCCTACTGTTGCCGCTGCGCGGCATCGAGCCGCACCTGGGCCTCCTGGCGCCGGCCGTCCCGGAGATAGGAGACCCGCACGACGTCTCCAGCCTTTCTCTGTTCCAGGACCAGGAGCAGGTCGCCCAGCGACTGCACCGGCTTGCCGTCGATCGACAGGATGATGTCGCCCAGCCGAACGCGCCGGCCGCGGGTCTGCTCCGTGCCGCGCAGGCCCGCCCGGTCCGCGCCGCTTCCGGGCGTCACGTTCATGATCACCGCCCCCTCTTCGACGCCGAGCTGGCGGTTGTACGATTCCGGCACCAGCTCCACGCCCAGGGTCGGACGGTTGACGCGGCCGTAGCGGATCAGGTCCGGGACCACCCAGGCCACCGAGTGCACCGGGATCGCGAAGCCGATGCCCGCGTAGGCGCCCGACGGGCTGTAGATGGCCGTGTTGATGCCGATCAGCCGGCCGGAGCTGTCCAGCAGCGGTCCGCCCGAGTTGCCGGGGTTGATCGCGGCGTCGGTCTGGATCACGTCCCGGATCGGCACGCCCGCGGCCGACTGGATCTCGCGGCCCAGAGCGCTCACGATGCCGGTGGTCAGGGTCTGGTCCAGTCCGAACGGGTTGCCGATCGCGAACACCGACTGCCCGACCTGGAGGTTGTCCGACTCGCCGAGCGGCAGCGGCTGGAGCTTGTCGGTCGGCGCCTTGATTCTCAGGACGGCCAGATCCTTCTCCGGCGCCACGCCGACGAGCTCGGCATCAAAGGTGGACTGGTCGGCCAGTGTCACCTGGGCGCCGCTCGCGCCCTGGATCACGTGGTAGTTGGTCACCACGTGACCCTGGCGGTCCCAGAGGAAGCCGGAGCCCGAGCCCTGCGGAACCTCCTGCGCTCGCATGCTGAAGAAGTCGCGCTGCACCGCGAGCGAGGTGATGTAGACCACCGAGGGAGAGGCCCGCTGGAACAGTCCGATCGTCGCCCTTTCCTCTTCGGCCAGCTCGGGCCGCCGGATCGGCGCCGGACGACCTCCTTGAGCCGCAGCCGGTTGCACCTGGGCGAGCGCCTCCGGCGTCGCTGAAATCACACCTCCATCCACGACCCGGCGCGGCCATGCGAGGCCCGCCAGGAATCCCATGCTTGCCAGCACCAGGGCCAGCACCAACCTTCTCATGCTCGTGCCTCCTCAAATCCTCTGCCCGAGCAGCTCAGGAGAGCCACCCAAGGGATACAAAGTTTACAGAGGTCGGGTAATTCCGGCGCCGGTCAGTGGGTGGCCAGTTGAGGCTGGCAGGAGCCGAGGGCGACCCAGGGATCCGCCTCCAGCGTCTGCGTGCGGATCTGCTCGACCTTCCGGCGCGCCTTCTCGGACTCTTCCCGGGCCGCCTGGAGGTCCCCGTAGAGCCACAGCAGGAGCGCGTAGCGGAACGACGACAGGGCCTGCATCCAGAGCCTCTCCAGGTCCGACTGACCCTCGAAAGCACTGAGAGGTATGGCGTTGATCGCCAGGAGGAGCTCGTCGCAGCGGGACTTGCTGACCTTGCGGCGCCTCATGTCCTGCGTGGCGTCGACCAGGGGCTGTACCAGGGTGAGGGCTTTCGACGCGTCCATGAGCAAGCCAGACAGCAAGAGACGTGCCCGGGTTTGGACTTCCCTTTTCGGGGCACCCGTCTTGCACCGGAACGCCCGTTTGGATAGGATGCGCGCTTGTGACGACTTTCACAAAGTCCCTTCGTATGGAGCTGGGAGGTTAGGGGAGTCATCGGATGCAGATCTTCCACCGCAGTACGAACACGATCGCCAAGGTGAGCATCTTCGGGGCGGTTTTCTTCATCGCTTTCTTCACCTGGATCTTCTCGACCCTGCTCCGGTCGTCCTACGCCACGGGCCAGGGCATCGTCCTGAAGCAGCCGATTCCGTTCAGCCACGACCACCACGTGGCCGGTCTGGGGATCGACTGCCGGTACTGCCACTCGTCGGTCGAGGTGTCCGGCTTCGCCGGCATGCCGCCGACGGAGACCTGCATGAACTGCCACCGGCAGATCTGGACGAACGCCGACATGCTGGAGCCCGTGCGGTCGAGCTTCGCCACCGGCAAACCGATCCAGTGGCAGAGGGTCCACGACCTGCCGGATTTCGTCTATTTCAACCACAGCGTGCACGTGGCGAAGGGGATCGGCTGCGCGAGCTGCCACGGCCAGGTCGACCGCATGCCGCTGATGTTCCAGCAGGCGTCGCTCCAGATGGAGTGGTGCCTGAGCTGCCACCGCGACCCCGGTAAGTTCGTGCGGCCGAAGGAAGAGGTCTTCAACCTCAACTGGCAGCCGCCGTCGGACCCGAAAGAGGCCCAGGCGCTGAGCGCCAGGCTGGTCAAGGAATACAAGATCCAGTCACTCACGAGCTGCTCGACGTGTCACCGATGATTTTTCGGGATCAATCGAGCGGGAGCGAGCCAATCGGATGGATATCCTGAATCCAAGCAAAGGGAAGTGCGGCGCCGAGGCGGCAGCGCGGCCGGAGCCGGCGCGCCTGGACCTCGAGGCGGTGCGCGAGCGCCTGCGCGGGAAGCGCGGCAACGAGCTCTGGCGCAGCCTCGACGACCTCGCCGGAACGCCCGAGTTCCAGGACTTTCTGCACCGGGAGTTCCCGCGCTACGCCGCCGAGGCGCCCGAGGAGCTGGTTGATCCCATTAAGGGGGCGGACGGAGTCTCCCGCCGCCGCTTCCTCCAGCTCTCGAGCGCATCGCTCGCGCTCGCCGGCCTGACCGGCTGCACGAAGCAGCCGGCCGAGGCGATCATCCCGTATGTCAAGCAGCCGGAGTACATCGTGCCGGGCCGGCCGCTGTTCTTCGCCACGACGCTCACGCACGGCGGCTATGCGCGCGGCGTCCTGGCCGAGAGCCACATGGGCCGGCCGACGAAGATCGAAGGCAACCCGGACCACCCGGCGAGCCTCGGCGCCACGGACATCTTCGATCAGGCCGCGGTGCTGACGCTCTACGATCCGGAGCGCTCGCAGTCGATCGTCCACAACGGCCGGATCGGCACCTGGGGCGCGTTCGTGGGCGAGATGGGAGCGCGCCTGCGTGCCCTCCAGGCGCTCGGCGGTGAAGGGGTGCGCATCCTCACCGGCACGGTGACGTCGCCGACGATGGCGGCGCAGCTCCAGGACCTGCAGACCCGCTTCCCGCGCGCCCGCTGGCACCAGTGGGAGCCCGCCGGCAGCCACCACGGCCGCGCTGCCGCCCAGGCCGCGTTCGGCCAGCCGCTGGAGACCCGCTACGACTTCGGCGCCGCCCGCGTGATCGTGGCGCTCGACTCGGACGTGCTCACCATGGGGCCGGGCAACGTGCGCTATCAGCGCGACTTCGCCCGCACGCGCAGGGTCCGCAAGGACAAGCTCGACATGAGCCGGCTCTATGTGGTCGAGAGCGTGCCGACGAACACCGGAACGCTGGCAGACCACCGCCTGCCGCTGGCGGTCCACGAGGTGGAGGCGTTCGCTCTGGCCCTGGCCCAGGCGGTCGGAGCGGTGTCTGGAGTCGGCGACGTGTTGGCCGACGCCCGCGCGAAACGCTGGCTGCCAATCATCGCCCAGGACCTCAAGGCCAACGCGGGCGCTTCGCTCGTGGTGGCCGACGAGTACGCCTCGCCGGCCACGCAGGTGCTCGTGCATGCCATCAACCAGGCGCTCGGCAACACGGGCCGGACGGTGTTCCAAATGCCGCCGATCGAGGTGATGCCGGCCAATGGCGCCGATCAGGTCGAGTCGATGCGTCAGCTCGTGGCCGACATGAACGCCGGCCGCGTCGATCTCCTGCTGATGCTCAACGGCGTCAACCCGGTCTACACGGCGCCGGCCGACCTCGGGTTCACCCAGGCTCTCCAGAAGGTCGACCTGCGGGTCCATCACGGCCTTTATGAAGACGAGACCTCGGAGTATTGCCACTGGCACATCCCGGCTGCCCACGACCTGGAGAGCTGGGGCGACGCCCGTTCGTTCGACGGCACGGTCAGCCTGATGCAGCCGCTCATCGATCCGCTCTACAGCGGCCGGACGGCGATCGAGATCCTGGCCGTGCTGTTCGCCAACCGGGCGGACGCCACCAGCTACGACGTCGTCCGCGACCACTGGAAGACGCTCCTGGTCGGCGATTTCGAGGCCGCCTGGAAGAAGGCCCTCCACGACGGCCTCGTCCCGGCCACGCAGCTTCCGCCGCTCCCGCCGAATACCGCGGCGGTGGCGGGCGCGGCTCAAGCGGCGGCCCAGGCGATCTTCCGCAGCCTCCAGCAGGTGCGGCAGCACCAGGGCCATCAGGGGATGATCACCTTGCGGCTGCGGCCCGATCCCACGGTCGGCGACGGCAGCCTGGCTCCGAATCCCTGGCTCCAGGAGCTGCCGAAGCCGATGACCAAGCTGACCTGGGACAATGCGCTCACGGTCGGCCCGGCCATGGCCGAGCGCCTGAAGCTGGTGCACGAGGACATGGCCGAGGTGACCTGGAACGGCCGCAAGGTCAAGGCCGCGGTCTGGGTGCTGCCCGGCCAGGCCGAGGGCACCGCGGAGCTGACGCTCGGTTATGGCCGGCGTCGCGCCGGCCGGGCGACCGGCCTCGGCTTCGACGCCTATCCACTGCGCACCACGCAGGCGCTGTGGAACCTGCCCGGCGCGGAGATCCGGCCGCTCGGCGAGCGCTTCCTGTTCGCCTGCACCCAGAACCATCATGTCCTCGACCCCGGCAACAACCGGGAGATCCAGCTCGCCGGCGACGAGGCCGAGCGCCGCGAGCTGATCCGCACCGGCACGCTCGAGGAGCTCCGCCGCCACCCGATGATGATCCAGGAGGAGCGCGAGAAGCCGGCGCCGGACGAGACGCTCTACCCGAATTACAAGTATGAAGGGCACGCCTGGGGCATGGCGATCGATCTGAACGTCTGCACCGGCTGCAGCTCCTGCATGGTCGCCTGCCAGGCCGAGAACAACATTCCGGTGGTCGGCAAGGAGCAGGTACAGCGCGGCCGCGAGATGCACTGGATCCGGGTCGATCGCTATTACGCGGGCGACATGGACGACCCGCGCATCCACAATCAGCCGGTGCCCTGCATGCAGTGCGAGAACGCGCCGTGCGAAGTGGTCTGCCCGGTGGCGGCCACGTCGCACAGCGACGAGGGGCTCAACGACATGGTCTACAACCGTTGCGTGGGCACCCGCTACTGCTCGAACAACTGCCCGTACAAGGTGCGGCGCTTCAACTTCCTGCGCTACAGCGACAAGGATACGCCGGTGCTCGCGCTGCTCCAGAACCCGGACGTCACGGTGCGCATGCGCGGCGTGATGGAGAAGTGCACCTACTGCGTGCAGCGCATCGAGCAGGCCAAGATCGAATCGAAGGTCGAGAACCGGCCGATCCCGGCCAACCGGCTCCAGACCGCCTGCCAGCAGGCCTGCCCGACCGAGGCGATCGTGTTCGGCGACATCAACGATCCGGGCTGGGAGGTCACGAAGTGGAAGGCCGACCCGCTCAACTACGGGCTGCTCGAGGAGCTGAACACCCGGCCGCGCACGACCTATCTGGCGAAGATCAGCAACCCGAACCCCGCGCTGGAGGCGGAACATGGCGACCATTGATGACGGGCCGATGGGGATCACCGACAGCGGGGTCTCTCCGCTTCCGATGCCCTACAAGCCGCCGGTGGTGGCTCCGGGCCACACTCCGGGCACCGTCACGGACAAGATCAGCTCGGTCGTCCTCCGGCGGACGCCCAGGTGGTGGTATCTCGGCTTCGGGATCTCCTTCCTGATCCTGATGGCCTTCGTGGTGTCGGTGAGCTGGCTCCTGCTCAAGGGGGTCGGCATCTGGGGCGTCAACGAGCCGGTGGGCTGGGGCTTCGCGATCGTCAACTTCGTCTGGTGGATCGGCATCGGCCATGCCGGCACGCTGATCTCGGCGATCCTCCTGCTGCTGCGCCAGGAGTGGCGCACCTCGATCAACCGCTTCGCCGAGGCCATGACGCTGTTCGCCGTGGCCTGCGCCGGCATGTTCCCGGTGCTCCATCTCGGCCGGCCGTGGCTCGCCTACTGGCTGTTTCCGTACCCGAACACGATGGGCATGTGGCCGCAGTTCCGCAGTCCGCTGGTCTGGGACGTCTTCGCCGTTTCGACTTACGCCACGGTGTCGGCCCTGTTCTGGTACGTCGGCCTGATCCCCGACCTCGCGACCCTGCGCGACCGCTCGCGCAAGCGGATCGCCAAGGTGATCTACGGCTTCGGCGCCATGGGCTGGCGCGGCTCGGCGGCGCACTGGCACAACTACGAGACCGCCTACCTGCTGCTCGCCGGCCTGGCCACGCCGCTGGTCGTCTCGGTGCACACGGTGGTGTCGTTCGACTTCGCGATCGGCATCATCCCGGGCTGGCACGCGACGATCTTCCCGCCCTACTTCGTGGCGGGCGCGATCTATGCCGGGTTCGCCATGGTGCTGACGCTCGCCATTCCGCTGCGCGCTGTGTTCGGGCTGCAGGACTTCATCACCATGCGGCATCTCCAGAACATGGGCAAGGTGATGCTCGCGACCGGCCTGATCGTGGTCTACGGCTACATGATGGAGTTCTTCTTCGCCTGGTACAGCGGCAGCCACGTGGAGCAGTTCACGTTCCTCAATCGGCTCACCGGCCCCTACCGGTTTCACTGGTACGGGCTGATCTTCTGCAACGCGGTGGCCCCGCAGCTCCTCTGGTTCCGCCGGTTCCGGACGTCGCCGTTCTGGCTCTTCGTGATCTCGATCATCGTCAGCGTGGGCATGTGGCTCGAGCGCTTCATCATCGTGATCACCAGCCTGCACCGCGACTTCCTGCCGTCCTCCTGGGGCATGTACCAGGGGACGATGTGGGACTGGGGCACCTACATCGGCACGATCGGCCTGTTCCTGTCGCTGCTGTTCCTGTTCATCCGCTTCCTGCCGATGATCTCCATCTTCGAGATGCGGACCATCGTGCCTGGGGGACAACAGGGCGGCGAATACACGGACTCCCCGGGAGAGCAACAAGCATGAGCGCGCATCCGCACCCCCACCGGCCGCCGATCTACGGCCTGATGGCCGAGTTCCACGATTCGGAGGAGCTGATCGAGGCCGCCCGCCAGACCCGCGAGGCCGGGTACAAGCGCATCGACGCCTACACGCCCTATCCGATCGAGGAGCTGGCCGAGGCGATCGGCCATCACCACTCGAAGCTGCCGCTCATCGTGCTGATCGGCGGCATCGTCGGCGCGATCGCCGGCTACGGGCTCCAGTACTGGGCGTCGGTGATCGAATACCCGCTCAACATCGGCGGCCGGCCGTACCACTCCTGGCCGGCGTTCATCGTCCCGACGTTCGAGATGACGATCCTGTTCGCCGCGATCTCGGCCGTCCTCGGCATGTTCTTCCTGAACGGCCTGCCGCAGCCGTACCACCCCGTCTTCAACGTGCCGCGCTTCGCCCTCGCGTCGCGCGACCGCTACTTCCTGGTGATCGACGCCCGCGACCCCCTGTTCGACCGCGAGGGGACCCGGCGCTTCCTGTCGGAGATGAACCCGACCGAGGTGAACGAGGTTGAGCACTAGACCGGCCACCCTTCTGGCGGTCTGCCTGCTAGCGACAGTGGGCTGCCGGCAGAACATGCACAACCAGCACAAGCTGGAGCCGTACGAGTCGAGCGACTTCTTCGCCGACGGCCAGGGCTCGCGCCAGCTTCCGGCGAACGTCGTGCCGCGCAACGCCTTCGGCGAGGAGATCGCGCCGTACACCGGCCTCGTCGTCACCCCGGCTCCTGCGATGCAGGCATCGCAGACATCGCAGACATTGCAGGCGGCTCCGCCGGTCACCCTGGAGCTGCTCAGGCGCGGCCAGCAGCGCTACAACATCTTCTGCTCGCCGTGCCACGGCCGCACGGGCGACGGCCTCGGCATGATCGTGCGCCGCGGCTACAAGCAGCCGCCGTCGTTCCACGATCCGCGCCTGCGCAGCGCGCCGGCCGATCACTTCGTGACCACCATGACCGAGGGCTTCGGCGTGATGCCGTCCTACGCCGAGGAGGTCGCGCCGCCGGATCGCTGGGCCATCGCGGCCTACATCCGCGCGCTCCAGTACAGCCAGAACGCCCGCCTGGCCGAGATCCCGGCCGACCGGCGGCAGGCCGTCGAGTCCGAGATCCGCGAGAGCCTCAAGCCGGCATCCGGCGCGCCCGAGGGGCACGAAGGAGAGATGCCATGAGAGCCGCCGCGCGCCGTGAGCCGCTGAGCCTCAACGAGGCCGCGGCCATCACCCTTCCGGAAGGGGCCGACCGTCTCCAGCGCACCGCGTTCATCGCGGGCCTCGTCGCACTGGCCGTCTGCGTGCTCGGAGCGGTCCTCAATCCGGATTACTTCTTCCGCGCCTGGCTGGTCGGCTGGGTGTACTGGGTCGGCGTGGCGCTCGGCTGCCTCGCGCTCTCGCTACTGCACCACCTGACGCACGGCGACTGGGGCATCGTGCTGCGCCGCGCCATGGAGGCCGCGACGCGCACGCTGCCGGGCCTGCTGGTCCTCGGCCTGCCGCTGCTCCTCGGCATGCCGAGGCTCTACCCCTGGGCGCGGCCCGAGGCGGCGCACGACGAGCTCCTGCAGGCCAAGGCCCCGTACCTGAACGTGCCGTTCTTCGCCGTCCGCTTCGTCCTCTACTTCCTGATCTGGGGCGGCCTGGCGTTCCTGATGAGCCGCATGTCGCGGCGGCAGGACCAGGGCGACGACCCGGGCATCACGCGGCGGATGCAGGTGATCGCGGCGCCGAGCCTCGCGGCCTACTGCCTGGCGGTGACCTTCGCCTCGGTCGACTGGCTCATGTCGCTCCAGCCGGCGTGGTTCTCGACGATCTATGGCGTCTACCTGATGGGGAGCCAGGGCTTGGCGGCGCTGGCGTTCCTGATCGCGTTCGGCCTCTGGCTGTCGCGCCGCGAGCCCATGGACCGGGTGCTCCACCCGCGCCTGTTCCACGACTATGGCAAGCTGATGCTCGCGTTCGTGATGCTGTGGGCGTATTTCTCGTTCTCGCAGTTCCTGATCATGTGGGCGGGGAACCTGCCGGAGGAGATCCACTTCTACCTGCACCGCTTCCAGCACGGCTGGGGCGCGGTGTCCCTGGCCCTGGTGCTGTTCCACTTCGCCCTGCCGTTCGTGCTGCTGCTGTCGCGCGACCTGAAGCGCGACGCCGGCCGGCTCGTCTGGGTTGCCGGCCTGATGCTCGTCATGCGCTGGATCGACCTGGTCTGGCAGGTGGAGCCGGCCTTCGATCCGAAGCAGCAGAGCCCCGCGATGTACTGGATGTACCTGGCGGCGCCGATCGCGATCGGCGGCCTGTGGCTGGCCTACTTCCTGCGCGAGCTGCGCAGCCGTCCGATGCTGCCGGTCAACGATCCCTATCTCCCGGAGGCGCTGGTCCCATGAGCAAGATCCACATCGGACCCCACACCCATCCGGAAGAGCCCGATCCGCATCCACCGACCAGGACGCTCGGCACGTTCGACCGCGAGATCAACCTGCGCGGCATCGTCTACACCGTTGTCGTTCTCGTCGCCGTCGCCCTGGTCTGCCACCTGCTGGTCTGGGGCCTGCTCAAGGGCTTCGCCAGCTTTGACACGCACCGCGACCCCGCGCCGTCGCCGCTGGCGGAGGCCAACCGGCAGCCGCCACCGTCAGGTCCGCGGCTCCAGACCACGCCCGAGCTCGACCTGCACGACATGAGGGCCGAGGAGGATCGCAAGCTCGGCGGCGCCGGCTGGGTGAACCAGCAGCAGGGTACGGTGCACGTGCCGATCGACGTAGCCATGGAAGTGATCGCCGGCCGCGGCCTCGGACCGGAGGTGGTCGGCGGGACTCCCGGCGGCTTCCCGACGGCTTCTTCGGCGCCGACCGCGCCCGGCGCTCTCGTCGAGATGAGCCGCCAGCCTTCCCAGGCAACCACCGCTCAACCGCCACAGGAAAGAAGGTAGCCGTCTTGTTGCGATCGATCGTCCTTACGGTATCGGCGGCCCTGCTGCTCGCCAGCGTTCCGGCCGCCGCCTTCCCGTCGCGAAGCCCCGCCGGAGGCGATGGTTCGTCGGTCGTGCCGACCAATGAGATGCCCGGCCCGCTGCGCCAGGTCGGCTACGACCAGCGCCTCGGCGAGCAGGTGCCGCTCGACCTGCCGTTCCGAGATGAGGCCGGCCGCGCCGTGCGCCTGGGCGATTACTTCGCCCCCCACAGTAACCGGCCGGTGATCCTCGTGCTCGCCTACTACCGCTGCCCGATGCTCTGCGACCTCGTGATCCAGGGCGTGACCTCGACGCTCAAGCCGCTCACCTTCAACCCCGGCGAGGAGTTCGACGTCGTGGTGGCGAGCTTCGACCCGAAGGACACGCCGCAGAAGGCCGCCGAGCGCAAGAAGACCACCCTGCACGACTACGGCCGGACGGGCCACGACGCGGGCTGGCACTTCCTGACCGGCCCGCAGCCGTCGATCGACGCGCTGACCCGGGCCGTGGGCTTCCGCTACGTCTACGACAAGGAGCGCGACGAGTACGCGCACCCGGCCGGCATGGTCATCCTGACCCCGGGCGGCAAGGTGTCGCGCTACCTGTTCGGCATCGATTTTCCGCCGCGCAACGTGCAGTTCGGCATCATGGAGTCGAGCGGCGAGAAGATCGGCACGCCCGTCGACCAGCTCCTCCTGTACTGCTATCACTACAACCCGGCGATCGGCCGATACAGCGCCTCGGCCTTGAACATCCTGCGTCTCGCCGCGGGTGCCACGGTGATCGGACTGGTCACCCTGATCGTGGCCCTGCGGAGGAGGGAGAGCCAGCAACCCCGGCCTGCGGGGGCCTGACGAGCCATGGAACAGCAACTTCCACTTTTCCCCGAATCGGCCTCCACGGTCGCGCCGCAGGTCGACGCCCTGTTCTTCGTCTGGTCCGCGATCAGTGTGTTCTTCACGATCCTGATCGCGTGCCTGATCCTCTATTTCATGGTCCGCTACCGCCGCCGCTCGGTCGACGAGGTCGGCCTGCCCGAGCGCGCTCCGGCATGGCTGGAGATCGGCTGGTCCGTCATTCCCTTGATCATCATGCTCGCGATGTTCTTCTGGGGCACTCGGGTGTTCTTCGACATCTACCGGGCGCCCACGACGGCCGTCGAGTACTGGACCGTGGGCAAGCAGTGGATGTGGAAGTTCCAGCATCCGGACGGCCACCGCGAGATCAACACCCTGCACGTGCCGATCGGCGTGCCGGTGCGCCTGCACATCCAGTCCGAGGACGTGATCCACAGCGTCTACATCCCGGCCTTCCGCGTGAAGCAGGACGCCGTTCCGGGCCGTGAGACCTCGGTCTTCTTCCAGGCCACGAAGCCCGGCGTCTATCACCTGTTCTGCGCCGAGTACTGCGGCGGCGAGCACTCGAAGATGATCGGCTCGATCATCGCGATGGAGCCCGAGCAGTACGAGGCCTGGCTCGCCGGCGGACCGGCCGGCAAGAGCATGGTGGCCTCGGGCGCCGACCTTTTCCAGTCGCTGGCCTGCTACACCTGCCACCGGCCCGGAGAGACCGGGACGGCGGCGCGGGCGGCGGCCCGGGCGCCGCAGCTCGAAGGGCTCTATGGCAACCAGGTGCGGCTGATGGACGGCCGCACCCTGGTCGCCGACGACAACTACATCCGGGAATCGATCCTCAACCCGGCCGCGAAGATCGTGGCGGGCTGGCAGCCGATCATGCCCACCTACCAGGGGCAGGTGAGCGAGGAGCAGCTCGCGCAGCTCGTCGCCTACGTCCGCTCCCTGGGTGCCACAGATCAGCAGCCGCAGACCGCGGCTCCGGCGAAGAGTGAAGGTCAAGCAAGGACCGTGACGCCATGAATACGAGCACCACCGCTGTCGGGCCCGACCCCGATCTGATCCCGCCGGACGACATGATCGACCGGCCCAACTATCTCAATACGGAGTACGGCCTCAAGTCGTGGCTCCTGACCCGGGATCACAAGAGGATCGCGATCCTCTACCTGATCTCAGTCACGGTCTTCTTCGCCCTGGGCAGCCTGTTCGCGCTGCTGATCCGACTCGAGCTGCTGACGCCCGAGGGCGACCTGATGCAGCCGGACACCTACAACCGGGTGTTCACCATGCACGGCGTGGTGATGGTCTTCTTCTTCCTGATCCCGGCAATCCCGGCGGTGCTCGGAAACTTCCTCGTGCCGCTGATGATCGGGGCCAAGGACCTGGCCTTTCCAAAGCTCAACCTGGCGAGCTGGTACATCTACAACCTCGGCGGTATTTTCACCCTGTGGGCAATCGTCAACGGCGGCGTGGACACTGGCTGGACGTTCTACACGCCGCTCAGCACGCACTACTCGAACAGCTACGTGATCGCGACGGGCATCGGCGTGTTCATCAACGGGTTCTCGTCGATCTTCACGGGCCTGAACTTCATCGTCACGATCCACCGCATGCGGGCGCCGGGGCTGACCTGGTTCCGCCTGCCGCTGTTCATCTGGTCGCACTACGCCACGAGCCTGATCATCGTGCTCGGCACGCCGGTCATCGCGATCACGCTGCTGCTGATCGTGGCCGAGAGGCTGCTGCACCTCGGGATCTTCGACCCCAAGTTGGGCGGCGATCCGATCCTCTACCAGCACCTGTTCTGGTTCTACTCCCATCCGGCGGTGTACATCATGATCCTGCCGGCCATGGGCGTGATCAGTGAGCTGGTGGCGGCGTTCGCGCGCAAGCGCGTGTTCGGCTATCGCATCGTGGCCTTCGCGAGCATCGGGATCGCGGTCCTCGGCTTCCTGGTCTGGGGCCACCACATGTTCGTGTCGGGCCAGTCGCTGTACGCCTCGACCATCTTCTCGGTGCTCTCGATGCTGGTGGCCGTGCCCTCGGCGATCAAGGTGTTCAACTGGACGGCGACGCTCTACGAGGGCTCGGTCTCCTACGAGACGCCGATGCTCTACGCGCTCGGCTTCATCGGCCTGTTCACGCTCGGCGGCCTGACCGGCACGATGATCGCGACGCTGGGCATCGACGTCCACCTGCACGACACCTACTTCATCGTGGCGCACTTCCACTACATCATGGTGGGCGGCACGATCATGGCGTACCTGGGCGGCCTGCACTACTGGTGGCCGAAGATCTCGGGGCGGCTCTATCCGGGCTTCCTGTCGCGGCTCTCGGCGCTGCTGGTGTTCGTCGGGTTCAACCTGACGTTCTTCCCCCAGTTCGTGCTCGGTTATCTCGGAATGCCGCGCCGCTACTGGTCCTATCCGCCGGAGTTCCAGGTGCTCAACGTGCTGTCCACGGCCGGCGCGTCGATCCTGGGCGTCGGCTACCTGCTGCCGCTCTTCTACTTCACCTGGTCGATCCGCTACGGCAAGCGGGCCAGCGAGAACCCGTGGGGTGCGGTGGGCCTGGAGTGGGACACCACGTCGCC
>DATANP010000584.1:0-4394 GCA_036266195.1 Thermoanaerobaculia bacterium | reverse complement strand
GAGGGCTCAGGATACCATGGGAGAAGGCCGCGCTACGGCACAGGATCGTTTCTGATAGGTTTGGAGTGATGAGAGCTTTGGTACTTGGCGACGGTGTGCGGTTCGACGGCGACAGGAAGGAACCGGTCTGCCGCGAAACGGAAGTCCTGGTGCGCGTCTCGGTGGCAGGAATCTGCGAGACCGATCTCCAGCTCATGAAGGGGTACATGGGCTTCCAGGGGATCCTCGGCCACGAATTCGTCGGCGTAGCGCAGTCAGGCCCCTTGCAGGGCCGCCGCGTCGTCGGCGAGATCAACTGCAGTTGCTGGAGCTGCGAGATGTGTACGCGCGGCTTTCCCACGCACTGCCTGCGACGCAGCGTGCTCGGGATTCTCGGCCACGATGGTGCCTTTGCGGATCTGGTCGCGGTGCCGCAGCGCAACCTGCACGAGGTGCCCGAGAGCCTCCCGGACGACATTGCCGTCTTCACCGAGCCCGTGGCCGCCGCGTTCCAGATCCCGGCCCAGATTCCGATCTCCCGCCACGATCGCATCGTCGTTCTCGGCGACGGGCGCCTGGGGAACCTGTGCGCGCAGGTGCTGGCGAGACGGTCGGATCACGTTCTGGTGGTCGGCAAGCACGCGGAGAAGCTGGCATTGCTCCAGTCGCTCGGCATCGACACCGTGCGGCTCGGCGAGGTGAGCCGGGATCGTCGCGCGGATGTCGTGGTCGATGCCACCGGATCGGAGACCGGCCTGCCGACGGCGCTGGAGCTCGTGCGCCCGCGCGGCACCATCGTCCAGAAGACGACGGTGGCAGGCACGCAGACCCTGGCGTGGGCGCCGTTCGTCATCGACGAGATCACCTTGGTGGGCTCACGATGCGGGCCGTTCGACCAGGCGCTCGCGGCGCTGGAATCAGGGCAGGTCGACGTGAGCGGGATGGTGTCCGACCGGTTCGACCTCGCGCTCGGTGTCGAAGCGCTCGAGCACGCGCGCACCCGCCCCGTGCTGAAGGTGCTGCTGGACGTCCAATGAAGGCCCCCCTCTGGGAAGGGGCTACGGCGCAGTCGTCGAGCCGCCCGTCCCTCCTCCTCCCGATCCCGATCCGCAGGTATAGGTACAGCCGAACGTGCACTCGCAGGTAGCGCACCACGAATAGGGGGCGTTGGTAAGGTACCCCCCCACAGCGTAGGGCAGTTCCTGACCGAGGTTTCGCAAGGTCTCCCGGTGCAGGGAAAGCTTCTTGAGCGCATTCTTCTTCATCTTCGGGCTCCTCGTCTCACAAGCCTCTCCAGTTCAACTACCTTGTTAGTTTACCCTCTTTCCGGGACGATGCAAGGCACGTCCACGCGTGGCTTTCAGCCATCAAAGAAGTGCGTTTATACTCTCGACCGCGGGACTGCGGCTGGTTCCAGTCCCTGGAGATTTTTTTGGATGAGACCTGATCTCGACCACAGGGAGTTACTGCAGATGCACGATCAGGAAGCTGTACCCGTCCCCCCTCGCAGGGGCTCCTGGCTGGCGCGGAGCCTCGCTGTCGTCCGGGCAGGTTGGATTGCCTTCGGCGTAACCATGCTGCTGTTTCTTGCCGCCGATTCGGTCGCAATGCTGGTTTGGGAGCGCAAGCTTACCCAGCCCTGGCGAGCCGAGGCCGACGCCTACGGCGGTGCTCCCTGGGTCGTCGACTATTGGCGCGAGCAGAAACAGACCAAGGAACGCTGGGTCCCGTACTCCTACTTTGAGACGGAGCCGTTTCAAGGGCGGTACATCAACGTCGGCCGGGACGGTTTGCGGCGGACCTGGAACAGGGCCGAAGGGAAGGATGATGCCCGCGTCTACATGTTCGGGGGATCGACGATCTGGGGCTTCGGGTCCCGTGACGAGGGCACGATTCCTTCCGCGTTGTCGCGCCTCCTGGCGGAGGCAGATCTCGATGTCCAGGTCAAGAACTTCGGCCAGAACTCACACGTCAGCACGCAGCAGGTCATCGTGCTGCTCAAGGCTCTCGCAACGGGGCCCGCCCCCGATATCGTCATCTTCTATAGCGGCGCGAACGACGTCGGCTCGTCTCTGTTGACCGGCTTCGCCGGGCAGAGCTTTGCCGAGAGGGATCGCGCCAGGGAGTTCCAGATCCTCTGGCGGTCGCGCGACCTGTTCTCCGCGCTGCTAGCCAGCTCCGGCTTCGCACGTTTGACCAGGTTCATAGAACCTCCCCGGCCGTTTCCAGCACCCCCGGACCCCAAGCGGGCGGATGAGCTCGCCCGCGAGGTCGTCCAGCGCTATGCCGCCAACGTCCGCCTCGTGGAGGAGAGCGGCCGGATCGTGGGATTCCGGCCCATCTTCTACTGGCAGCCGACAGTCCAGGACAAAGGGTATAGGTCGCCCTATGAACAAAGCTTGCTGGAGCGCGACAAGGCCGTCGACTTCTTCAAGGAGGTCCATCGAGACCTGGTCGCCCACGAGACCCTGGCTCATAATGAGAACTTCCACGACCTCACGGAGCTTTTCGCCGAGGAGCACAAACCCTGCTACCTCGACCGCGTCCACCTGAGCGAGGAGGCGAACCGGAAGGTCGCCTCTCGGATGCTCGTCGACGTGGTGCCTGCACTCCGCGCTCGTCAGGGGAAGGAGACGAAAGAAGCTCTCGCGCGTTAGAGGCTCGAAGCACGAAACCTTGGTTCGGATAGGAGATAGCAGATGGCGAAAGTCCTTGGCATAGGTGGGGTCTTCTTCCGCTCTCCGGAGCCGGCGGCTCTGTGCGCGTGGTACAAGGAGTGGCTTGGCGTGGAGGCAACCCCACCGTACGGTGCCACGTTCGAACCGGCCACCCTGCCGCCAGGGGGCCTGACCGTCTGGGCCCCTTTTCCGCAGGACACGCCCTACTTCGGCCCTTCAGGGCAGACCTTCATGTTCAATCTGATCGTCGACGATCTCCGCGGCGCACTCGCTCAGGTTGCCAAGGGCGGCGCGACCGTTGACGACAAAGTGGAAGACCACGACTACGGCTCCTTTGGCTGGTTTGTCGATCCCGACGGGAACAGGGTCGAGCTCTGGCAACCGAAGGGCCCTGCGAACCCATCGGGACCAGACGCCTGACCATAACGCATCAGGAGGCTGCCATGACGGCGAACAACTCCAGGATCCTGGTGAAGAGCGTGCTGGCGTGGGCTCTGCTCCTCGGAGCATGCGCCCTGCCACCTCGCCAATTGCCGAGCCAGGACGAAAGCCGGCTGGCACGCTTCGAGACGGAGACCGAGGACTTCCGCACACGCCTTGGAATTCCGGGCATGTCGGCCGTCATCGTCAAGGATCAGGAGGTGCTGTGGGCGAAAGGATTCGGTTACGCCGATTTCGAGAACCGCGTCCCCGCCACGCCGGACACGGTTTATCACATCGCTTCCTTCACCAAGACGTTCGCGGCGACGCTCATCATGCAGCTCGTGGAGCAAGGGAAACTGGATCTTGACGAACCGATGTCTCATTACTCGGACGATTTCAAGGACGATTCGGTCAGGATCAAACACCTGCTCAGCCACACCTCGGCCGGTGCAACGCCCGGAGAACACTTCGAGTACGACGGCCAGCGCTTCGATTACCTGACGGCAGTGATCGAGAAGAAGACCGGCAAGCCGTTCCGCCAGGTGATGGTCGAAACCTTCCTGGACCCGCTGGGGATGTCGAGCAGCGTTCCGGGCGCCGATGTCGTGGATGACGCGGACAAGTGGGCTGCCGCGCTGGGGAAGGAGAATCTCGACCGCTATCGCGACGACGTCCTGCCGAGGCAGGCGAAACCGTATACCTACTACGGCGACGGCGAGATCGTGCCCGTGGGCTATCCGCCCAAATTCTTCGGCGCGGCGGCGGGGCTGCTGTCGACCGTACTCGACCTGGCCAGGTACGACATCGCGATCGATCGCCACGTGTTCCTGAAGAAGGAGACGCAGGAAAAAGCGTGGACCCCTTTCATCTCGACCGGCGGGCAGCGTCTTCCCTATGGTTTTGGCTGGTTCGTCGAGGATTATCACGGTGTCAGACTGATCTGGCACACCGGTCACTGGGGAACGGGATTCTCCGGCATCTATCTCAAAGTCCCGGAGAAGAATCTTTCGCTGGTGCTGTACTCCAACAGCGAGGCGCTCGCCGACCATATATACCTGGCGGACGAGGAGCCGGCGGCGTGGATCATCAAGAGGAATGTCTTTGCGTGCAGCTTCCTGCGCCTGTTCGTATCTGAAGACAAGCCGAGCGAGTGCGAACGGGAATCGCAGGCGGCGCTGGCGAGCTGGAAGGAGCATCGCCGAGCCCGGGCCCACGCGGTGGTTCAAGTCGACCCGAAGATCCTCGAGGCCTACGTCGGGCAATACCAGTTCGAATTCGATCCCACGATGATCCTGACCATGACCAGCGAGGGGG
>DATANP010000583.1:0-18305 GCA_036266195.1 Thermoanaerobaculia bacterium | reverse complement strand
ATTGATAGAAGCCAAGTCGTAAGAAAAGATAACTATTTGTACTGCTACTGGCACAAAGAAAAGAGCCACTGGCGCAATGCGACTCATGTAGTGTTTACCCCACCTTGCCAGGGTGGGGGGGCGAGAGAATACTTGAGCCATGGCAAGAGCGTGATAGAGAAAATTTGCTTTACTCTGCCCGTCGTTATAGCGCGCTTCAGACTCACCGAGTCGCCGCACTTTCCAGAGACATAGAAAAAGATTCTCATGATGCCGGGCCATCGAGTAGCATAGTACGATGGCAATTATGGATAAGCCAATTGAGGAGAATGTGCCAAGGTCATTGATGTCAAACTCAATACCAAGAAATGGGACTTCCACGATTTGCGATTCCGCAACTTTTGCCCTCTCTAGCTCCGCGAGGGCATACTGAAAAGACTTTAGGCTATGCCCCGAGCCTTGGAACCAAGCAATGGCACTTTCAAGGTCATTGCAGTGTTCTGTCGCTTCTCTCCGTTTTTGTTTCTCTTCTTCCGTTGACTTCGTTGACAAGGGGGTAATCTTTGCTCTGCACAAGACAACCTTGTTCTCTCCATCTATGGCGAGGTGCTCTTTTTGGAATAGGCGCGCTAGATCTATTCTCCGATACATCCATCCGTCATGCATCGAATTCCTGTGAGCCGCGAAAGCTAAGATACTGGCTATGAGTGACACAAAAATGACATGACGCACACGATCCGAAGCTGTTGTAAAGCTCCGGATATAGGTCTCAAACTCATACTCCTCCTCTTTTGTAAACGCTGGTAGATTATCAATCGACTTCGGCATTTTCATCTCCTATACGGCGCGCCTCGCGCTACGCCTGGGATAGGTGTCGTCGCCTGCATTGAGGTGTGACGATATGACTACTGCTCCCTAATCTTTAGCGCCTTCTACAAGCCTACTCCAAGCGTCTCGATGAGGCTAGAGCTCTCGATCTTGCCTTCTCCCCACGCGGCGCATTAGGGAAAGTCAATATGTATCTGAGGCATTGACCCGCTTGACCACCACCACCGTCGTATCATCCGGCGGCTCCTCCGAGCGCAGGTGCTTCTGCCAGTCGTGAAGGAGGGCCTCCACGATCTCCGCGGCAGACCGGTTCTCCAGGGTGCGGAGGACCTCCTGTGGACGATCGAAGCCGTAGGGGTTCGCGCTCCAGTCTACGGCCTCGAATAAGCCGTCCGAGCAGAAGACCAGCACGCCGCCGGGCGGGATCTGGATCGAGATGTCCTCGTACCGGCGGGCCGGCCCCTGGCCCAGGGGGAGGCCCGAAATCTCGATCTCCGAGACCGCGCCGTCGAACAGCGCGAGGGGATAAGGATGGCCGGCGTTGCTCAGCAGCGCCTTGCCCGTGGCCGGATCGAACAGCATCAGCACGAGGCTCGCAAAGTTTCGGTGGCCTCCACGCCGCAGGACCTTGTCCACCTGGCCGAGGACCTCGGCCGGGGTGCGCTCCGGCGTGACCAGGCTCGCCAGGGCCGCCGTGGTCATGGCATGGACGATCGCACACGAGTAGCCATGTCCGGCCACGTCCCCGGCCGCGATCCAGAGGCGCCCGGCGTCGTCCTGGAGAAAATCATAGAGATCCCCGCCCGCCTCGGTGGCCAGGAGCGACCGCGCCGCGATCTCCCAGCCTTCGATGTTCGGCAGCCTTGTGGGAAGGAGGCCTACCTGCATGCGCGCCAGCAGACCCATCTCGTAGCGGATGCGGCGCTCCTCCTCCAGGCGGCGGATGAACGGCGGTGGCTTCAGGCGCTCGAGCTCCACCTGGTCGGGCCGCCGGAGACCGATCATCCCGAGGGCCAGGATCGCCGTCACCGATCCGGCCGTCGCCACGAACGTGCCGGGCAGCCAATAGAGATGCCAGGCGGAGAGGGCCGCAGCGGGCAGGAGGAAAGAGGTGAGCGACGCGGTCAGCAGCGTGGTCAGGCCGAAGCGCCGGCCGAGCAGGATCAGCGGCGCGATCACGGCCAGGTTGCCGGCCAGTTCCAGCGGATAGGGATGGATGCGGAGAGGCCCGAGGAGGATGGCGCTCGCCAGGATCGCCGCGGCCGGCGCATACTTCGGCGGCACGATCCGGCGCATCACCGCGATGACGACCACCAGGCCGCCGGCCAGCGCGATCCCGTTTCCGAATGGGTTCTGCCCGGAGCTGAACACCGGCAGACCGACGCTGGCGGACTCCGGCCAGGCGTCGGGCAGGCGCGCGGCCAGGGCGTGGGCGGCGAGCTCCAGTCCGGCCAGCGCCGCACCCAGCGACAAGCCATAGAGCAGCGACCGGCCGCCGCGCGGACCGAGCCGGCCGGCCCGGAGCGCGTCCAGGCTGGTCGTGAAGCTCGGATCCGCGGCGCGGAGGAACGACTCGCCTGCCGACCAGATGAGGAACACCCAGAGCGCCCCGGCCCCGGCCCCGATCAGAGCGGGGAGGACCTCGGCCATGTTCGAGGCGCGGGTCAGGGCCGGCACCAGGGAGGCCGCGAGCGTCAAGGCGGCGAGGATGGAGCCGTTGACCACGTCGATGCGGCCCTTGGAGAGCAGGACCACGAACAGCACCCCCACGGCCAGCAGGCGCAGGAATGGCGGCGTGGCCAGCAAGAGCAGCTCGGAGAAGCGCAGCCGTTCAAGGCGCACGCGACCCTTCGCCAGCGTGCCCGGGAAGCGGCTCAGGAACATGTTGCCGCCCGCGCCAGACTGAAGCTGGAGGTGCTCGGGAGGGGAACTGCCCTGGATCGCGGCGAGGAAGATCGGGCTCCCCGCCAGCCCGATCGTCTCGAGCCCGCCCAGCGATTCGCCGGGATGCAGCAGGCCCCGGGCCAGCCCCGCGAGCTCCTCGGGCGTGGCGGTGGGGCCGCCGAAATTCTGGAAGCGGCCCCAGCCGGGCAGCGCCCAATGCAGGCTCCGCGGCCGGCCGGACGGGGAGAAGTCGATCGCCAGCTCGCGCGCCAACCGGTCGCCCTGCCGGGAGCCCGGCTGGCTGACCCGGACGCGAATGCTCCGCCCCGTCTCGCCGCTCTGGTCCCTGGAGCCGTAGCGGTCCATGCCCTCGTCGTCCTCGAAGTTGCCGTCGTCCCGGCCGGAGGCGAGCACGAACCGCGGCTCGCCGGTCTCCAGGCGGACCCCGATCTGACGGGCGTACGCTTGGAAGCGCTCGGCGAAGAACGCCTCCTGCCGGAAGCCGTCGACCTGCCACTCGGCCAGCCAGAGCCGGGCCAGCGTCAGGCCGGCGGCGAAGGCCAGGGCCCCCAGGAGCAGGAAGACCGGCAGGCGGAGCTTGGACGTTGTCGAGGTCATGACCGTAAACAGTCAAGCGGACATGGCAGATACGCTAATCCAGGTCGGGGGTTTCCGGAGAGCCGGTTTGGTACAATCTGCCGTTCGAGCCGCCCTTCGAGCGACCCTGACCGTCAACTCCCCCGGAAACCCGACGATGCCTAGAACGACCTTCCGCTCCTCCCTCGCCCTCCTGGGGCTCCTCCTGCTGGGCCTGCCTTTCGCGGCCCGCGCCCAGGAATCATCGCCGAAGCTGATCATCCTCGGCTTCGATGGCGCCGACGCCGACCTGGCCCGCCAGTGGATGGACGAGGGGAAGCTTCCCAACCTCGCGAAGCTGCGCGCCGAGGGCACCTTCTCGCCGCTGCGCTCAACCATCCCATCCCAGACCCCAGTCTCCTGGTCGACCTTCTCGACCGGCCTCTCCCCGGGCCGCCATGGGATCTTCGATTTCCTCAAGCGCAATCCGCAGGACTACAAGCCGAGCTTCGCCGCCGCCGACATCGTGCGCGAGCCGTTCCTGTTCGGCAAGAACAACCCCCTGATCCTGGGGCTGATCGGCGCCGTGGCCGTGCTGCTCCTCCTGTTCCTGATCCTGAAAATCTTCCGCATGCGGACGTCGCGGGCCGCGCTCGTGGCGGCCGTGCTCGCGGTCGCGGCCGGGGTCGGGTTGGGCATCGCCGTCAGCCGCCTGCTGCCCGTGGACCGGCCGAACGCCGTCAACCGCCAGCAGGGCGACACCTTCTGGAAGATCCTGGGCGACCATGGCAAGCGCGTCCGCGTGGCGCGGGTGCCCGTGACCTTCCCGCCCAAGGCCTACCAGAACGGCAAGCTGCTGACCGGCCTCGGCACGCCCGACCTCTCGGGCCGCATCGGCAAGCCGTTCTACTTCACCTCCGAGCTGTTCTTCCAGCCCAAGGGCGGCGGCGACTTCTCCGTCGAAGTCGTCGAGCTGGTCGACAACAAGGGTGTGATCGAGACCGAGATCAAGGGCCCGCCGAACGAGCTGTTCCCGGACAAGGGCGGTTACATCACGATCCCGATGACCTTCACCGTGGCCGACGACCACAGCAACCTGAAGATCCACGTTTCGGGCAACGACGTGACCCTCAAGCCGGGCGAGTGGAGCGACTGGGTCCACTTCACGTTCCCGTTCAACTCGCTGATCAAGGTGCAGGGCATCGGCAAGTTCCGCGTCCTTTCGCTCCAGCCCGAGGTGCGGGTCTATCTGTCGCCGATCCAGTTCGATCCCGAGCACCTGCCGCCCGGCTTCAACATCACCACGCCGAACGACTGGGTCCATGATCTGACCGGCGAGCTTGGTCTCTTTAAAACGATCGGCTGGATGATCGACACCTGGTCGCTCACCAACGGCACGTCCGACGAGCAGGTCTTCCTCGAGGACGTGAAGCAGACCACCGACAAAGAGCTGGAGATGCTCAACCTGTTCCTCAAGCAGTCGGACCAGTGGGACGTCCTGGTTCACTACTTCGAGTTCACGGACCGCGTCCAGCACATGATGTTCCGGTACTTCGATCCCAAGCATCCGCTCTACACGCCGGAAGGCGCGGCCAAGTGGGGCGGATCGATCCTGGCCGCCTACCAGGAGATGGATCGGATCGTCGGCGACACCATGGCCAAAATGCCGCAGGGCACGAAGCTCATGGTGGTTTCGGACCACGGCTTCGCCTCGTTCCGGCGCGGCATGAACTACAACACCTGGCTGGCGAAAAACGGTTACATGACGCTCACCGGCGAGGACTCCGAGCGCAAGAACCTGGAGGACCTCTTCGACCAGGGCGACTTCTTCGTGAATGTGGACTGGTCCAAGACCCGCGCCTACGCGCTCGGCCTCGGCCAGATCTACATCAATCTGGAAGGCCGCGAGAAGAAGGGCATCGTCAAGCCCGGCGCCGAGTACCAGGCGCTCGTCAAGGAGATCCAGGAGAAACTGGTCGCCTATGTGGACGAGGAGACCGGCGAGCATCCGGTGGCCCACGTCTTCACCCGCGACGAGGCCTACGGCACCTACGATCCGGAGCTGATCCCGGACATGATCCCCTCGAACAGCGAAGGCTATCGCGTGGGCTGGCAGGACAGCCTCGGCGGCATCGGAAAAGCGATCGTCGAGCCCAACCTGGAGATCTGGAGCGGCGATCACTGCTCCGTCTATCCGCCGCTCGTGGAGGGAATCCTCTTCAGCAACTTCAAGCTGAACGCCCAGGGCGCCTACATGGGCGACATCGCGCCCACCATCCTCACGCTCTACAACGTCAAGCCCACCACCAAGCTCGACGGCCGCAGCCTGCTGCCGTGAACCTCCCGCCGTCCGCCGCAGGGTCCGACCCTGCGGCGCGTCGGCGAACACCGCGCGGCTCGATATGAAAAAGGTTTTGAAAGCGCTGGTCTCCAGGGCCGTCCGGAACGACATGCTCTGGTCATTCCTCGACCGGACGGTCCTGACGGCCGCGCGCTTCGCGGAAGGGGAGCGGCGCAAAGCCCAGAGCGCGCAGTCGCCGCTCAACCTTCTTCTCGCCTCCGCCATCCAGACCATCTGCCCCGACCTCGTCGTCCGGCACGGCGTCTTCCAGAGCATGAAATATCCCGCCGCGCAGTCGGCGGGCAGCGCCCTGTTCCCGAAGCTCCTCGGCTCCTACGAAAGAGAGCTTCAACCGGTGATCGAAGCGATCTGCCGGGAAGACTACTCGGAGATCGTGGACGTCGGCTGCGCCGAAGGCTATTACGCCGTGGGCCTCGCCCGGCGGATTCCCACGGCCCGGATCTATGCCTACGACACGAACCCGGAGGCCTGCCGTTTGTGCCGTGGCATGGCCGAGCTCAACGGCGTCTCCGACCGGATCACCATGGGCTCGTTCTTCGACGTCGAAGCCCTGAAAACCATCCCCTTCACCCGCAAGGCCTTGATCCTTTCCGACTGCGAAGGCTTCGAAAAGCAGCTCTTCCGGAAAGAGACGGTGGATCTTCTCGCGGATTGCGACCTCCTGGTCGAGGTCCACGACTTCATCGACATCACGATCTCTTCCTACATCCGCGAGCTGTTCGAGCCTACCCACGAGATCGAGGTGATCCAGAGCCTCGACGACATCAAGAAGGCGCAGACCTATCACTTCGACGAGCTGGCGCCCTACGACCTCGCCACCCGGAAGAAGCTGCTGGCCGAAGGGCGCCCCGCGATCATGGAGTGGTTCTGGATGAGAGCCCGGAAGTAGGCTGCGTCTGTTATACTGGGCGCCACTCCCAGGTCCAACACCAGAGACTTGTCGCTCCCGACCAGTAACGTTGCTTCTGCTGCGTCGCCTCTATGGGTGCTTGGTTCCTCCAGGCCCCTTCCAGGAAAGGAGAGCGTATGAATCTCGCCTTCTGGGTGTTGTGGGGTGCGGTGGGGTGGTGCGGAACGCCATGGCGCAGGTGGCCGCCTCCGCCAGACCCGGACCCGTGGTGGTGGCGGGTCATCGGCGTCGTCGGTGGCCTCATCGGCGGCTGGGTCTACTCGACCGTCTGGAAGGAAGCTGGCGGTGACACCGCCCTGTACGCCGCCGCAACGTCCCTCGGAGCCCTGATCGGTTCCGTCATCGTGCAGGACATCGCCGGAATGGCACGCGGCGCCTCCAGGCCCGGTTGATCTGCTCGTCCCTTTGGCTCCGAGGGATGCCGTTCCCTCGGAGCCAGGGGATCTGCCGTGCTCAGAGTCGCAGCCGCGTGAAGTACGGAATGGCGATGAGCACAATGCCGACGGCGACAAGGACAAAGGTGTTGGATACAAAAAACGGAAAGATCATGAGAGCGAGGCCGCACAGAAGCGGCACGAAAGCCGCCTGCTTCTTGCCGTAGACGAAGAAACCGACACCGATCGCGCTGAAAATCATTCCCCAGAACAGCGACGATGCATTCACCTGGTTGCTCCGTTCTCCATGGCGCCTTGGATCTTCAGGGGAACCGGGCGGCGCATGGAATCGATGACGAGTATACCTTCCCGCTGTCGCTGGCGGATCGTCGGCGGGAACTGGCAACACATCGCCAGCTCTCCAAGCTCCCGAACCCGCCGTGGTACTCTTCGGAGGCTCAAGCCGAAGGAGGGCCGCCGTGCAGGAGGATCTTTCGCTGGCTCCGGCCGCAGCGCCGCCGCAAAACCGCGGCGAAGAGCGGGTTTGGGAAGAAGACCTGGAGGTCCTCGTTCCTCACTACGGGATCGAGGACATGCCGCCGCCCGCCGAGACGCTGCTCTATGCCTGGCAGCACACGCTGGTGGACGTCTCGCCGTTCGTCCTGCCGATGATCGTGGCCGGTGCTGTCGGGTATTCGGCTGAGCAGGCGGCGATCATGATCTCGGCGTGCCTCGTCCTCATGGGCGTCGCCACGTTTGTGAATGCCACCTGGGGGAACCGGTTGCCTTCGGTGCTCGGCCCTTCGGCGACGGACACGGGCGCCATGGCCACGGCCGGCGCGATCTTCGGCGCTCCGGCGATGTGGATGGCCGGCTTCATCGGCGGTCTTTTCGAGACCGTGGTGGGCGCGAGCGGCATTCTCGGCCCGCTCCGGCGCTTCCTGCCTCCCTACGTCTGCGGCATCGTGGTGGTGACGATCGGTTTTTCCCTGGCCCGTGTAGCCGGCGGCTGGCTCTTCGCCGATCCGCGGCCGGAGATGCTTGGGCTCGCCGCTCTTACGGTTTTCTGCATTGTGATTCTGAACGTGGTCGGTAATCGGCGGGGGCGCTTCCGGCTCGGCGTGCTCGCCCGGGGCGCAATCCTCTTCAGTCTGCTTTTCTGCGGCGTTGGGATCGCGGGGCTGGCCGGGCTGGCGGACTTCGACGCGCTGGCCCGCGCTCCCTGGTTTGGGCTGCCACGGTTGTTCGTCTTCGGTGGGCCCGGGATGGGCTGGACTCTCGCAGGGGGCGCGGTGTTCGGAGTTCTGATCGGTTATGTCGGCTCGATTGCCGAATCGATCGGCGATTACGCGGGCACCTGTGCGGTGTCGGGCGTTCCGTACCGCATGCGGCATATCCATCGCGGGATCACGGTCGAAGGCATTGCGTCGATGATCGGTCCGCTTTTCGGTGGCCTGCCGCTTACCACCTACGCACAGAACACCGGCGTCATCGCCACGACCCGCGTCGCCAGCCGGCGGGTGGTGCAGGTGGCGGCCCTGATCCTTCTGCTCTATGGCCTGTCGCCCAAGACGGGCACGCTCCTGGTGCTCATTCCGAGGCCGATCGTCGGCGCAGTCTTCCTCGTGATCTGCGGCATGATCGCAACGGCCGGCTTGCGCCTGCTCTCCTGCGGGCCAAAGGACGATGCCTATCTGTTGACCACGGCCGTCTCCCTGATCGCCGCCGTGACGCTGCCGCTCGCGGCCGGCGCTCAGAAGGAGTGGCTCGCTTCGCTGCCTCCCACCGCGCGGCTTTTCCTTTCGAACGGCGTGGTGATCGCGATCACCCTGGGAGTGCTGCTGAATGCGACCCTGCGCGCGGCGATGCCTGGGCCTGATGATCAGACCAGACGGAAGATCTCGCGATAACCGCTGTCGACCAGATCGAGATATCCGGCCATGGCCTGCTGGACCTCCGGGCGCGAGCCGTAGTGTGCCATGTGGTGCTCGAACTGGTCGAGGCTTTCGACCTCGGCTTCCCAGACGACTGTCCAGTACGTGGCGACGGCGTCGACCATCAGCCTGGAGTTTCGAAAGCCGTCCTCCTTCTCCGTGGATGGCAGCGTCGCGCGCAGCTTTTCGACCAGCAGCTTTGCCTTGCCCGGCTTGCAGCGGAAGACGTCGCGGATCATGTACATGAGATCACCTCCGTTGAGAGCGCTGATAGAGTATACCGACCGGGGCCGTAATCAAAGAGAGACAATGAACCTATGATCAAAAGAGCGTTGTTCCTGCCGCTGCTTTGGACCTCGATCCTGGTTGCGCCGCTGTCTGCCCAGGAGCTCGACCTTCCCGCGGAGACCGGAGACGAGGCGGCTCTCGCGCAGGCGATGCCTGTTCTCGCGGAGCAGGTGATCGCGGTCTATCAGGAGGCGGATCGCGACCGGTATCTTGAAAACCTGTTCCGTCTGCAATGGGTGGCGGGCAGGAACGAAGAGGCGATCGCGTCCATCCGCGAGCTTCGCGCTCTGCGACAGGGCGGTGTCTCGAAGTACCCGCCCTTGCTGTTTGCCCAGTACGAGGTGCTCGCCAGCGCCAGGATGAAACAGGCATCGGGCGGGCTGTCGCTCGACGAAGCCTTCCGGCAAGCTTTTCTCGAAGTCTTCGCCCGGCTCGATGACAAGACTGCCAACAGAACTCTTTTCCCCTTCGGCACAAATCTCGACCGGTTGCGCGCCGACTGGCTGAAGAAGGTCGAGGAGCACAAGGGCAGGCGCCGCATCCCGCTCGCGGATGCCATTACGCTGATCCGATCGTTCCAGGTGCAGCAGGTCTATCAAATCATCGCTCCGCGCGTGGCTGGTGCCGCGGGAGAGGACGAGGCGCGGCGCTATGTCATCGACAGGAACGTTCTGATCAGGACGCCCGATGGCGCGCAGCTCGCGGCGATAGTGGTTCGTCCGCGCTCAGCGACTGCTCCGCAGCCGGCCCTGCTGGGTTTTACGATCTATGCCAACGATGACTGGAGCCTGGCCGATGCGAAGAACGCGGCGGCTTATGGCTATGTCGGGGTTGTCGCCTACACCCGCGGCAAGGGGCGGAGCCCTGACAAAGTCGTGCCCTACCAGCAATACGAGGGCGACGACGCCCGAACGATTATCCAGTGGATCGCCAGGCAGCCCTGGTGTGACGGTCGTGTCGGCATGTATGGAGGAAGCTACAACGGCTATCTGACATGGGCCGCAGCCAAGAAACTGCCGCGCGAGCTGAAGGCATTGATGACCTCGGCGACGGCCGCTCCAGGCATCGACGTGCCGATGCAAGGCAATGTGTTCATGAATTTTGTCTATCCCTGGATCCCGTACGTCACCAACACGAAGGGCCTGGACGACGAGAGCTATGGCGACACGGCGCGATGGGATTCACTGAACCGCAACTGGTACAAGAGCGGACGCGCCTACCGCGATCTCGATAAGATCGACGGCCATCCCAACCCGATCCATCGCAGTTGGCTGGACCATCCGGGATACGACGGATTCTGGCGGCGGTTGATCCCCTACAAGGAGGAGTTTGCCGCGATCAAGATCCCGGTGTTGCAAACCACCGGTTACTTCGACGGCGCGCAGGTTGGCGTGCTCTATTACTTTCAGGAGCACACCCGCTACAACCCCCGCGCCGATCATACGCTGGTGATCGGGCCCTACGAGCATTTCACGATGCAGAGGGGGGTGGCTCCTGTCGTTCAAGGCTACTCGATCGATCCGGTCGCCAATCTCGACCTGCAGGAGCTCCGGATGCAGTGGTTCGATTTCATTCTCAAGGGCGGCGAGAAGCCGGCTCTGCTGCGCGACAGGGTGAACTATCAGGTTCTCGGCGCGAACGAGTGGAAGCACGCTCCAACGCTGGAGGCCATGGCCAACGGCGCGCTGCGCCTGTATCTCAGCCCGGCGCGCGTCCTGAGCAGGGAGAAGCCCGAGACCGGCGCCTTCGTGGATCAGACGGTCGATTTTGCGGACCGGAGCGATGCCGATCATACGCCCGCGCTCTCGAGCGTCACGCAGGCCCTTGACACCCACAGCGGGATCGCCTTCGTCAGCGACGTGCTGACCGAACCCACCGAGGTCAGCGGTCTGTTTTCCGGGAAGCTCGACTTCCTGGTCAACAAGAAGGACTTCGACGTCACCGTGACCCTGTACGAGCAGATGCCGTCCGGCGACTATCTTCAGTTGGCCGCCTACATGGGGCGCGCCAGCCATGCCCGCGACCGGAGCCGGCGGCAATTGCTGATGCCGGGGAAACGCCAGGCTCTCGAATTCCGCTCCGAGCGCATCGTGAGCCGGAAGGCGCAGGCCGGAAGCCGGCTGATTGTGGTGCTCGGCATCAACAAGCAACCGGACCTGCAGATCAACTACGGGACCGGGAAGGAGGTCAGCGACGAGACGATCCTGGATGCCAGGATTCCCTTGCAGATCCGGTGGTACGGCGACAGCTTCGTCGATCTGCCGGTCTGGCGTTGAGAGCGGCTCAGTGCGTCAAACGTGCCTGTACCGAGAGCAGGGCCTCGCGGACCTCGGAAGCGTTACGCAGGTCCTTGAGATCGATCCGCCGCTTCCGGCCGTTGCGCGCGACGATGCGCGCGTAGCGGTCATCGAAGTCGATCCTCTCGAGGTCGGCCCAGGGGACGGAGAAGTGGTTGAAGAGCACGCGGCTGCCGATCCGGAGGCCTGTCGCGTCGATGCGCAGCGATCGGCGGCGAGCCGAAAATTCGGCGATCCGGCCGTGGAAGAGTCCCAGACCCAGGGTGACGGCGGCCATGAGAAAACTCGGCCGGGGCAGGTGGCTATGGGTGTGCCAATGCTCCAGCGCCTCGACGGTCAGCACGCCGGCCGCGAAGATTTCGAACCAGTCCACCCCGTGATGCGCGGCGTGCTCGCTGTCATGAGAAGAGCGAAAGGCTCTCAGCTCCTGGGCCGTGGAGCGCAGGAGCAGGGCGCTCGTCACGATCTCGGCCACGGCGAGCGCCAGCGCGAAACCGCGCTCGCCATGGATCAGCCCCTGGATACCCGCGCCGAGCAGGGGAACGGCGGGGATCACGTGCTGGAGCTTCTGGAACAACTGCCCACGCTCCCGGCGCCGGGAGAGGAGCGGCAGTTGGATCGATCCGTCCGTCTCCACCTAGGGTGTTCCCGCCGTTTTCTCCGATCCTGCGGAGAGCGGCGCCATGTGCCGTTCCAGCAGGTCGGGCTTGGAACCGTCCCGCTCCAGGTGCGGCTCTTGTAAACCCTTTCCATACTGGATCGTGTGCTGGCTGAAGAAGTCGTCGTTGGTCTCGATCAACAACGTCAGCGTGGCCGGCGCGCCGCTCGTCGCCAGCAGGGTGTCGCGGAGCACGTCGGAATTAAACTTCCGGCCGTTGACCGCGATCAGCTTCATGCCTGGCGTGATGCCTGCTTCATAGGCCGGAGTGCCGGGGATCGCGTCCTGGATCTCTCCATCTTCCTTGACCCGCAGGCCGATCGAGGCACCGGCGTCGGCGAGCCCGTCATCCCCGCCCTCCTCTATATCTTTCAGGTATTCGTTGCGCGTGTCGTTGTAGACCAGCCGGTAGCCACTGCGCTCGATGCCGCCGAGCGGCGCATGGGCTCCTGTCGCCGTCACCCGGTCCATCAGGAACTTGCGCCAGTCGTAGGGGTGGACTTCGTTGAGGGTCCTGACCACGTCGTCCAAGGTGTAGGTCTTGACGGTGGGCGAGCCGCTCGCGCCGCCATGGAAGCGGCGGCAGAAGTCGTCCAGCGAGCGCTTTCCTTTTGTCTGCTCGCGGATGAGCATGTCGGCGTCGAGCCAGATCAGCCAGCCTTCGTCGTAGAAGTCGGTGCCGCGCCGGAAGGATGCCCATGCGCGAGGCGCTTCATAGAGGAGCTGCGCGGCGACGGCGGTATCGGTGAGCGGCCGCCACTCGCGGCCGGGACGGTGCTCGAGGTCGGAGGCCACTTTCGCGAGGCGCTCCCGGTAGCGCTGCGGCGTCCACAGGCCGCTGCGCACGGCGAGCAGGTTGCCTAGATATTGCGTCAGACCCTCGTAGACCCACAGCAACTCGCCTTGCATCGGCTCCTGGAAGTCCGGCGTCGCGAGCCCGGCCGGCCGGCGGTACTTTCCGTTCCAGGAGTGAACGTACTCGTGCGACAGCACTCCCAGAGCGAGCCGGCCGAGAGTGGAGTCCACGAGCGCCCGCTCGGCCATGCGCGAGTCGTTCGATTGGTGATGCTCCAGGCCGAAGTGCGCCACGTGATCGCTCAGCGTGAGCAGGAAGCGGTAGTGGTCGTAGTGACGGGCCCCGAAGAGCGCGTCCGCCTGCGCCACCACACGGCGGAGCGCCTCGGTGGTCTCCGGTGTGATGGCGAGGGCCGCCTGGCTGTCGGCCGCGATGTCGAGCGCGACGTCACGGTCCGAGGTGTCGAGCGGCACAACCCGGAAGTACTCGCCGGTCAGAACCGGGGAGTCGACGAGCATCGTCAACGAGAGCGGCGCCAGCTCGATCCGGTCGGGCGTCTCGCGGACGGTGGTCAGGGAAGTGCCGTATTTCCAGCCGGCGGGCAGCCGCAGGCTCGGCTTGAACATCACCTCGTCGGACTTCGGTCCCTGCGGGTAGAGGAGGAGCTGGTTCCACGTCAACAGCGCCAGGTGCGGGGTCGCCGAGGCCGCCGAGCTGAAGCCGCTCTGGGAACCGGGCGAGAGGAAGTCGAGCGCGACCTCGACCGCATCCGCGCCCGCCGGGACGTCGACGTGGAGGGCATACATGTCCACCGGGTCCCGATGCCAGGCGACGGGCTTGCCGCCGGCGGAGACCCGCAGGTTGACCAGGTCGGTGACCGGCCCGGTTGGCCCGTGCTCGCCCGGGAGCCACTTGGGATAGACCAGCGTGAGCGGGCCGGGCGCGGCCGGGATGCGCATCTGCGCGTGGAGGAGCTTGCGCGCGACGTCGCGGGCGTCCACGTTCAACTCGATCGCGGGGCGCTGCGCCTGTGCGGCCGCGGCCCAGAGGGACACCAGAAGCAGGAGCAACGATCGTCTCATGGAAGTCTCCTCGGCATTTCTGTCCGCGAGGAGGATACGCCAGGTGAGGCCCGGGTGGCACTCCCCGTCTTGACCCGGGTCCGGGCCCGTGCCACGATGCGGGCCAAACCTGCCGCAGATCGAAGCCTAGAGAGGAGGGCTCGATGAGCCTTTTCGACTTTCCCCGTATCAATGTGACGGGCACGCTCAAGATGAACCCCGGGACCGCGAACAACGACGATTACGCGGGCTATGCCACGCTGCCCAGCGGTCCTTACGCCGGGCAGACGCTCGCGCTGATCGACTCGAAGCTGGTCGAGCCACGGGTCTATGGCATGTCCGATTCGGACTTCATCGCCTGGGTCCAGAAGGCGCAGACGTTCAACGTGGCCTCGGGCGGACAGCAGCAGATCATCCCCTCCGAGTGGAACTACTACGGCGGCATGAACTCGAAGATCCTCTCGGCGAGCGTGATCGGCGTCACCACGGCGCCGAACCAGGTCTACACCAGCCCGGACAGCAGCATCCCGGTCACGGGCCTGGTCGGCGCGACGCTGGCGTTTTCCGGCCACTTTACGGATGTGAACTCGGAAGGCTCCCCTCCGGCAACCCAGTTTTTCATTGACAGTCTGACGCTGACGCAGGGGAGCACGACGTGGCTGAGCGGCAGCACGTCCAAGGGCGCCTGCCAGTGGCTCAACTTCTATCGCAACGTCAATCTGACGGCCGACGCCGGAGCCGGCGGCTACGTGTATCACGTGATGTTGAAGAGCTCGGGCGCCACGATCAACATTCCAGGGTTCGACGATCCGAGCATCGTGGGTGTGATCTTCCGCTATTACCTGTTCGCGTCCTCGCAGGGCACCACGAGCAACGCAGGGATCGAGGCGATCTATCAACAGCAGGGCACGAACCCGGCCACCCTGCAGCTCGTGGCCACGTTCGCGCCGCTGTATGAAGATGAAACGGTTTTCAGCATGCCGGTCGGCCGGCTGATGGTGGCGAACACGCCGAACATCCCGACGCCGAAGGGCACGCAGAACAACGGCCAGAACGGGATGATCGCTCTCGCGCCGGGCGTGCTGTCGGTCGACGGCAACACCATCTCGGCCGATTTCTCCGGAACGTTCCCGGACTATTATCAATCGGGGAACAATCCCAAGTACGACTTCGGAACCGTTTCGCTGGTGGTGACGAACGGGACCGACAGCGCCACGGTCGCGGCGGTGAGCTATTCGAACACCGACGCGGGAAATCAGGGCGGCTGGCTGTTCGACTTCGACATCTCGTCGAATCCGCAGGCGCAGCAGATCCTGGCCGGTGGAAAGGCCATGTTTCAACTGGTCCATGCCACGTATGGGGTCATCCTGGCGGAGACGGCTTATTACTTCGTGACGAACCAGCAGGCGATCTATACGGAGCAGGGCGGCTCCGGCACGGAGTTCGTGAACCAGGGGAGCCAGGAGCCGGCGAGCGTCTCGGTGTTCCAGTACGGCCAGCAGCTCACCTCGTGCCCGCCGATCACGGTGTGGCAGTACGCCTCCGTCCCGCTCCAGAAGCCGGGCAACGCGGAGGCGATCAATACCAATTACCAGCCGGGGCAGCCGATCTCGGTCAAGACGGACCAGCCGGGCAACTTCCTGTTCACCTTCACGGTCCAGGGCCAGCCCGCACCTCCCACCAGCTACGGCACGTTCATGAACCCGCCGTACATCACGAACTGGCCGGGGATCAGCCTGCGCATCCTGCCGAACATGGAGGACTTCAGCCAGTACTTCGTGGACCCGAGCGTCCCGGAGCCGGTCGGCAACGACCAACTCACCTTCGACGTGGTGTACCAGAAGGTGCTGCGGACCTACTACCTGCTCTACCCGGCCATGAACCTGATCTTCCCCTTGAACGACGAGGCGTCGGTGGCCCAGTACGCCCAGCCGATCCTCGACGCCACCGAGACCACGCCCGCGAACTGGATGTCCTCCGGCTACATGCCGCGCACCCGCGACATGTCCAACAGCCGGCGGATCCTCCTCCGCGCCTGGTGCCTTCAGGTGCTGGCGAGCGGAGGCGGAACAGCCGGCACTTGACAGGCCTGAAGCCGCGCGACTAGCCTATGTAACCGGTTACAGTCTCGGCTGTAAGCGGTTACATAGGCACCATGCCGACCCAAACCAGCGCCAGGAGCCAGGGAAGCGGGAGCGCCTCGATCAAGGCGGTGGCCCGGCTTGCCGGCGTGTCCGTGGCCACGGTTTCCCGGGTGCTCAACGACAGCGGCCCGGTCAAGGAGGAGACCCGGCGGCGCATCCTGGAGGTGGTGGAGAGCCTCGGCTACGTGCCGCACGGCGCGGCGCGAAGCCTCACCACGAAGCAGACCGACACCCTCGGCGTCCTCCTTCCGGACATCTATGGCGAGTTTTTCTCCGAGCTGATCCGCGGCATCGATTCTGCCGCGCGGCGGCAGAGATACCACGTGCTGGTCTCCGGATCGCACGAGGAACGGGAGGAGGTCCAGGCCGTGCTGCGCGCTCTGCGCGGCCGGGTGGATGGGCTGATCCTCATGACGCCCTCGGCCGATATGCTGGAGGCCCTGCGCTCGGTCCCTCCTGATTCGCTGCCCACTGTCCTCCTCAACTGTCCGCCGGGCGGGCTGCCGTTCGATTCGATCAACGTGGACAACCACGGCGGCGCCGCGGCCATGGTCCGGCACCTGGCCGGGCTGGGGCACCGGCGAATCGCTTTCCTCCAGGGGCCGCCGGGCAACCACGATGCCTGCGAGCGGCTGCGGGGCTACCGGGATGCGATCCGCGAGCTCGGGCTCGCGATGGGCCCGGATCTGGAGGTCCCCGGCGATTTCAGCGAGGAGGCGGGCTGCCGCGCGGGGGAGAGGCTCCTCGAGCAGGAGCCGATGCCGGAGGCGGTGTTCGCGGCCAACGACGCCATGGCCATCGGCTGTCTCCATGCGCTGCGGCAGGCCGGCATCCGGGTTCCGGATGAGATCGCAGTGGCAGGTTTCGACGACATACCCATCGCCCGTTTCATGAGCCCGCCGCTGACGTCGGTGGGCGTTCCCATTGCCGAGCTCGGCGCGCTCGCCCTGTCGCGGCTCCTCGAATCGGTGCGGCAGCGCGGAGACGGCACAAGCCGTTCGCCGCGCCATGAAGAGCTGCCGCCCGTGCTGATGGTCCGCGGCTCGTGCGGCGCACAGTCCGCCCAGTTCCCTTCAAGGAGGAAGGTATGACTCGAATCAAGGCAGCGCTACCGCTCCTGGTGCTGGCTGTCCTCACGCTGATGGCTGCCACGGCGTGGGCGCAGACCAGCACTTCGTCGATCCGCGGTGTGGTGCGGGACAACTCGGGACCGCTCGCCGATGCCACCGTCGAGGCGGTCGGCGCCGACAGCGGCTTCCGGACCACCGCGAAAACCGGTGCGGACGGACGCTTCTCGCTGCCCGGCCTCAACCCGGGCGTCTACAACCTGACCGTTGCGGCCGGCGCCTATTCGCCCCAGAGCCAAAGCGTGCAGGTGCTGATCGGTCAGGACGTGGACCTGGATCTCGTGCTCTCGCCGAGCGAGATGTTCACCGAGGAGGTCTCGGTGGTCGGCGACCAGGTGCAGCTCCTGGTCGAGACCCGCACCTCCGAGGTCGCGACCAACATCACCACGCAGCAGATCGAATCGCTGCCCCAGAACAACCGCAACTTCCTCGGCCTCGCGGCCCTGGCGCCGGGCGTCCGCTTCACGGACAACCAGGACGAGGCCGGCCAGAAATTCCGCAGCGGTGGATCGGATGCGCGGCAGGTCAACGTCTTCATCGACGGCCTCTCCTACAAGAACGACCTGCTCCAGGGCGGCGCGTTCATGCAGGATTCCAGCCGCGGCAACCCGTTCCCGCAGAACGCCGTACAGGAGTTCCGGGTGCTCACCCAGAACTACAAGGCCGAGTATGAAAAAGCCTCCGCGGCCGTGATCACCGCGGTCACCAAGTCCGGCGGCAACGACTTCCGCGGCGATCTCCTCTATCTCTATCAGGACAAGGATTTCGTGGCCCAGGACGACTTCTCGCGCGACCGCGGCGACAAGAAGCCGGACTATGAGCGCACGCAGGCCGGCTTTTCGCTCGGCGGCCCGATCGTGCGCGACCGGCTGCATTTCTTCGTCTCCTACGAGCTGAACGATCAGGACCGCCTGTCGACCGTCTTCCGCGGCGGCTCCTACGCTTCGGCGCCGGCCAATGTGAAACAGTTCATCGATCAGTTCGAGACCGGAGTGCTCACGGCGCCGTTCGAATCCGATCTCTACTTCGGCAAGCTTTCCTGGCAGCCGAGCGAGGGGCAGACGCTCTTCGCGACCTATCACCGCCG
>DATANP010000582.1:0-4154 GCA_036266195.1 Thermoanaerobaculia bacterium | reverse complement strand
TGCGGGCCGGGAGCCAGCAGGCCAGGAGGGAGACCGCGGCCAGGACGGCGGGTACCGACACGAAGGTGACCAGATCCGTCACCTGGACCCCGTAGACCATGCCGGCCAGGAAGCGGCTCAGGCCCACGGCCCCGGCCAGGCCCACGATGACTCCGACCAACACCAGCGTCATGCCCTGGCGCAGCACCAGCCGTTCTACGTCGGCCGGACGCGCGCCGATCGCCATTCGGATGCTGAGCTCGCGGCCGCGCAGGCTCACCGAGTAGCTCATCAGGCCGAACAGGCCGACCACTGCCACCGCCAGGCCCAGCAGGGCGAAGAGGCCGGCGACCTCCGCGTACATCCGCTGCTCGACGACCCCGCGGGCCAGGTGGTCCCGGCCGCTCACCAGGTCCAGGATGGACAGGTCGGGATGGGCCTGTTGCAGCGACCGCCGGAGCGCCGGCGCCAGGGTCGCGAACGGCGCCGATGCGCGCACCACGAGCGTCATCCGCGGGTGCTTCCTCTGATCGTAGGAGAGGTAGACCAGCGGCTCCGGCGGGTCCACCAGCGAGCTCGTCCGCGTGTCGCGCGCCACGCCCACGACCTCGAAGGGCTTCTCCCCCACCTCGGGCGCAGTCATGTCCACCAGGTGCAGCATCCGGCCGAGCGCGGAGCGTTCCCCCCAGAAGCGCTTGGCCAGGGTCTGGCTCACCACGGCCACTCGCGGCGCGCTCTCGGTGTCGCGCTCGTCGAGCGCCCGGCCCGCCACGATCGGGATCTCCATCGTCCGGAAGTAGTCGGACGTCACCGAGGTGAACGCGATTTCAACCTCTTCGTCGCGTCGGTCCAGACTGCTGGCGATCAGGCTGCGCGTCAAGCCGGAGATCGGCACCACGTGGGTCAGGCTCGCAGCGGACACGCCCGGCGTTCTCCGCGCCTCGTCCAGCACGCGCTGATAGATGGCCCCGCCGCCCTCCCCCTGCATGACGTTGCGCGGGATGTTCATGGTGACCAGTGCCAGCCCGTCCACCGGAAAGCCGGGGTCCACGCTCAGCGCGCTCCCCAGGGTCCGCACCAGGAGGCCGCCACTCAGCAGCAGGAGCATGGAGAGGGCCACCTGAAGCACGACGAGCATCTTGCGCGAAGCGAGGCCACCGCCCCGGCCGCCCCCGCCGATCCCCGAGGCGTCGCTCTTCAGCGGATCGAGCAGGTCGCCCTTGAAGATGCGCATCACGGGCCCCAGCGCGCCGAGCAGGACGCACAGCACGGTCAGCAGCACGGCGAAGGCGGCGGTGCGGACGTCGAATTGCAACAGGCGGGTGCCTTCCGACCAGTCTCCCAGGCCGCCGGGCGGGCTCAGGACGAAGTACTCGATCCGCCGGCCCAGGAGGAGGGCCACCGGCGCGGCCAGGAGGCCGCCCGCCGCGCAGAGCACCAGGCTCTCGGCGATCACGCCGCTCAGGAGCCGGCCCCGGCTCGCGCCCAGCGAAGCCCGGATGCCCCACTCCCGGTGCTTCGAGATGGCGCGCGCCAGGAGCAGGTTCGCGATGCTCGCGCAGCCCAGGAGCAGGAAGGCCGTGGCCACCGCCATGAGCGTCCGCGCCCGGTCGACATAGTTGTCGTCGTCGAAGGCAGGGTCGTAACGGCCATAGGGGTACACGACCAGCTTCCGCGCCTTGCCGTCGGCCAGGGGCGCGGTGGCGTCGAGGGACCGTCCCAGCACGTCGAACGCGGCCTGGGCCTTCTCCTGGGTCATCCCGGGAGCGAGCCGGCCGATAACGGTCATCATGCGGGCCTCGCGGTTCTCCAGTCGCGGGGTCGCGGTCAGCAGGTCGGACAGGTGGACCGGAACGTACAGGGCGGAGGCCAGCCCGGCGCCCTGGAAGCCCGGCTCCGCCACGCCGATGACCGTCAGGTTGACGCCGTTGACCCGCAGCTCGCGTCCGACGATGGCCGGGTCGCCGCCCAGGCTCCCTTTCCAGAACCGGTGGCTGAGGACGGCCACCGGCGGCGCTCCGGGCTGGTCGTCCGCGGGCTGCACGAGCCGGCCGAGCGCCGGCCGGGCGGCGAAGAACGGGAAGAAGTTGCCGGTCACCAGGGCGCTCCAGCCGAAGAAGCTGCGGTCGCCGGCGGAGATGGAGGCACCGAAGCGCGAGGTGCCGGCCACGTCCACGACCGCGGTCTGGAGCCGGATGATGTCGAGGAATTCGGGGTAGGAGGCGATCAGCCGGGGCTCCGGCTCGGTCCCCGAGTAGATGTTGACCACGCGCTCGGCCTGCGGCGCGTCGAGGGGCGGCCAGAGCATGGCGGACAGATAGGCGAACAGGGCCATGTTGGAGCCGATGCCCAGGGCGAGCGTGATCACGGCCGGCAGCATGATGCCCGGCTGCCTCGAGAGGGACCGCAGGGCGATCGAGAGTTGGCGCGCGACCTCGCGCATGGGAGGCACCTCCTCGGACTCCGTTCAGGGTATTCTACGTTCATCATGCCCCGAACGTCGGTGTCCCGGCTCGCCCTGGCGGTCTTCCTTGGGCCGCTCCTGCTGTCCGCGTCCGGAGAGGCGGCCTCCCTGGGAAAGGCGGACCGCATCCTGGTCGTCAAGTCGGAGCGCAAGCTGACGCTCCTGCGCGACGGCAAGCCTCTGAAGAATTATCTGGTGGCGCTGGGCGGCGAGCCCGTGGGCGACAAGCACTGTCAGGGCGACAACCGCACGCCCGAGGGGATCTATCGCGTCGACTTCAAGAAGTGGAATTCCCAGTTCCACCACGCGCTGCACGTCTCCTACCCCGACGCCGGCGACGTCGCGGAGGCGAAGCGGCGGGGGTGCGCGCCCGGCGGCGACATCATGATCCACGGCCTCGCCCCGAGCTTCGCCAGGATCGGCGCGCTCCACCGCCTGTCGGACTGGACGCTGGGCTGCATCGCGGTCACCAACGAGGAGATCGACGAGATCTGGGCCGCGGTGGACGCAGGGACGGTGGTCGAGATCCGGCCCTAGGGGCAACCCTTGTGGTTGCCCCTGTCAGGTCTACGTGACGCCCAGGATCCAGCCTTCGAGGCGCGCCTGCTCCTGCTCCTCCGGGGAGAGCGGTGGGCTGAAGTACGGGCGCAGGAGGTTGATCTGGTCACGCTCCTGGAGCCAGGCGCAGATGACGTAGGCGTCGAGGTCGAGCCGGTCGAGCCCCTCCTTGGGATAGCGGTGGCGCAGGCGGACGGGCCGCACCTCGGCGACCACGGAACGGCCCGCGGGCACCTCGAAGCCGTCGAAGGGCCAGAAGTGGACGCGGTCTCCAGCGCGGCGGAGATAGTCGATCCACGGCAGGCCGGCATGGGTGGCCTTGGCCGGGCTGTCCTGGATGTCGAACCGGAAGACGCCGCGCGGGAACGCGCTCCAGCGTCCGGTGAGCCGGTGCTCGTCCGGGTCGCCGGTGCGGGGGTTGCCCGGGATCAGCTCGCGGACCGAGATCCTGTCGGTGGGCCAGTGCCCCTCGAAGTCGGAGAGGAACTCGTCCCAGCTCTTGAGCTGGTTGCGGTCCATGTAGGTCTGGGGGAAGGAGAAGGCGTGGTCGAAGCCGACGACGTACGGCACGCCTTCGGTGAGCCGGCTCAGGAGCCACTCGGCCAGCTCGCGCCGGCTCCAGCGGCCGTCCCCGGCGTCCGGGTTCTGCTCCAGGTACGGCTGATGATCCTCGTGCGCCGAGTAGACGCGGATCTCCCGGAGCCTCTGGCCCGGCTCTTTCCGTCCCGAGTAGCGGATCCCTATGTAGTGCTGGAAGTCCGGCATGACATCCCCTCCCTTTCGGAAGGGGATCTTATCTCACGCGGCAGAGGCGACCAGAGCTTCAATGGCCGACCGGTCGGATCGTCCGATGCGCAGGAACTCGACGCCGACATGGTGCTCGCCGGACCCTTTGCGGCTCTCCCAGGCGACCCGGCCGTCGGCGCGCAGCTCGCGTCCGTCGAGGTCGATCTTCAGCTCCATCAGCGAGAGATAGCCGATGGAGTCGTTGCTGACCAGCATGCACCCTCCAGCTCCGAGGACCTTGATCCAGGCGATCTTCATCCTGCGCCGGTCACCGAGGATCTTCACCTCGGCCAGGGCGTCGGTCTCTACGCGCGGAAAGCGGCGGGTATAGGTGGAGGGCATGGGTCCTTGCCTCCTCCGGACGTTG
>DATANP010000581.1:0-5628 GCA_036266195.1 Thermoanaerobaculia bacterium | reverse complement strand
CACCCTCCTTCGTCAGGACCTCGCCGGTCAGGAGGAAGTTGTAGGAGCGGCTGCCCGCGAGCTGGGCCACCCCGGCCTCGGAGACCGGCACGGCGACCAGGCCCTGGAGCACGGTGCGGCTCCGCTGGCGGCCGGGGAACTCCACGTCAAGCTTCGCCTCCAGGACGGGCGCACCGGCGGGCACGTCGGTCAGGTAGGACTCGAAGGTCTGCACCCACTCGCCGCCGGGCGCGGCCGGGGACGAGTCGGCCTTCTGCAGGATGAAGGGCAGGTCATGGCCTTTTTCCAGGATCCATCCAATGGCGGCGGCGATCTTCTTCCCCTTGTCGTCGGGGCCACAGGCAAGCACCCGGGCGATGCCACCCTTTGCCTCCTCTCCGGCCATGGCGGACCGCCAGTCGCGATCGACCGGCGCCCCATCCGTGGCGGCGCCGTCGGCGATGAGGGCTCCGACCCCTCCTTCGGCCGGGTCCCAGATCCGCCAGCGGCCGGCTCCCCATTTCTTGTAGAGGATGAGGACCAGCTCGCGCTTCGTCCTCTCGCTGCGGCTGAAGTACCAGACCTCCAGCGGCCAGAGGACCATGGGGCAGTCGGAGGTGAGGACGTCGTCCGGGATGCCGTTCAGGCGCAGGGCCCGGGCGCGGGCGTCCCGGAGGTCGCCGTAGCGCCGCCGGGCCTCCTCGGTGCGCGTCTCCCAGCCCTCCCGGAACTCGTTGCGCGGCGTCCGCGGGTTCTCGTCCCGGACCTGCCAGAAGCGCTCGATGAAGGCGTCGCGCTGGTAGTCCTTGCCGAGGCCGAGGAAGAGGTCCCACTCCTCCGCGGTCAGGAGGATGTCGACGGCTTCGACCCAGGTCCGGTACTTCTCCGGCAGCGCCTCGACGGCCTTCTTTCGGGCGTCGAGATCAGGCTTGGTATCGGCGGCCCGGAGCGGACCGCCGGCCAGCAGGAGAAGGAGGAGCGCGCAAAGGCCCCTCACCCCCTGTCCCCCTCTCCCATCCCCTCCCCACCACCGGGAGAGGGGGAACCTGGCTGTGGCTGAGAGGCAGGATCGAGGCGATACCGCTCCAGCGGCGTCCCCCCTCTCCCGGGCGGGTGGGAGGGGATGGGAGAGGGGGACAGGGGGTGAGGGGCTCAAGGATAGTAGCCTCGCAGCGTCTTGGCCTCCACGCCGGGCTTGTTCACCTTCAGATCGACGGTGCGGAACTCGTCGCTCGTGCTCGTGTTGGTCGACTGGTAGGCGATCAGGTACTTGGAGCGCAGCTCCTCCTCGATGCCCTGGTAGATCGCGTCGAGCTCCGCCGCCCTCTGGACGAAGAAGGCCCGGCCGCCGGTCTCCTCGGAGATCTTCTCCAGCTTCTTGCGGTCCACGTCGTCCCCCAGGCCGATGGCGTAGATGGTGACGCCGGCCCGGCGGGCGTAGTCCTGGGCGTCCTCGAAGGTGAAGCGGCTGCCTTCGTCCTTGCCGTCCGAGAGCAGGAGCAGTGCGCGCTGCCCCTTGACGCCGTTGAAGTAGAAGAGAGAGAAGATGATGGTGTCGTAGAGCGCGGTGCCGCGCTCGGCCTTCAAACCCGCCAGGCCGCCGGCCAGGGTGGTGACGTCCTTGGTGAACTTCACGGCCAGGTTCGGCCGGTCGTTGAAGGTGATGATCGAGGCCCGGTCCTTGGGCTGGATGGTCTGCTGCAGGAAGCGCAGGGCGGCCTCGCGGGACTGGTCGAGGTTGTCGGCCATGGAGGCCGAGACATCCAGGGCCACAGCCGCGTGGATGGGCAGGTTGGTGACCTGGTCGAAGCGGGCGATCTCCTGCCGGACGCCGTCCTCGGAGACCGAGAAGTCCTTCTGGGTCAGACCGGCCACGGGCCGGCCCTGGCGGTCGAGCGCCGAGGTGTAGAGCTCGACGAACTGGATGTCCATGGCCTCCAGGTTGTCCGGGGAGTTGACGAACACCAGGTCCTCGGTCGAGTTGCCGTCGGTCAGGAAGGCCACGGCGCGGACGTAGGCCAGGGGCTCGCCCTTGGGCAGGACGATCGGCTGCGTCCAGGGCGCCTGGTAGAGGGTGGCCACCCGGGTCTCGTTGAGGTAATACTCGACCCGCTCCAGCGACTCGCCGTCCGGGATGTCGATCTGGGCGTTGGCGAGCAGGCTGCTCTCGTAGCGCTGGCCGCGGCGGGGCTCCAGGAGCTTGACCTTGAAGCGGTTGACCACGGCGTTGATCAGGGTCTCGTCGCTCGCGATCTGGTTGCCGGCCGCGTCATAGGCGGTGACGACCAGGTGCCGGGGCCGGGGCAGGGAGCCGAGGTCGAGCTCGACGCTGAACGGCGGCTTGCGCTTGGTGAGCACGGCCTTGTCGTCGAGGGAGAAGGTGACCTGGGCGATGTCGCCGGTGGTCAGGGTGTCGAAGCGCAGCATGCCGGTCTGGAGCTCGCCCGGGGGCGGCACGATCTTGACTGTTGTTTCGCCGTTGCTGATCGCGGCGTTGGCCTCGGCCAGGATGCGGGCGGTCTCGGGATCGGATGGCGGCGGCGGCGGCGCGAGCTTGTCCACCTCGGGGATCGCGACGGTGCGCTCGATGCGGGCCAGCTTGCCCGAGTTCAGGTCCTCCAGCTTGACGACCATCAGGTACTCGCCGGGGCGCAGGTAGCGCTGGAAGAGGAGCGGGAGCTGGGTGTCGGCCTCCGGCGCCGTCTGCGACGCGGCCGCCGGGAAGTCGAACTTGTAGCGGAAGCGGTCGAACAGCCGGCCGCCCTGGAGGAGCTCGCCGGTGACCACGAAGTTGTAGGAGCGGTGGTCGGCGAGCTTCGCCATCCCGGCGTCGGCCGTGGTCACCGCGAGCACGCCCTGGAGCACGGTGCGGTTCTGGTAGCGGCCGGGGAAGTCGAGGTCGAGCCGGACCGGCAGCTGGGCCGCGCCCTCGGGGATGTCGGTCGAGTAGGAGCCGAAGGTGGCGACCCACTCGCCGCCGGGACCCTGGGGCGTGGCCTCGATCCGGTTCTGGATGATGCTGTAGCCCATGCGCTGGGAGGCCACCCAGGCGACGCCGGCCGCGAGCTTGTCGCCGTCGCGCGGGCAGTTCTGGGCGATCTCGCCGATGGAGTGCGACTCCCGGCCGCCGAGCGAGGTGGCGCCGCCCTCGTTGAACAGCACGTCGAGCCCTTCCATGGGGTTCCACATCCGGAACAGACCGGCGCCCCAGCGCTTGTAGAAGACGACGACGAACTCCTGGCCCATCTGGTCGCTGCCCGCGTAGTACCAGACCTCCAGCGGCCAGAGCACGGTGGAGCAGGTGGAGACGAAGGCGGCGGCCGGCGGGCCGTTCAGGAGGAAGATCTTGACCCGGTCGTCGTTCAGGTTGCCGCCCCACTGCGCGCGCGCCTGTTGGATGCGAGCCTCCCAGCGGTCGCGGAACTCGTTGCGGGCGGTGGCCTTGTACTTGTCGCGCGACTCCCAGAAGCGGTCCATGAACGCGTCGCGCTGGTAGTCCTTGTCGAGCGCCAGGAAGGCGGCCCGCTCGTCGTCGGTCATGAGGAGCTGAACCTCGGCCAGCCAATCCTGGTACTTCTGGGGGAGCTTGGAGATGGCCTCCTTCTCGGCCTTGGCGATCTCCTTGCGCTCGGTCCGGTTGGGCTTCGGGTCGGCGGCCCGGGCGGCCGGGGCGAACAGGAGAAGGCCGAGGAGAGCCAGAGCGAAGCTGTCCGCGAAAAGGGACGGCCATCGTCGAAAAGAGGACACGGGCATCGAATTACCTCTCAGTGCCTTTCAATGACGGCGGGAAGTCCGACCTCGCCGCAGGAGTTACAATCTACCGCGCATGCATCCCGTATACCTGGACCACAACGCCACCACGCCCCTGCACCCGAAGGCCCGGGAGGCCATGCTCCCCTGGCTCGGGGAGCGGCACGGCAACCCGTCGTCGATCCACGCCTTCGGGCAGGCGGCGCGCAACGCGGTGGAGGAGGCCCGGGAGCGCGTGGCCGCCCTGATCAACGGGCGGCCTCCCGAGGTGGTCTTCACCGCCTCGGGTACAGAAGGAAACAACGCCGTGATCTTCGGAGAATTCCGGCGGGCCGGCTCGGGCCATCTTGTCATCTCCGCGATCGAGCACCCCTCCATCCGCGAGGCCGCGGCGCGCCTGGAGCGCGAAGGGGTGGCCGTCAACCGGGTGTCTCCCGGAGCGGACGGCGTGGTGCCGGTCTCCGGGATCGTGGACGCCCTGCGGCCGGACACCCGGCTGGTCTGCCTGATGCTCGCCAACAACGAGCTGGGCACGATCCAGCCGGTGGCCGAGGTGGCCGCCGCCTGCTACGCGAGAGGCATCCCGGTGCTCTGCGACGCGGTCCAGGCGGTCGGCAAGATCCACGTGGACGTGGAAGCGCTCGGGGTGGACTGGCTGATCGTGGGGGCGCACAAGTTCCACGGCCCGCTCGGCGCGGCGGCGGTCTGGGTCCGGAGGGGCCGCGAGATGGAGGGCCTGCTCGTGGGCGGCAGCCAGGAGCGCCGCCGCCGGGCGAGCACCGAGAACGTGCCGGCGATCGCCGGCTTCGGGGCCGCGGCCGAGGCCGCCCGGGTCGAGCTGCGGGACCGGCAGATCCACCTCGCCGGCCTGCGCGACCGCTTCGAGGCTCTTCTTCCGGAGCGGGTTCCCGGCGCGATCGTCCACTGCGCGGACTCGCCGCGGCTGCCGAACACCTCGCACGTAGCGTTCCCGGGCGTCGAGGGCGAATCGCTGCTGATCCGGCTCGACCTGGCGGGCTTCGCGGTCTCGACCGGCTCTGCCTGCTCCTCGGGCACGGTCGAGCCGAGCCGGACCCTGCTCGCCATGGGGCTCACCCGGGACGAGGCGCTGTCCTCGCTGCGGGTGAGCTTTGGAATCACCAACCAGCCCGAGGAGGTTGACTCCTTCCTGGACGTCCTGGCGCGCGAGGTGGCCGCGCTGCGCCGGGTGGCGCCGGTGGGAGTCTGAGAATGGACGGTTTGACCGCGGTCGCCATGAGCGGCGGCCTCGATTCATCGGTGACGGCGTGGCTCCTCGCCCGCGAGGGGATGCCCGTGGTGGGCCTTTCGATGCTGCTCTGGGACCACTCCGGGGTGGAGTCGAACGGCCGCTGCTGCGGAGCGCTCGACCTCGGGGACGCCAGGCGTGTGGCGCAGCAGGCGGGCATCCCGCACTACACCCTGCGCATGGACGAGGAGTTCCGCCAGAAGGTGGTGGACCCCTTCGTGGAGGACTACCTCTCGGGCCGCACCCCGAGCCCGTGCGTGCGCTGCAACACCTGGATCAAGTTCGACCTGCTGCTCGACCGCGCCCGGCGTCTCGGAGCGGACCGGGTGGCGACCGGCCACTACGCGCGCATCCTGGACGGTCCGGACGGCCCCGAGCTGCACACGGCCGTGGACCTGGACAAGGACCAGAGCTACTACCTCTTCGAGCTGACCCGGGAGCAGCTAGCGGCCTCGCTCTTCCCCCTGGGAGAGCTGACCAAGCCCCAGGTCCGCGAGTTGGCCAGGCAGGCCGGCCTGGTCGTGGCCGAAAAGGGCGAGAGCATGGAGGTCTGCTTCGTCTCGGGAGGCATCCGCGAGTTCGTGGAGGCCCAGGTGGCCGAGCACCCGGACCGCTTCGCCGGGGCGAAGCGG
>DATANP010000580.1:0-25377 GCA_036266195.1 Thermoanaerobaculia bacterium | reverse complement strand
TTGAAGATAGCTTAAGTTGGACAAGCCTTTGTTCACGTTGAAGTCGCGCGGATCACGAAAGGTCCCTTCCGTACACAGAGCACGACCCTCTTTAAAGTATTGCTTCAGATCAAAGCTTTTGTACTCGATGTGCAGGCTGGGCAACACACCGTCCTGGATCACACGGGTGCGGAATTTACCCGGCGTACTGGGCACGATTCGCCGCTCGAAGATCAACTGCACGCGATCGGGGCGCCCCAGATCCAGGTTGTCCCGCATAACCTCCTCGAAAAATTCCCGTCCCCGGACGGGACGGTCAAAGACCTGGGTGGAGGTGCCAGACACTCCTTCGGACACTCCTTCGGACCGGTTGCCAGTATCATCGCTATTGGCTGAGCCGTACGAATCTGGTATACTTGTACGTACTGGCTAAGGTCGGGTATATACATGGATACCAAGCTAACCCTCAAACTGGACCAAGAGGCCATAGAGCGGGCGAAGCTCTATGCAGAACGCAGAGGGCTGAGCCTCTCCAGAGTGGTCGAGAGCTACTTCTTCCGCTTGACAGAGTCGGAGGAGCCTCTTCAGGAGAAGCCTGAGGGTGTTGTGGCCGAGTTGGCGGGGGTGCTGAAGGGCTTGGAGATCGGCGACCCCCGAGACGAGTACGCGGAGTACCTCTTGAAGAAGTACTCCTGACCATGTTCCGGCGCGTCCTGGTCGACACGGACGTCGTTCTCGATCTGCTGCTCGGGCGGGAACCGTTCTTTCCCGCTGCTACACGGCTCTTCGGCGCGTTCCAGGAAAGGCGGATTGAAGGCTATGTCTCTTCCCTGGCTTTCTCCAACCTCTTCTACATCCTTCGGAAGCAGGTTCCAGGGCCTGAGGCTATCGGCATTCTCCGAAAGCTGAGGCTGATTGCTCGCGTCCTTCCGGTCGATGAGAAGATCATCGATCGCGCGCTCGCCTCCACCTTCACCGACTTCGAGGATGCGATTCAATACTTCTCTGCGGCAGAGCAGGGCCTCGATGCAATCGTCACCCGGAACCGGCGCGACTACAAAGCCTCGAAGATTCCGATCGTGAGCGCAGAGGAGTGCCTGGAGCTGTCCGGGTTCGAATAGCAGGGCAGCCTGCGGCGGCTGCCCTGCTGTCTTCGCCTCTGCGGGAGAGTTACAGGCACTGGCACGTCATGCCGCCGGGGCCAGGACCCGGCAGGCAATAGGTCTGTCCGGCGCACCAGGTGAGGAAGCAGCCGATCCCGAACTCCGCATCCAGACAGTGGAAGGGATCGAAGGCGGCGCTCTGAACGATCACGTCGGACGGGCACTGCTGGGCCGAGGACGAGAAGCGCTCGCTCGTCTGGATCCAGAACTGGCCGGTGGACAGGACCCGGACCGGGCCGGCGACCGAGGAGACGTTGCCCGCGGCGTCGCGCAGCACGACGCGCAGGGGCTCGTTCGTGGGGGCCGCGGAGTAGAACGAAGGCGGCAGGGTCACGGTGTAGCCGCGGGTCACCGCGGCGAGGCCGGTCGTGGGCACCTTGCACTGGGGTGAGAGGGGGGTGAGGTGCCAGGCACTTCTTCGAACTTGGCATTCTTTGTACGGCCCAACTTCGGAACGATGGCAACCAAACTCACTCTCAAATTAGACCAAGAAGCCATAGAGCGGGCGAAGCGGTACGCCGACCGCAGAGGACTGAGCCTGTCCAAACTGGTCGAGAGCTACTTCCTCGGGTTGACTGAGTTGGAGGAGCCTCTTCAGGAGACGCCGAAGGGTGATATGGCCGAGTTGGCGGGTGTGCTGAAGGGCTTGGAGATTGGTGATCCCCGAAACGAGTACAGGGAGTACCTCCTCAAGAAGTATTCCTGACCATCTTCCGCGCGTCAATTCACCACGCCAGATGGTAGCGCGAGTCGCGACTGACTCGACTCGCTGTCTGCGATCTGCGACCTTGCCGAGAACATGGCTTGGGTGTCCGTCTCAAGAGGGGAGTAGGGAAGGAGACTCAACATGCGTCAACTCGTCAGTCTGGTCCTCTGTCTAGCGGTCGCAGCCGTCTGCTCGGCCCAGGGAAGCGAATTCAGGGAGCCCTGGAAAAGTGCGGACGCCGCGTTGGTCCTCGATCCTTTCGATGACAACTCGATCGACTTCGACAAAGTTGCCACCGAGCCCAGAGTCGTGGCGATAATCCACCAAGCTACCCAAGGGGTTGATGACAAAGACAACAAGTACGCGGCACGGCGAGCCGAGGCGAAGCGCCGCGGGTACCGGTGGGGCTCCTACCATCTCGGCAAGTCTGGTGACCCGATCGCGCAGGCGGATTTCTACCTGGCGACCGCGAAGCCCGGGGACGACGAGGTGATGGCTCTCGACATCGAGGCTATGACGAGTAAGGACATGAGCCTTCCGAATGCGCGGCGCTTCCTCCAGCGTGTCCAGGAGAAGACAGGGCGCCTGCCGATGGTGTATGGCAACGACAACGTCATCCGGACGATCTCCACCAGCTTTCGAAAGGATGAGGTCTTCTCGAAGACGCGCCTGTGGTACGCCCGTTTTCGCAAGGAGATCCCGAACTTCCCGCGCGGCACCTGGGAGACATACACGGTCTGGCAGTTCTCCAGCGAGATCAACTGCACGCCGGCGCGGCCGGATGCCTGTCTCATCCTGATTCCCGGCACGAAGACGGACATGGACGTCAACGTCTTCCACGGTACGGCCGACGAGCTCAAGGCTCAGTGGCCATTCAAGAATCCGGTCTGATAACAAAGCCGGGCAGGCGCCTTCGCCTGCCCGGCCAGTCTTGTGTCATGGACGAGACGGGTTAGACGCACGAGCACGTGAAGCCGCCCGGGCCGTCGCCGGGAAGGCAGTAGGTCTGGCCGGCGCACCACGTCAGGGCCCAGCACTCGATCCCGAACTCTGGCAGCAGGCAGTCGTCATCAGAGGCCTTCGCAATGCCGACCTGCGTCGGGCACTGCTGGGGGGAGAAGGCGAACCGCTGGCTGGTCTGGATCCAGAGCTGGCCCGTGGAGAGGACGCGGACCGGACCGGCGACGGACGAGACGTTGCCGGCGGCGTCGCGGATCGCGACCCGGAGAGGCTCGTTCGTCGGAACCGCGTAGGCGACCTGCGGCGGCAGGGTCACCGTGTAGCCGCCGGTCACCGCCGCGATGCCGGTCGTGGGCAGCTTGCACTGCTGCGCCTGGAGCGGGGTCAGCCCGACGAAACCGGCCAGGAGACAGAGGCAGAGAGCGAGCGTGATCTTTTTCATGTTCCTATTCCTCCAGTAGTGAGAGAATCCTCTCGTTGTTTTGCCGGCGGCCTTCCCTGGCTTGCCGGCTCCCAGAGAAGAACGCCGGTCCCCGCGAAGATGCTCACGGGAGGAGGAGGAAACATGGACCTGACGGGCATCCACCATCTGACCGCGGTTTCAGCGCGGATCCGCGAGAACTACCGGTTCTATACGCAGACGCTCGGCATGCGCCTGGTGAAGCGCTCGGTCAACCAGGACGACGTGAGCGCGTATCATCTCTTCTACTCCGATGCGAAGGGCAGCCCGGGGAGCGACATCACGTTTTTCCATTGGGTGATGCCCCCCGACAGGCGCGGCACGCACTCGATCGCTCGCACCTACCTTCGCGTAGCCGGAGCCGGGACTCTGGACTGGTGGGCTCAACGCTTCCGGGAGACCGGCGTTTCCGCAGAGCCGATCACGGAGCGCGACGGCCGGCTGACGCTCGATTTCGAGGATCCCGAGGGCCAGCGCCTGTCGCTGGTCGACGATCAGGGCGCGGGCGAATCGCATCCGTGGAGCCGCAGTCCGGTTCCAGCCGAGCATCAGATCCGCGGCCTCGGTCCGATCCTGCTGAGCGTGCCGAACCTGCGCCCTACTGACGCCGTTCTCCAGCACGCGGTCCACATGCGTCCCGTGCGCGAATATCCCCACCCGGAGAACCCGAATCACACGGTCCATGTCTACGAGATGGGGCCGGGAGGGCCGGCTGCCGAGCTTCACGTGGCTGTGCAGCCGGACCTGCCGACCGCGCATCTCGGCGCGGGTGGTGCGCATCACGTTGCGTTCCGCACTCCCGATCAGGACTACGAGGCCTGGGCCGAACGCCTGCATACGCTCGGGATTCCGAACAGTGGCGAGGTGGACCGCTTCTGGTTCCGGAGCCTCTACTTCCGCGAACCGAATGGAATCCTTTTCGAGATCGCTTCGGACGGACCTGGTTTCGCGGTGGACGAGGATGAAGAAAGGCTCGGCGAGACCCTCGTGCTGCCTCCGTTCCTGGAGCCGCGCCGGGCCGAGATCGTGGCGAACCTCGTTCCGCTCGAAACCCGCTGAAGAAAAAGAGGGGGGAGGCTCAGGCCTCCCCCGATCCTTACAGAACCAGCGAGCGGACTCTATTCAGGAAAGCGGAATTCACGACGAAAAACCGTCAGGCCCTGAAAATGAAACCGCCCCGGGACGGAATCGGACCGCCCCGGGGCTATAGAGAAAGGGGATCCGAAGATCCCCTGAAAAAGGTCCCCAAAAGCCCTCTCCCCCAGCGCTGGGGGGAGAGGGTTGGGAGAGGGGGGATGGGATCAGACCACGGGCTCAGGCTCTTCCGGCTTGCGGAACCGGCGGCCGACCGCGTTGCCGGCCCTCGAGAAGATGCGGGCCTCCACGATGTCGTCGAACAGGCTGTAGGTCACCGGCGTTCCGATCAGGGTGAGCAGCAGGGCCAGGGTCTGGCCGCCGATGATCACCGAGGCGATGGCGCGGTTCGTGGCCGCGCCGGTGCCCGAGGAGACCACGAGCGGGATCATGCCGGCCACGAACGCCAGGGTCGTCATGAGGATGGGGCGCAGCCGGTCGCGGTTGGCGAGCCGGATGGCCTTGTCCCGAGGCAGACCCTTCGCCCTCAGGCCGATCGTGTGATCGATCTGAAGGATGCTGTTCTTCTTCACGATCCCGAACAGCACCAGGATGCCGAGCGCCGAGAAGATGTTCAGCGACTGGTTGAGCACCAGGATCGAGAACAGGGCGAAGGGCACGGTCATCGGCAGCGCCATGAGGATGGTCACCGGGTGCAGCCAGCTTTCGAACTGCGCCGCCAGCACCAGGTACATGAAGATGATCGACAGCAGGAAGGCGATCATGAAGTTCCTCGCCGCCTTGCCCTGCTCGCGCGACCGGCCGGTGAAGCCGTACGAATACGCGGCCGGCATTTTCAGGTCCTTCGCGGTCTGCGTCAGGGAGTCGATCACCGTCTGGGCCGAGTGGCCCGGCAGCATGTTGGCGTAGAGCAGCACCTGCCGGCGCCGCGCGATGCGGTTGACCAACGACGGGCCCTCGCCCGTCTCCAGCTTCACCAGGTCCTGGAGCGGCACGGTCCGGCCCAGGCTCATGGACGGCACCTCGGCCTGCGCGATCCCCTGCGGGTCGCGCCGGTCGCCGGCCTCGGCCCGCACGTGGACCTCGTACTGCTCGCCCCCTTCCATGTAGGAGGTCACCTCCTGGCCGCCGACCAGGACGTTGAGCGTCGAGGCGATGTCCTGGACGTTGACGCCCAGGTCCGCCGCCTTGGCCCGGTCGATGTGCACGCCGAGCTCCGGCTTGCCCACGATCAGGTTGGTGTCGGCGTCCACCACGCCCGGGATGCTCCTGAGCTTCTGCATCAGGACGGTCGAGTACTTGGAGAGCTGGTCGAGATCGGGACCGCCGATCCAGAACTGGATCTCGGCGTTGTTGCCGCTGCCGAAGGCCGAGACCGGCGCCACCTGGCCGCGCAGGTGGAGCGCGGCGTACTGCGGCAGCACCTCCTTGCGGATCTGGTCCATGATCTCGAACTGGTTCTTGTCGCGCTCCTTCACGTCCTTGAGGGCGGTGTAGATCACGGCCAGGTTCTTGGTCTGCTGCGGGTCGTCGCCGATCGTGATCAGCGTGCGGTCCACGCCCGGGATCTTCTGGATGCGGCTCGCGATCGACTCGGCGATGGTCTGGGTCGACTGCAGGCTCGACCCCTCGGGCGCGCGCACCTGCACTTCGAACTGCGACTCGTCGTCCGAAGGCAGGAAGTTCTTGTTGACCGCCTTGAACAGCGGGCCGGTCGAGAAGAACACCGCGATCATGATGATCACGACGATCCAGCGATGAGTCATCGAGAAGTCGAGGAGCCCCAGGTAGGCGCGCTCGATCACGCCGTAGAAGCCGCGGCGGCTGCCTTCGCCTTCTTCGTCGTGGTGCTCGCTCTCCTTGATCGGTTTGAGCCAGCGCGAGGACATCATCGGCGTCAGGGTGAAGCTCACGAGCAGCGACACCGCGATGGCGAAGGCCATCGTGATGCCGAAGGAGTTCATGAACCGGCCGACGATGCCGCCCATGAAGGCCACGGGCAGGAACACCGCGATCAGCGAGAGGCTGGTGGCAAGCACGGCGAGCGCGATCTCGGCCGTGCCCTGGAGTGCCGCTTCCTTCGGCGTGAGTTTCTTTTCCTCCAGGAACCGGAAGATGTTTTCGAGCACCACCACGGCATCATCGATCACGATTCCCACCACCAGGGCGAGTGCGAGGAGAGTGATCACGTTCAGGGTGAAGCCCATGTACTGCATGGCTCCGAAGGTGGCGATGAGCGAGGTCGGGATGGCGATCGCCGAGATGACCGTGAGGCGGAGCTTCTTGAGGAAGAGCAGCACGATGAACGCCGCCAGCCCCGCGCCTTTCACGAGGTGGTCCTGCACCGCATGGAGGGAGGCCTCGATGTAGGAGGACTGGTCGCGGACGATCGCCATCTTCCAGCCGGGCGGGAGCTGCGAGCGCAGGGTCTCCAACCGCTCCTTGACCCGCTCGATGACCGCCACCGTGTTGGTGCCGGACTGCTTGCGGATCTGGAGCACGACGGCCGGCTGGCCGTTGACGCGCGCCACGCTTTCCGGCTCGGCGGTGCCGTCCTCGACACGGGCCACGTCCTTGACCTTGACCACGTAGCCGGGCCGGGTGGAGACGGCGATCTCGCCGAACTCGTCCGGCGCGCCGACGCGGCCGTAGGTGCGCAGGGTGAGGTCGCGCAGGCCCTGCTCGACCTGGCCGCCGGGGAGCTGGATGTTCTGCGACTGGAGGGCGCGCACCAGGTCGGCCACCGTCAGGTCGACGGCCGCGAGCTTGGCGGTGTCGGCGATGACGTTGATCTGGCGCGGCTGGCCTCCGATGATGCGGGCCTGGCCGACGCCGTTGGTCGACTCGATCTGGCGCTTCAGGGTCTTGTCCGCGAATTCGGTGATGTCGCGGATCGGGGCGTCGCCCGACAGCGCGATCGAGATCACGGGCGAGGCGTCGGCGTCGATCTTCTGGATGACCGGCGGGTCCGCCTCCTTCGGCAACTGGGCGAGCACGGCGCTGACGCGGTCCCGGACCTCCTGGGCCGCGATGTCGCCGTCCTTCTCCAGGTCGAACATGACGTTGACGACCGACACGCCCTCGGAGGAGGTCGAGATCAACTGGTCAATGCCGCTGATCGTGTTGACCGCCTCCTCGATCTTGTCGGTGACCTCGGTCTCCATCTCTTCCGGGCCGGCGCCGATCAGGCGGGTGGACACCGTGACCATGGGGAAGTCGACCTTCGGGAAGCGGTCGACGCCAAGGCTCATGTAGGCGAACATCCCTACGACCACGAGGGAGAGGATGAGCACCGTCGCGAAGACGGGGCGTTCGATGCAGATCTGGGCAAGCCTTTTCATCTACCTCTCCTTTCAACCTTCCACGGACGGTCCGAGGTCGATCTCGACGCGGGCGAAGAGCCCGGGCGAGAGGCGGCCGTCGGAGTTCGGGAACTCGGTCTCCACGGCGACCGTGCGGGTCTGGGGATCGACGACGCCACCGATCACCGAGACGCGGCCGGTGAACGTCTCACCCGGGTAGGGATCGACGGTCGCGCGGACCGCCTGCCCCCGGCGCACCCGGGCCAGGTAGCGCTCCGGAAGCTGGAAGCGCAGCTTGAGCGGCGAGGTCTGGACGAGCACGAAGGCGACGGTGGCGTCGCCCATGCGCTCGCCCGCGGCGGCTTTGCGCTCGGCCACCACGCCGTTGATCGGCGAGTGGAGCACCGCGTCCGCCAGCTTCTGGCGTGCGAGGTCGCGCTCCGCCTCGGCCGACGCGACGCCGGCCTGGGCCGCCTGATAGTTGGACTGCGAGCGGTCGTAAGCCGCACGCGCCACGGAACCCTTGGCGACGAGGTCCTCCTTGCGCTTGAAGTCGCGCTCGGCGTCGGCGGCCATGGCCCTGGCGCGCGCCACCTCGGCGTCGGCGCGCTTGAGGTCGAGCGCCAGGTACTGGGTCTCCAGGGTGAGCAGCGGCTGGCCGCGGCGGACCCGGTCGCCTTCGTCCACGAAAACCTTTCCAACGCGCCCGGGGGTGCGCACGGCGACCTCGGAGGTCACCGGGGAGACGAGCTCGCCGGTGGCGTTGACGGTGTTGTTGTCCGAGTTGCCCTCGCTGACGTTCGCACCGGTGCCGGTCTGTCCGGGAGCCGGGGTGTCCGATGGAGCGGGCGTGGCCACGGCGGCGACGTCCTTCACGTCGGCCGGCAGGTCGGGCGTGGGAGTCGCTTCGGGCTTGTTGGCCGAAGCATCCTTGTCGGGACCGCAGCCACCGGCGGCGGCCGCAATGATCAGGGTAAGGGAAAGCAAAAGAAACAAAGTTGCACGCTTCATCGCGCATCCTCCGGGAGTAGGGTCTGCTTCAGAAGACCGGCGGCGGACCAGACCCGCAGCTCGGCGACGGCGCGGTCGAGCTCACCCGTGGCCACGGCGCGGCGGGCTTCCGCCAGCGACGTCTCGGCGGCCTCCGATTCGAGCGCGGTGATCTCCTGGGCCTGATAGAGCTCGGACGCCTGCTGGTATTCGGCTTCGGCCGCGGTGAGCTGCTCGCGGGCCAGACGCAGGTTCGCATCCGACGTCTGGAGGTCGAGCAGGGCCAGCCGCACCTGCTCGCGGACCGTCTGGCGCGTCTGCTCCAGGGCCATCTCGGCCTGGCGCTGGCGCTCCTGGGCGGCGGCGGTCCTCGCCTTCACCTCGCCGCCCTGATAGACAGGTACGTTTACGCGCAACGTAAAATATCCATACCGGTCGGATGGGAACGTCGAGCGCTGGTTGATCCAGCCGCCCTCGGCCGCGACGACCGGCAGCAGGGCGCCTTTCTGTTTCAGGACCTCCAGCCGGGCGATCTCCACGTTGGTCTGCGCCTGGGAGACCTCGGGCCGGAGCCGCTCCGCTTCGGTGTAGAGCGCGGTCTCGGGAGGAAGCTGAGGAAACAGCGGTCCGGGCTCGGAGACCTGAATCGGAGCCACGGAGCCGTCGATGGACAGGTCGAGCCGCAGCCGGCTCTCCGCCGCGTCGCGGAGCTGGCGGGCCGCCGCGATGCGCCGCTCGGCCGCCTTGATGTCGGACTCGGCGCGCAGCACCTCGACGCGGGTGGTCTCACCCGCCTCGAACAGGTCCCGCGCCTGCTTCTGCCGGTTGCCGGCGAGCTCCAGGTTCCTCTGCTCGACCGCCAGGAGGGATTCCCCCTCCAGGACCGAAAGATAGTCCGCGACCACACCGGTGAGGATCTGATCCTCGGCCGAGACCACGCCCTGGCGGGCGACGTCGACGTTCAGCCGCGCCTGCTGCAGTGCCCGCCTCTCGCGGGATCCGGCGTAGATCGGCTGCGTGAGAATCAATCGGTAGTTCCAGTCGGTCCCGGGGAGAATCGTGCGCTGGTCGCTGCCCGACCCGAAGCTCACCTCTTCGCTGTTCTGGGTGGTCGCTCCCTGGATGTTCACCTTGGGGAGGACGGACGCCAGAAGCGTCCGCCGCTGGAGATCGGCGGCCGTCACGTCGACGCGCGACCGCTGAAGGGTCAGGTTCGATTCGAGTGCTTTCCGCACCGCCTCCTGGAGGGTCAACGTCTGCGGAGTGGGCTCCGATTGACCCCACACCGGCACGCTGACCGCGGCCAGGCTCAAAATCAAAGGAAGGAATCTCATTCTCAAGTTGGTGATCCTCGCTCGCTTCAGTTCGCTTCAGACCTGGAGGGGGCCCGCAGGCCCGCCGCCAGAAACGTCACCATCTGTCGCAGCGCCTCGTCCGGGTCGGACGCCGTGCAGCGCCCGCCGGAGAAGCGTTCCAGCATCTGAGTACACGCAATTGTGTGCGAAGTCGCGCCAGCCACGAAATGGAAGCGCCACATCCGCTCAGCCTCGTCGAGGTGGGGGAGGATCTTCCGGAACGCGTCGAGATACCGGTCGATGCTCTCTCGGAACTCCTCGAACACCATCTTCCGCACCTCCTCGCTGGGCTCGGAGAAGACGCGGCCCATCAGGCGGCCGAAGCCGCGGACGCCTTCCGGCGACTCCTTGAGCACCCGGAGGATCGGCGTCAGGAATGCGGTCAGGACCTGCTCGATAGCGTCGTCCGCGTCGAGGTCGGCCTGTTCCAGCAGGCGGATACGCTCCTCGGTCACGGGCCGCAGCCGCCGGGAGAACACCGCCCGGACCAGCCCGTCCTTCGAGCCGAAGTGGTAGTTCACCGCCGCCAGGTTCGCCCCCGCGTGCTGGGTGATCTGCCGCAGGGAAGCCGCCTCGATGCCATGCGCCGAGAACAGGGTCTCGGCGGCGTCGAGCAGGCTCTCCCTCGTGTCGGTGGTATGTTCCATGTGCTTGCCTCGCGTTTTAAACGACCGTTTGAATCATACGCCCGTTTAAAACGGCGTCAAGCTCTGTACGATTCCCGCATTGAATTGTTTCGGCACCCGGGGTAGGGTTTGGGCGACTCGGAGGATGGACGATGAGAAGGGTACTCAAGGTTGTGGGCGTTCTCGCCGGTCTGGCATTGCTGGGCGTGCTGGGGATGGCCGGTTACATGATGTACCGCATGGGGCCCCGCGATTTCTTCGGCATGCTGCGCTACGACCAGCGCGAGGAGGGAGCCCTGGCGGTTGGCCATGCGGCTCCGGACGTGGCGGTCCGGGCGCTCGACGGCAGCCAGGTGAGCCTGCGGGAGCGCTTCGGCGGCCGGCCGGTGGTGCTGATCTTCGGCAGCTACACCTGACCGCCCTTCCGGCGCTCGGTCGAGCGCCTGGTGGAGATGCAGAAGCGCTACGGCGACCGGGCCGAGTTCCTCACGGTCTACGTCAAGGAGGCGCACCCGGAGGACGAGTGGCAGCAGGACGAGAACATCACGGAGAACGTCTGCTACAAGCAGCCGAAGACCACGGAGCAGCGCCTGGCCATCGCGAACGACTTCGTGAAGCGCTTCCAGTTCCCGATCCCGCTCCTGGTGGACCCGATCGAGAACCCCGCGAACCAGGTCTACGCCGGCTGGCCGGAGCGGCTGTACGTGATCGACGAGCAGGGCAAGATCGTCTACAAGGGAGAGACCGGCCCCTTCGGCTTCCACCCCGAGGAGGTGGAGACCTGGCTCGCGAAGAGATTTCCTGCATAGAGGAGGGATGATGTCGCAGAATGGAACGGTTCACGTGCTCGCGCTGTTCACCGCCGCACCGGGCAAGGAGGACGAGCTCGAGCGCATCCTGCTCCAACTCATCGAGCCGACCCGGCGCGAGGCGGGCTGCATCCGGTATGACCTCGTGCGCGGCATGGGCCGCTCGGCCGAGTTGGCGTTCATCGAAGAGTGGGAGACCCTGGAGTCGCTGGACGCCCACTCGCAGTCGGAGCACCTGCGGCGCATCCAGGCCGAGGCGGCGCCGCTCATGGGGGCGCCGGCCTCGATCGAGAGGTATCGCCTGATTCGTTAGGGCTGATCCGCTAGCTCTTCGCGGCCGCCAGGAAACGATCGTAGAGCAGCATCAGCACGGTCGAGACGAAGCCGATGCCGGCGAGGACCCACCACATGCCGGCGGGGTTCGGGCCGCGCACGTAGCGCTCCACCAGCCAGCCGCCGAGGGGACCGCCGACGAAGGAGCCGATCGCGACCGGCAGGAAGGCGAAGCCCATGAAGGTGCCCACCTGCTCGGGCGGCGCGAGGTTGGAGACGTAGTCGTAGAACCGCGGCGCCTGCATGGCCTCGCCCAGGGCGAAGATCGCGATCGCCACCACGATCACCTGCCATCCCGGCACGAACGCGATGAGCAGCCAGGACGCGGAAGCCACCGCGAAACCCGCGGCCATGGCAAGGATGGGCCGCCACTTGCGCACCAGGGCGGAGACCGGCACCGCCAGCACGATCAGGGTCCAGGCGTCGACGGTCTCGATCAGCTCGAAGCGTTCGAAATGCACGACCTCGGTCAGATAGAAGGGCAGGGAGTAGAAGACCTGCCAGAACATGATCCAGAAGCCGGAGAAGATGACGAGGAAGCTGATGAACCGGACGTCGCGGAAGACCAGCACCACGTCGCGCATCACCTTGCCGAGCGAGGTGGGCGCGACCTCGTCCGGCGCCCGTTCGGGCTCCCGGAAGAAGAGCAGGGTTCCGATCAGGAGGAAGAACGAGGTGATGGATGAGGTCACCAGGACGAACTCGATCCCCAGGTTCTCGCGCACCTGGAGCGCGAGGATGGGACCGAGCGCGCCGCCGAAGTTGACCAGCGTGTAGTAGATCGAAAAGCCGAGCGACCTGGCGTCCGGCGTCGTGGTGCGGGCCACGGTGCCGACGATGCAGGGCTTGATCAGCGAGCCGCCGACGGCCGTCAGCAGCAGCACGGCGACGATGTAGGGGGTGCGGCCCACCGCGGCGACAATGCCCTGGCCGAACTGCAGCCCGGCCAGGCCGATCAGGAAGTAGCCGACGCAGAAGATGGAGAAGCAAGCCGCCAGGCTGCGCTTGAAGCCGTAGCGGTCGACGATCGTCCCGGCCACGATGGGCAGGCAATAGAGGACGCCCGAGAACAGGCCGGCAAGCGAGCCGGCCGTCTGCGCGCCGAGGCCGACCCTCTGCGCCAGATAGATGGTGAGCACCGCCTTGGCGCCGTAGAAGGCGAAGCGCTCGAAGAGCTCCAGGGTGTTGGCCACCCAGAAGGTGCGGGAGAAGCCGCCGACGAGCTCGCGAAACCGGGATGGTGCGCTCATGTCTTCCTCTCCTCGACGCGGCTAGACCAGGATCTTCTCCCGCCCGGCCAGGTAGAGCAGCAGGCTCAGGACCGCGAACGGGATCATCGACAGCGCGTCCGCCCACGGCCCTCCGAAGAAGGGGTTGGACGCCATGAAGGTCGTGATCCGATCGTCGAAGCCCGTGGCCAACTCCGACAGGAAGGCGATCACGATGCCCGCGATGGCGCCGCCCGCGATGTAGCCCGAGGCGAGCAACACGCCCGGGCTCTTGTCGCCTTCGGCGGTCAGCTCCTCCTCGGTCAGGTTGCGGTGGGCCAGCTTCTTCCGGAGGTGCCGGTCCACCAGCCAGCGCACCAGGCCGCCCGCCAGGATCGGCGTGGAGGCGGAGAGCGGCAGGTAGACGCCCACCGCGAAGGCGAGCGACGGGATGCCCGACATCTCCAGCACCACGGCGATCATCACGCCGAGCAGCACCAGTCCCCAGGGGAGTTGGCGGTTCAGGATGCCCTTGATGATGTAGGACACCAGCGTGGCCTTGGGCGCGCTGAACTTCTGCACCGTGCCGCCGCCCGGCCGCTCGTGATGCGTGCCGTTGATCCCGGGGTCCACCTGGTAGACCGGCACGCCGCGCTCGTCGACCAGGTACCGCCCGGCCGGGCTGCCCACGTCGTCGGCCTTGAACCAGACCTTGTAGGTCTTCGGGTCCGACACCGCCTGCGGCCCCTGCAGCTTTTCGGTCCGGGTCAGCGTCGAAGGGTCCACCCGGACGGCAGGGTTGACCAAAGGTACGTAGACGGTCGCGGCATCGTTGAGCTTCAGGAGGATCGGTCCCAGGACGAGCGCCGAGGTGAGCGTCCCGACCAGGATCGCCACCTGCTGCGCCTTCGGGGTCGCCCCCACCAGGAAGCCGGTCTTGAGGTCCTGCGAGGTGGTGCCGCCGTTCGAAGCCGCGATGCAGACGATCGCCCCCACCGAGAGGGCCGTCACGTAGTAGGTCGGCCCGGTCCAGCCGATCGCGAGGAAGATCAGGCAGGTCAGGAGGAGCGTCGCCACGGTCATGCCCGAGATCGGGTTGGACGACGAGCCGATCTCGCCGGTCAGCCGCGAGGAGACCACCACGAAGAGGAAACCGAAGATCACGATCAGCAGCGCGCCGAGCAGGTTCATGTGGAGCTGCCGGTGGAAGGCGAGGATGAGCGCCATCAGCACCACGATCCCGATCCCCACCACCTTCATGGACATGTCCTGCTCGGTCCGCCCGCGGCCGGAGCCCGTGGCGCGCCGCACGTCGCCGAGCCCGGCCCGGAGGCCGTGCCAGATGGTGGGGAGGGAGCGCAGGAGGCTGATGATGCCGCCCGCGGCCACCGCTCCGGCCCCTATGTAAAGGACATAGGCGTCCCGCACGTCGTCCGGGGTCATGTCCGCGATGGGCATGGTGCCGGGTGGAATGATCCCGGTCCCGAAGATCTTGATGGCCGGGATCAGCACCAGGTAGGAGAGCACGCCGCCCGCGCACATGATCGAGGCGATCTGCGGGCCGATGATGTAGCCCACGCCCAGCAGCTCGGGCGAGATCTCTGCTGAAACCGAGCCGCCGGTGAACGGCGCGCCGAAGACCCGCTCGGGGATCTCCTTCCAGGCCCGGAACGCCGACATCGCGGTCTTGTAGAGGAGGCCGAAGGCGAAGCCGCCGAAGATCGTCCTGGCGCCGGTGCTGGCTGCCTCGACGCTCGCCACATCCTCGGAGCCCTCCGCGGTCGTCGCCGCCAGCGCCAGCTCCTCGTCCGTGGCGCCGGCCTTGAGCACCTCGGCGCAGGCGGTCCCCTCGGGGAACTTGAGCTCGTAGTGCTGCTCCACGATCATGGCCCGGCGCAGCGGGATCATCATGAGGATGCCGAGCAGGCCGCCAAGGATCGAGACCAGCATGACGCGGGTGAAGTCGAGGTCGGCGCCGAGGATCAGGATGGCCGGCATGGTGGCGCCCACGCCGAAGGCGATCGACTCGCCCGCGGACCCCGCGGTCTGGACGATGTTGTTCTCCAGGATCGAGGCGCCGCGTCCGCCGGCCTTCTGGAGCAGACGGAACAGGGTGACGGAGATGACCGCGACCGGAATCGAGGCGCTGACCGTGAGCCCGACCTTGAGGGTCAGGTAGAGCGACGAGGCGCCGAAGATGGCCCCGAGCACGCTGCCCACGATCAGCGGGACCGCAGTCAGCTCGGGCAGCCGGGCTTCGTCGGGAATGAACGGGCGGGGAGGAGCGGGCTTGTGCGGCTGCATGGCCGGCGAAGCATACCGCCCCGCCGGCCGTTTGCATCGTTCCTACATCATGGCGACCGGCGGCGCCGGCTCGTCCGGGCTGCCGGCGTTGGCCAGCGGCACGCGGATCAGGATGGCGGCGAGGACCGCCATCACCACGAGGCCGAAGGTGTACGACGGGGACGGGAAGATCTCCGGGATCGGCCATTCGAAAAAGTTGAACGTCGCGGTCAGCAGGCCGACCAGCGCCTCGCCGGCGATCAGGCCGGAGGCGACCAGCACGCCGACGTTCTCCGTGCGCGCCCGCTGGGCTTCGTTGAGGCCCCGGCGCTTCGCCATGCCGTCGGTGATGCCGCGGATCACGCCGCCGACGAAGATCGCGAAGGTGGTGGCGAGCGGCAGGTACATGCCGACCGCGACCAGCATGGGGCTGCGGACCTTGAGCAGGATCATGCCGATGCCCATGAAGATGCCGACCACCACCAGGGCCCAGGGCATGTTGCCGCCGACGATGCCCTGGGCGAGCGACGCCATCAGGCCGGCCTGCGGGGCCGGGAGCTGCGGGTCGCCGAAGCCGGTGCCGCCGGCCTTGATGTTGCCCACGTGGAGCACCATCACCGGGAAGTACATGACGAGGCTGGCGCAGACCACGGCGATCAGCTCGACGATCTGGATCGTGCGCGGCGTGCCGCCCAGGATGTATCCGACCTTGAAGTCCTGGAGCAGCTCGCCGGCCACCGCCGAGGACACGCAGACCACGGCCGCCACCCCGAGCACCGCCACCACGCCGCTCGAGCCGGCCACGCCGAGCGAGACCATCAGGAGGGCCGCGATGATCAGCGTCGAGAGGGTGAGGCCGGAGATCGGGTTGTTCGACGAGCCGATCAGCCCGACGAGATAGCCGGAGACCGTGGCGAAGAAGAAGCCCGCCAGCAGCATCACCACCGCGGCCACGATGGCTCCCATTACCAGGCCCGACATGTAGACGTAGAGGAAGCACATCAGGACGAAGACCAGGGCGATCAGGGCGAACACGGTGCGCGAGCTCATGTAGCGCTCGGTGCGCCCGAGGTCGGCGTCGGAGGCCGGGGTCCTGAGCTCGGCCACGGCGCGCGCCAGGCCGCCGAACAGGTTCTTGCGCATCTTGTACAGCGTGAAGGCCGCGCCGACGAGCATGCCGCCGACCGCGATCGGCCGCACGATGAAGCGCCAGATCAGGCCCACCTGTGTGGCCCAGCTCTCGGGGTTCGCCACGTCCGTGCCCGCCGGCAGGAGGGTCTGGATGTTCGGCCCGAGCAGGAACATGATGAGCGGCACCATGAAGCCCCAGGCGAGCACGCCGCCCGAGAAGTTCAGCGCCGCGAGCTCGGGGCCGATGATGTAGCCGACTCCCAGATAGGCCGGGCTCACCGTGGGCGCCGCGAAGGTGCTGACGCCGCCCGCGCTCAAAGCCGGGGCGTTGGCGCCGGCGCCGAGCCGGATCTTGCTGGCGCCGAGGGTGCCGATCCGGATCAGGAAGTCCTTGTCGGGCGCGAACAGCTTGATGACGCCGAGGATGTAGACCAGTCCGCCGACGCCCATGCTGTAGAACAGGTACTTGGCGGCGCTCGATCCGCGCTGCCCGGCCTTGTGGATCTCGGCCGCGGCGACCGACTCGGGGAACGGCAGCTCGCGGTCCTCGACCATCACGCGGCGGACGAGGGAGACGAAGAGGACGCCGAGCACGCCGCCCACGAGCATCAGGGCCGTGGACTTCCAGTAGGCGTCCTCCGGCGCGAAGGACGGCCACACTCCGGCGATCACGAACGCCGGCAGGGTGAAGATGGCGCCGGCCGCCACGGACTCGCCGATCGATCCGGCCGTCCGGGCGATGTTCTCCTCGAGGATCGATCCCTTGACCGTGCGCAGGAACGCCATGCTGATGACCGCCGCCGGGTAGGTCGCGGCGATGGTCACGCCCGCGCGCAGGCCCAGGTAGGCGTTGGCGGCTCCGAGCACGAGCGTCATCAGGAGCCCGGGGATCACGGCGCGGAGCGTGAACTCCGTCATCGTCATGTTCTCGGGGACGAACGGCTGGTGTCGAGGTGGTCCGCCGGGTGGCTGATTCTCGTTCATCGGAACCCCCATGTCGTTATGGGTCTTATGGATCGGCGACTCTATCCCCGCGTGTCCAGGGCTGTCAAACCGTCTGGTATGCTCCGGCCTCTGTCAGGGAGGGGTGCGCCATGGCGCCGATACCGCCGTCCGCCTTCGCGAGTCCGACCCGGGAGTGCGACATCATCATGAAGGGCGGCATCACCAGCGGGGTGGTGTACCCGACGGCGGTGACCGAGCTCGCGAAGACGTACCGGCTGCGCAACGTCGGCGGCACCTCGGCCGGTGCCATCGCCGCCGCCCTGGCCGCCGCGGCCGAGCACGGCCGCGCCTCGGGTGGGTTCGAGAAGCTCGCCGGGCTGCCCGGCTTCCTCGCCGCCAACCTGACCTCCCTCTTCCAGCCCGCGCCGCACGCCCGGCCGGCGTTCGAGATCCTGCTCGCCGCGATCTCCCCGGGAGGGAAGATCAGGAAGGCGCTGACGATGATCTGGAAGCTGATCCGCTTCCATGGTCTGGCCTTCCTGATCGGCGCGATTCTCGGGCTCGGCCTGTTCTGGCTCGTGGCGGACTTCCCGTCGCACGGCCAGCTCATCAAGTCCCGGGCCCTGCCGTTGCGCATTCTCACGATGTTGATCTGGGGCTTCCTCGTGGCGCTCGGCGTCTTCGTCCGATCGGCTCTGCGCGCCATCCAGCAGAACGCCTTCGGAATGTGCAGCGGAATGCCTCCTTATGAGAAGGCCGGGCATCCGGCTCTCACCCCTTGGATGGCAGACCGCTTGGATGAGTTCGCGGGCAAGACCGGCGGCGCGCCGCTTACGTTCGGCGATCTGTGGGGTCCGAGCGCCGGAGACCCTGAGGAGGATCCCCGCCTCCGGGCCATCAATCTGGAAGTGATGACCACGAACCTTTCGCTCGGCCTGCCGGTCCGGCTCCCGACCTCCAGCCGCGAGTTCTTCTTCAATCCGGAGGAGATGAGGCGCTTCTTCCCTGAGCGGATCGTCCAGTGGATGGAGGCCCATCCGTTCCCGGCGCGGGACGATCGCGAGGCGGCTTATATCCGGAACATCGTGGAGGACACACCGTACCGCCCTATGCCGGTACCGGCCGACCTGCCGGTGGTACTCGCGGCGCGGATGAGCCTCAGCTTTCCGGTCCTGATCAGCGCTGTGCCGCTTTACATGGTGGACTGGGGCTTGAAGAGCAACCGGAGGGCCCGGGACGCGGGAGAGGCGCCGAATCTCGTCCCCTGCTGGTTCTCGGACGGCGGCATCACCAGCAACTTTCCGATCCACTTCTTCGACGGCCTGCTCCCGGAGCGGCCGACGTTCGGCATCAACCTCCGGCCGTTCCACCCGGACCACCCGAAGGACGAATACGACGAGACGAAGAACATCTGGTTCCCGACCCGCTCCGGCCAGGCCGTCCTGCCGGCCTGGAAGCCGATCCAGGGGGGCCTCGCCGCCTTCCTGGGCGCGATCGTCCGAACCATGCAGAACTGGCAGGACAACTTCCAGATGCGGCTGCCCGGCTACCGCGACCGGGTCGTCCACATATCCCTGAGCGAGGAGGAGGGGGGGCTGAACCTCACCATGCCGCCGGAGAGGGTGGTCTCGCTCACCCGTCGCGGCGAGGCGGCCGGCCAGGCGGTCCAGAATCTGGACTGGGACGGTCACCGCTGGACCCGATTCCGGACCGCCATGGCCCAACTCCAGGAGAAGCTCGACCGTATGAAGGATCTCTACGCGGGCGGGTATCGCCAGTTCCTCGAAATTCATGACTCCACCAAGGGGAGATACCAGCGACCGAAGGGCTGGAAGAGCTATGCCCTGAAGTCGACGGACGCGCTCATGGAGGTCGTCGACGAGTGGAAGAAGGACCCTCACGGCTATCGGCTCGACAACGAGCCGCTGCCTAGCCCCGGCGCCGACCTGCGGATGGGGCCGAAGCGCTAGGCTTCACCTGGTCGAACGTGCAGGCCTCGGGCTTCTTGTCCGCCCTCCAGCGCAGGAACTTCGTGCCGTGCCGGAACCGGCCACCGGAGAAGTGGTCGTAGCGCACCTCGCAGACCAGCACCGGATCGAGCGGCACCCACTCGGTCGATCGCCCCTGGTTCCACCGGCTGGGCCCGCCCGGCGCCTTGCCGGTAAACCCGCTGCCCCCGACGTGCGGCTTGAGCACGGCCTCCAGCTCCTTCCTCTCCGCGGCGTTGAAGCTGGAGCTGAACCCCACGTGGTCCAGAAGGCCTTCCTTGTTATAGAGGCCGAGGAGGAGCGAGCCGACCTGTCCGCCCTTCTGGGTCCACCGGAAGCCGCCGACCACGCAGTCCGCGGTCCGCATCCGCTTGACCTTGACCATGACCCGCTCGCCGGACAGATAGGGGGAGTCCAGGCGCTTCGCCACCACGCCGTCCAGCCCCGAGCCGCCGAACCATGTCCCGGCCTCCTTGCGGTCCGGGGTAGCCGGGGAGAGCACGGCCTGCGCGCCGTCAGGGATCTTCTTGAAGAAGGCCTCCAGCTTCTTCCTCCTCTCTTCCAGAGGAAGGCCGACGAGCGACCGGCCCCGCTCGTCCACCAGGAGGTCGAACGCGTACAGGCTCGCCGGGGTCTCCTTCGCAAGCTTGCGGATACGGCTCTCGGCCGGGTGGATGCGCTGGAGCAGGGCGTCGAACGAGAAGCTCTTGCCCTCCGGGATCACGATCTCGCCGTCAAGCACGAACGTCTTCGCGGGCAGCTTCCCCAGCGCCTCGACCAGCTCCGGGAAGTAGCGGCCGAGAGGCTGGCCGGCCTTGGATTGGAGAAGGACCTGGTCTCCCTTCCTGAACGCCAGGCAGCGGAACCCGTCCCATTTCGGCTCGTACAGCCATCCCGGATCGGACGGGATCTCCGCCTCGGACTCCGCCTCCATGGGTGGGAAAGGCGGCCGGACCGGCAGGTCGATGTCCGGGAACTCGCCTTCGAGATCCTCGGCAGGAATCCCGCCGATACTGGCGGTGGTGACTGTCTGTCTCCGTGCCATACACCCGAGTCGGTGCAAGAACGGGGCCCCTCACCCCCTGGCCCCCTCTCCCATCCCCTCACGTCCGCCGGGAGAGGGGGAACGCCTGCCAGCCATGTTGCCGAGATCCGGCTGAGAGCTTCGAATGGGTCCCCCCTCTCCCGGGTGGGTGGGAGTGCGATGGGAGAGGGGGACAGGGAGTGAGGGGCCCTAGTTCACCGAGTGCGGCACCGCCAGCGAGAACGGCGCGATGACCGCGTCAAAGGCCTCGCCGTTCGTCCGCACCATCCGGTAGGTCCCGTGCATGGAGCCTACCGGCGTCGAGAGCGGGCAGAAGCTCGTGTACTCGAACGCCTCGCCCGGGGCGAGCACCGGCTGCTCGCCGACCACGCCCGGACCCTGGACCTGCTGCTGATAGCCGGTCGCGTCGGTGATGATCCACTCGCGGCTCAGAAGCTGCGCGGTCTCCGTGCCGGTGTTGGAGATGCGTACCCGGTAGGCGAAGAAGAAGTAGTTCTCCTGGGGAGCGCTGCGCTCCTCGTCATACAGGCTCTCCACCTCCACCCGGATGCCCTGCGTGGTCGTGTCGCTCATGGCGGGGGCGATTCTACAGCTTTGCTACAATCCGCGCCGCCCGAAGGAAGGTCGACCAAGGAGGGGCGGCGATGGAGTGGATGAGCAACCCGGAGAGCTGGATCGCATTGCTGACGCTGACGGTCCTGGAGGTCGTTCTGGGCGTCGACAACGTGATCTTCATCTCGATCCTGGCCGGCAAGCTGCCGAAGGAGCAGCAGGACAGGGCGCGCAAGACCGGACTCGGGCTCGCCATGTTCATCCGCCTCGGGCTCCTGGCCTCGATCGCCTGGATCGCCCGCCTCACCACGCCGCTCTTCACTGTGCTCGGCCAGGAGATCTCCGGCCGCGACATCATCCTCCTGGGCGGCGGCCTGTTCCTGCTCGCCAAGGCCACGCACGAGATCCACGGCCGGCTCGAAGGCGAGGAAGGCGAGGGGAGCACCCGGACCGCGGCCTCGTTCACGGGCGTCATCATCCAGATCCTCGCCCTCGACATCGTCTTCTCCCTCGACTCGGTGATCACGGCTGTGGGCATGGCCGACGAGCTGGTCATCATGATGGCCGCCGTGGTCATCGCCGTGGGCGTGATGCTCGTGGCCTCCGGCCCCCTGAGCCGGTTCGTGGACCAGCACCCCACGGTCAAGATGCTCGCCCTGAGCTTCCTCCTGCTGATCGGCATGTCGCTGGTCGCCGAGGGGCTCGACCAGCACATCCCGAAGGGTTACATCTACTTCGCCATGGGCTTCTCGGTCCTGGTCGAGATGCTCAACCTCCGCATGACCAGGAAGGCGAAGCCGGTCCACCTGCACCAGCCGTACGTGGAGGAGCCTGCTGGTACCTCTATCGGCGAAACTCCCGCACCTCCCCGTCGCTGAACGCGACGGTCAGATATTCGCCCGCGACCTCCCGCACCTCGCCGGTGCCGAAGATAGGCAGGGTCAGGGTGTCGCCGGGCTGGAGGCTGCCGGGGTCCTTGTCGCCCAGGATCGGCGGCATGGGCAGGGCCTCGCGCTTCACGACCGGTGCCGGCGGCGGCTCGGCGATCGGCCGCTCGCAGTTGTCGCAGTGGTCGCAGCGCTCCCACTCCGGCGTCTCGCCGAAGTAGTCGAGCACCGCCTTCCAGCGGCAGAGCGCGGTCTGGGCGTAGAGCACCACCCGGCGCAGGTTGTCGCGGTCGGCCTCAGCTTTTTGCTCGTAGCGCGCGGCCATCTCCGCCAGCTCCTCCGGATCGAGCCCGGAGAGCAGCAGCCGGAAGAGGCCGCCCTCGGCCTCCTCGACCAGACCCAGATCCCGCATCGTCGCCAGCACCACCCGCACCTTGGCCTGCGCGACGTCCTTCGACCGGCCGTGGACCTCGGAGACCGCGACCGGCTCGCGGTCCGCCTTGAGCCGCTCCAGGGCGCGGTAGACGGCCTCGAAGTGCTCGCGCTTCGGGTAGCGGCCGTTCAGGAAGAAGATGTGGGTGTTCCTGTCCTCGGGCTGGAACAGCATCACGCAACGCGCCGGCTCGCCGTCGCGCCCGGCGCGGCCGGCCTCCTGGTAGTAGGCCTCCAGCGTCCCGGGCATGCTGTAGTGGATCACGAAGCGGATGTCCGGCTTGTCGATTCCCATGCCGAAGGCGTTCGTGGCAACCACCGCCTTGAGCTCGCCGGCCATGAAGCGGTCCTGGTTGCGGTGGCGCTCGCGGGCCCCCAGCCGGCCGTGGTAGCGCGCCACCTCGAAGCCGAGGCCCTGGAGGTACTCGGTGACCGCCTCGCAGTCCTTGACCGTCGAGGTGTAGACGATGCCCGTGCCCTCGATCTCCGAGAGCAGCTTGGCGAGATGGCTCAACTTGGCCTCTTCGCCGGCTGCCCGGATGACCTCCAGGCGCAGGTTCTCGCGGTAGGTTCCGGTCGAGATGACCTGCATGCCCTCCCGGCCGAGCTGGCGGAGGATGTCCTCGACCACCTCGGGCGTGGCCGTGGCGGTGAGGGCCAGCACCGGCGGGTTGCCGAGCGCCTCGACGGCCGTCCGGATCTGCAGGTAGGACGGCCGGAAGTCGTGTCCCCACTGCGAGATGCAGTGCGCTTCGTCGATCACGAACACGTCGATCTTGTTGCTCCGGAGCGTCTCGAGGAACCCGGGCTGAGCCAGGCGCTCGGGGGTGACGAAGACGAACTCGCGCTGCTCCTTGCGGATCTCCTCCAGGACCTCGGCCTCCTCGCTGGAGGAGAGCGTGCTGTTGACCTGCGCGGCGTCGATGCCGAGCTCCCTGAGCTTGTCGACCTGGTCCTTCATGAGGGAGAGGAGGGGGGAGACCACCACGGTGGTGCCCGGCAGCTCCTTGCCGGGGAGCTGATAGCAGAGCGACTTGCCCGCCCCGGTGGGCATGATGGCCAGCGTGTCCCGGCCCTCGACCACGGAGCGGATGACCTCCTCCTGTCCTTCACGGAGGGAGCGGAAGCCGAACGTTCGGCGAAGAGTCTTGCGGAGAGTGGAAATCCCGATGGTCTCGACCATGTTGGGCTTCAGTGAGCAAGCCACGTGCCGCGGCCGGCTGGGAGGCTGGAGAATGGCGGTCAAACCGGATCGCCTCCGTATCCGTAGACAGAAGGACGGCTTTTCCCGATGACGGGTGGTTGACGGACGGGGGTGGGGCTGTTTAAACTATCCGTCCAAGGAAATCGTCAAAGGAGTATAGGCAGTGCCGTACCCTTTTCTGTGCGGGTATCGCCCTGCCGTTTAAAGCGCAACCATCGTCCTCCCCATGAGGGGTGGGCTTTGCGACCTTGATCGCTCGGTGAGGAAATTATGGTCACATTCGTCGGAACCTTGATGATCGGAGCTGTGGTCGGCTTCATGATGGAACAGCAGTGGGGAGTCGAGGTGGTGCGCTGGAACCGGATGCGGCGCATGAAGACGCGGATCCTCCGCCGGCGGAGCGAGAGCGTCTGGCACGACGACCGCGACTAGGACCGGCTACGACTGCTTGGACCGGAGGCCCACGGCCTCCGGCTCCTCGGCGCGTACCTGCTGCTGGGTCTGGCCCAACTCCCTCTTGAGGAGCAGCGCGCGTCGCTTCTCCACCCCTTCCAGCCAGAGCGGGATGAAGGCCACGAGGTCCTGGAGGGCCTTGTCCACGTCGGTGATCAGGCTGGCGATCCGCCGGCTGAACGCGGCGTGGATCTGGAGCAGGTCCTGGACGTTCTGGGTCCGCTCCGGCCGCGACGCCCCCACCGATTCCTTGAGCCCGTCGATCGCCTCGCTCCCCACCTCGTGGATCTCGATCGCCGTGCGGCACTTGGCGGGGATCTCGAAGGCGTAGCGGTCGAGGATCTCCATCTCGTAGAAGCGCACCCCGCGCAGGGCGAGCACCTCCTTGAGCTTCGGCGTGAGGACGCTGAGCAGGAGGTCGAGGAACGCGCGGGCCTCGGTCCAGGCATGGCGCGTGGGCAGAGTCTCCTCGCGGCGCATGCGGTCGGCGAGCATCGTCATGTGGGCGATGCGGCCCTCGTCGAGCTTCTGGAGATACTCGCCGAGCCGGACCAGCGTGGCGTGAAGCCACTCGGCCTCCTCGATGTCCTGGGGGAAGCGCCGCGACAGGAAATAGTCCGCGTCGTGGAGGCTGCGCGGGTCCTTGGACATCATCTCGCCGAACGTGTCGGCCAGGAAGGCGTGGACCTGCCCGATGCAGATGCAGAGGAGCTTGCGCACCTCCATGAGCTGGTCGAGGGGCACGTCCTCGGGGAACGCGTCGAGGCGGCGCAGCACCTGGTAGTCGAGCATGCCGAGCGACACCTCGGCGCTCTGGCGGGCCTCCTCCAGGTCGGGGATGCGCGACGGCACCTGGAGGAGAGGCCCGAGCCGGCCGCGGATCAGGTCCGCGACCTGCCGCACCTTGCGCCAGATGTCGAGCAGCCGCTCGGGCGAGCAGTGCAGGATGGCGTAGTTGCTCTCCATCACCCCGTCGAGGAGGCGGATGCAACCGAGAAACGCGCGGATGCGCGGGTTCTGATAGTTGACGCGCTCGAGCGCCCACTCGAGAGCCGTCACACCCTCGGGCAACGAGACCAGGTGTCCACTCACCTGGATGACCTGCTTCGGCTTCGAACTGCTCATCGGAAGGAGTCCAGACCGATTAGGGTACTCCAACTCCGGCCCGAGGGGTGTGACCAATCTCACATCTCTTACGGCTTCCGCTTCGTCTCCGCCCCCGTCATCCCGTGGCAGGTTGGCGATAAGATCGCGGCGGAGCCTCCGAAGAAGGAGAAGACAATGCCCAAGGTGGCCTTGGCGGCTCTCCCTTCTTCCTGAACGAACCCTTGCGCTTCCTGAAAGAGTCGCCGAAGTCCCTGAACCGACCTGCGCGCTTCCTGTCGGAGCAGGCGGTCTTCCTGAAGCGTTCCCGGCGCCGCCTGTGCGAGTCGGTGAGGCCCCTGCAAGGATCTGTGCGTCTCCTGTCCGA
>DATANP010000579.1:0-22178 GCA_036266195.1 Thermoanaerobaculia bacterium | reverse complement strand
TGGGACTTCCGCCGTGGGGATCAGGTAATACGGATACCCCTCCAGGTGGAAGAGGTCCTGCTCGAACTTCGGGAGCTGGCCGGTGCCGATCAGGCTGTCGCGGTTGACGATGAATGGCGGCAGGACCTCGGTGTAGCCGTGCCGGCCCGTGTGGAGGTCCAGCATGAAGGAGATCAGGGCGCGCTCCAGCCGGGCGCCGGCCCCGAAATAGACGGTGAAGCGCGCGCCGGTGATCTTCGCGCCGCGCTCGAAGTCCAGGATGCCCAGCGCCGTCCCCAGGTCCCAGTGCGCCTTGGGCTCGAAGTCGAACGTCCGCGGCTCGCCCACGACCTTCTCGACCCGATTCGCGGACTCGTCCTTGCCGACCGGCACGCTCGAGTGGGGCAGGTTCGGCAGGGACAGCTCGATCCCGGCCAGCTCGGGCTCGATGGCGGCCAGGCGGGTTTCCAATTCCTCGATGCGCGCCTTCATGCGCCCGACCTCGGCGATGGCCTCGAAGGCGTCTCCCTTCTGCTGCTTGATCTTGCCGATCTCCCGACTGGCGTCGTTGCGTTGCCGCTTGAGGTCCTCCACCTCGACCAGCTCGGCCCGCCGCTCGGCGTCGAGCTTCAGCCAGGTGTCGAGAAGGGAGAGGTCCGCGTTCCGGTTCACCAGGTCTCGGCGAACGCGCTCCGGGTCTTCGCGCAGGAGGTCTCGGGAGAGCATAGACGGGGGATCTTACCGCAAGAGGGGGAATCAAACGCTTTGCACCGCTCAGCCGTAGGAAGGGATAACATCCCGCCGGCTCCTTATGCGCAACCTGCTCACCCGATTTCTGATCCCCCTGGCCGTGCTGGGCGCCATCGCGGCGTTCTCGGTCCGCGAGGTCAGCCCCTCCGCGGCGGCCGAGGGTCTGTTTCTGGGAAAGCTGGCAGCGGTGGTGCTCCTGGCGGTGGCCGTTCTGGCTCCGGCTCCCGCGGCCGAGCTCGGGGTAGGCGCTACGCTCGCGGTGACCGCGGTCTGGTCCCTGCCTCCGGGTCCGGGCCGGGGCGCGACGGTCGTGCTTCTCCTTCTCGCCACGTTCCTCGTCTCTGCCCTGCGGCGATTGGGCAGGACCCTGCCCGAGTTGCCTCTGAACGTCACGATCCCCCTGGCGCTGGGGGCCCAGTTCCTCCTGCGCAGCGAGTTGCTGTTCGAGCCGGTCACCCCTCGGACGCTCGTGGCCCTGCTGGTCCTTCCCGTGGCCGGCGGTCTGGCTCTGACGATCGCGGCCCGTCGCCTCCATGGACCGGTCGTCCTGAGCGCGGCGGCCGTGGCCCTCGCCCTCGGTCCCGGCTGGAACGTGCGGACGACGGTCGCCGTCCTGATCCTGAGCGCCGCGACCCTGATCCTGCGGCGGCGGATCGGACGGCTGCCGGCCTCCGTGGCTGTTCCTGTGGGAACACTGATCGCCATCCTGCTTGCACTTACGGCTCTCCTCGACGCCTACCCCTGGCGCCGGGAGCAGCCGCTGCGCGCCGCGCTCGGTCTCGTGAAATCCCTCCCCGAACTGTTCGCCGCCGGAACGCCGATCCTCGATCCCGAGACCTCGATCCCCTTCGACGCCGACCGTCCGACGCGGGAGATCGACCTTCCTCTCGAGCCGATCGCCTCGCTCATCCTGGCGTCGGCGCTCTCGAACGGGGCGCCTCTCGCGGACGGCACCCCGGTCGCCGTGATCCGCCTGACCGACGGCGAGGGCCGGAGCGTCGAACGGATTGTCCGCGCTGGCTCGGACACCGGCGAGTGGGCGGCACGGCGCAGCGACGTGCTCAAGACCGCTCGGCTCCACTCGCCCGAGCCCTGGGTCACCTGGATCGCCGGCGACTTCTTCGCCCAGCGCTACCGCTGCCGTTGGGACCTTCCCCCGGGCCGCTACACCCGGATGCGGATCGAGCTTGCCCCTGGGCTGCCGCGGAACGTCAGCCTCGCCGTCCACCAGGTAGAGCTGCGCGGCCCCGGTCTCCTGCGGGCCCTGTCGCTCGCTCCGGGCGATCCGTTCCGGGGAACGCTCCTGATCCTCCCCCTGATCCTCGCGGCGCTCGCCTGGATTCACCGCCGGTCGGTCCGGCAGGGTGTGCGGCCTCTCGATCGGGCCGGGACCATCGGCGAGCTGGTCGCCCTCGGCATCCTCGTCCTGCTGATCGCGATCCGGCCGCACCTCAACCTCGGGCGGGCCGAGGATGTCCTGGCCGCCGGGCTGCTGCTGGTGCTCGGCCACCGGATCTTCCGGCAGGTCCGCGCGCTCCGTCCCCTGCTCGGGTACCGGGTGCCGGACTGGCCTTCGGCGGCGTTCTTCCTCCTGCCGCTGGTCGCCTATCTGGCGATCCTGCCGTGGTCGACCTTCCACCGCCAGCCGGACGGCGACGAGCCTTACAACCTGCTCATCACCCACAGCCTGGCCTACGACTTCGACGCGGACCTGACCAACAACTACGCTCAGAGCGACTGGCGGCACTTCATGGACCGCCCGATCGCGCCGCAGCCCGGCGATCCGGTCGGGCCGGACGGCAAGCTGTACTCCCGGCACAACGAGGCACTGCCCATGGTGCTGGCGCCCGCCTACCGGATCGGCGGCAAGGCCGGGGCGCTGGCCGTCATGGCGGCCTTCACCGCAGCTTTGACATGGACGACGCTGCGCCTCGCCCGGCGGTATGTCCCGGACCGGCCGGGCGAGATCCTCGCGGTCTGGGCCCTGGCCGCGTTTGCGCCGCCGCTCCTCCTCTATTCGTACCAGGTCTGGGTGGAGGTGCCGGCCACCCTGCTCCTGGTCGTGGCGCTCGACCGCACCCTCGGTTTCGACGGCCGGCGCTGGGACTGGGCCGAGTGGCTCGGGATCGGCCTGCCGGTGCTGCTCCTGCCGCTCATCAAGATGCGCTTCATGCTCATCGCCATCCCGCTGGTGGCCATGGCCTGGTGGTACAGCGGCCGGCCGCGCAAGCCGATCCTGATCCTGGCCGGCCTGCTCTCGGCGCTCGGCGCGGGCATGCTGCTCTACAACCAGATCGTCTACTCGAACCCTCTCAAGATTCACTCCTGGGAGGAGATCGACCCACAGCGCCACACCTGGCTCCACTATCTCCAGGGCCTGGGCCTGTTCTGGGACACGGCGTTCGGGCTGTTCGGCTCCGCTCCAATCTGGATGCTCCTGCTGCCGGCCGTGCTGCTGCTCCTGGCGCGGCGGAACCGCCTGCTCGTCCATCTCGCGGTGCTGAGCGCTCCGTACCTGCTCATCGTGGTGCCGCGCATCGAGTGGTATGGCGGGTGGTCGCCGCCGTTCCGCTACGCGCTCATCGCGCTGCCCCTCCTGACCCTCGCCCTGGTGCCGCTGCTCTCCGGCCGGCAGGGTCCGGGAGCGCGGGCGCTGATCGCGGGCCTCGCCGCGCTTACCCTGGCCCTGACCCTGGTCTGGTTAGTAGTGCCGGGCTGGACCTACAGCTTCGCGAACGGCCGGACCTATCCTCTCGACCATCTGAGCGAGAGGCTGGGCGAGGATCTGGCGCGGTTCTTCCCCAGCTCGGTTCGGACGCGGCCGGCCACCTGGATCTGGCCGCCGGTCTCGCTCGGCCTGGCGGCGCTGGCCTGGTGGCTGCCGGTCCGGAGGAGGAGTTGGGAGAGCGCAGGGCTGGCGGGAGTGGCGCTGGCGATCGCCGGAGCCGCGGCGCTGCCGGTGGCGGCGGCCCGAATGCCCACCCATACTGTGGAGATGGAGGACGCCCAGGTCTGGAAGAGCGGCGGTCACGTGCACCCCGACCTCTGGATCATCGAGCGGGCGCGCTACCGCGGAGGCTGGGTGCTGCGGATCGACGAGACCCTGAAGGCGCCGGTCAACCCGGGCGGCTCGAAGGTGACGCTCGCGCTCCAGGGCGAATTCATCCGCAACCAGCCGGTGCCGTTCCGGCTCGACATCCGGGCCGGGGACCGGCTGCTGGCGATCTGGGCGCCCGGCCGGAGCCGCGTCTGGGAGAAGGTCGAGCTCGGCCCCTTCGACTGGCCGGCCGGAGAGCCGCTGGTCCTGGCCGCCTATGGTCCCCATCCGCCGGGAGCGCTCAACGGCGCGATCCTGGACCGGATGGACTTCCGCTGGGAGAAGTAGATGGCGCCCCCGGGCTCACGCATAACGGCCGTGATCCCGACCCTGGGCCGCAGCCCGTGGCTGGTCCCCTGCCTGGAGGCGCTGCGAAAGGACGCGCCGGAGATCGAGATCGTGCTGATCGACCAGGGGGAGAAGCCGGTCGAGACCGGTGTCGCCGATAAGATTCTCCGGCTGGGACGGAACCTGGGCTTCGCCTCGGCAACGAATCTGGGGATTGCGGCCTCGTCCCGGGAGTTTGTCGCCGCCGTCAACGACGACGCCCTGATCGAGCCGGGCTGGACCGGCCGGCTGGTCGAAGCCCTCGACCGCGAGCCGAAGGCCGCGGCCGCCCAGGGGGTGAATCTCATTCTCCAGTCACCCGACCTCGCCGACGGCTGCGGCATCGCCTGGAACCGCTGGCTCCAGGCCGTCCAGGTCGGCCACGGCGAACCGGCGCCGCCCGCGTCCGATCCTGTCCGGGAGGTGCTCGGCGTCTCCGCCACGGCCGCGCTCTACCGGCGCGAGGCCCTGCCGGACCATCCCTTCGATCCCACCCTGGTCTCCTACTATGAAGATGTAGACCTCGCGGTCCGCCTCCAGGCCGAGGGATGGAAGGCCCTGCTCGTCCCCGCCGCCCGCGCCCGGCATGTCGGGTCGGCCACGGGCGCGACCCTGAGCCGGGAGCGGTGGCGGCTGCTCTACGGCAACCGCTGGATCGTCGCCCGCCGGGCCTTTGGCCGGGGCTTCCGGATCAGGATGGCTGTCCGGGACGTGCTGGACCTCCTCCGGGCCGCCCTCTCCCTGGACGGCGCCCGGGTTTCCGGCATTCTCGCTGGATGGGTGCGGGCCGCTCGTGCTCAAGCCGCCACGCCCGGGTAGGAGGCGCTACCCTGTCGTGGCGCGGCGCCAGCGCTCGTGGCGCGACGCCAGGAGCGGTGGGCGCGGTCGCGTCTGTCGTGGCGCGGCGCCGGGAGCGGGAAGACCGGTCTACCCTCCCATGGCGCGCCGCCACGACGCATGGCGCGGCGCCACGAGGCGTGGCGTGTTCCCTCCGTGAATGGTACCTTCCCGCGCATGCAGCCCCGGCTGACCGGCATCGTCGTCCACTGGCGCAACGAGGAGCCTCTGGCGGAGCTGACCTCCGCCTGGCCCCGCGATCCCCGCTTCGAGCTGATCGTGGTGGACAACGGCTCGTCCGAGCCCCTGGCGCTCGGACCGGCCCGGCTGGTCGAGCCTGGACGGAACCTCGGTTTCGCAGGCGGGGCGAATGCGGGCGCCGCCGAAGCCAAGGGAGAGATCTTCCTGATCCTCAACCCCGATGCCGTGCCCGAGCCGGGCGCTCTTGACCGGCTGCTCGAAGGGTTCGACGCTCACCCTGAGGCAGCCGGCCTTGCTCCTCGCCTAGTGGGAACGGACGGCCGATCCCAGGCAGGATGGCAGCTCCGGCGCCTTCCTTCTCCTTGGAGCCTCCTCCTTCAGGCGTTTCCGTTGGTGGGAGATCCTGAGACCAGACCCGAGCCGCCGGCGGGATCGCCGGTCGAGCAACCCGCTGCGGCAGCTTTGGCTTTGAGGCGGACCGTTTTCGAGGCGATCGGCGGGTTTGACACTGGCTTTTACCCGGCGTGGTTCGAGGACGTGGACCTCGCTGCCCGCCTGAAGCAGGCCGGCCATGTCCTTCTCTACTGGCCGGCGGCCACGTTCCGGCATGGCCTCGGAAGCACGGTGCCCCGACTCGGCTATGGACGGTTTCTCTGGATCTATTACCGGAACCTGACGCGGTATCTTCGGCGGCATCATGGACCACTCTGGTCGCTGGCTGCCCGGGTGGCGCTGGTGCCGGGCATGTTGATCCGGCTCCTGCTCCTTCCTCTCTATAGACCGCGGCGCGCGGCCTCCCGGTCCGAAGCCTTGCGGGGGCTGCTGGCCGTTCTGGCCGGGACGCTCACCGGATGGAAGCGGCCACGCTGGATGGAGACCGCCTGATGAACCACACCCCCCCTGGGACCGCCGGCGCCTCGCCGGCGGTAACTTCCCAAAAAACCGCCGGCGAGGCGCCGGCGGTCCCAGGAAGGGAGGAGGTCTCGGTCTGCATCGTCACCTTCAACTCCGCCGCCGACCTGCCCGGCTGCCTGGAGTCGGTGGCCTCCCTGCCGGTGACGGTCGTGGACTGCGCGAGCACGGATGACACCGTGGCGGTCGCCCGGCGGTATTCGGAACGGGCGGTCCAGGTCGTCGAGCTGACGGAGAACCGCGGCTTCGCGGGTGGCATGAACGAGGCCATTGCCCGGACCTCGGCGCCGTTCGTCCTGACGCTCAACGCCGACGCCCGGCTGGCTCCGGATTTCGTGAGCCGGCTGCTCGCCCGCATGGACCAGCCGAAAGTCGGGGCCGTCACCGGGCGGTTGGTCAGGCCCGACGGGCGACTCGACGCCTGCGGCATGCGGCTGACCTCCTCCTGGCGCCACCTGGACCGGGGATCCGGCGAGGTTGACCGCGGCCAGCTCTCCTCTCCGGAGCGGGTCTTCGGCGCGACCGGCGCGGCGACCCTGTTCCGGCGCGAGGCCCTGGAGGATGCCGCGGTCGAGGGCGAGGTCTTCGACTCCCGGTTCCATTCGTTCCGCGAGGACGCCGAGCTTGCCTTCCGGCTGCGCGAGCGCGGATGGGAGATCCTCTACGAGCCGGCCGCAATCTGCGAGCACCGGCGGTTCAACCTGCCCGAGCGCCGATCGGCCATGCCGCCCATGGTCAACTACCACTCCCTGAAGAACCGGTACCTGCTCCGGATCTACCACCAGACCGCGGGCAACCTGCTGCGGACCCTGATCCCGACCGCCTTCCGCGACCTCCAGGCGCTCGGCTACGTGCTGCTCCGCGAACACACTTCACTTCCGGCCTACTCCTGGCTGTGGCGGAACCGCCGCGAGCTGACGAGGCGGCGGCGGATCATCCAGGGACGGAAGACCACGGAGGTCGAACGCTGGTTCCGCGTCCAGGGGATGCCGCTGTGAGAGTGGCCTTGATCGGCAGCCGGGGCATCCCCAACCGCTATGGCGGGTACGAGACGCTCATGGAGGAGCTGGCGACCCGGCTCGTGGCGCGGGGATTCCAGGTGACGGTCTACTGCCGGTCCCACTCCACGCCGCGGGAGCTCAAGGCCATCGGGAAATACCGCGGCGCCGAGCTGGTGGTCCTGCCCACGATCCGGACCAAGTACCTGGACACGCCGGTCCATACCTTCCTCTCCTGCCTGCACGCGGCGCGGGCGGGGTACGACGCGGCGCTGGTGGTCAACTCGGCCAACGCGATCTTCGTCCCCCTGCTGCGGATCGGCGGCATCCCGGTCGCGCTGCACGTGGATGGGATCGAGAAGCGGCGGGCCAAGTGGGGACCGGCCGGCCGGTTCGTATACGCGCTCTCTGAGCGGCTGGCCTGCGCCCTGCCCGACGTCCTGGTGACGGACGCGGAGGTCATCCGCCGCCACTACCTCGACCGCTATGACGCCGAATCGGTGCCGATCGCCTACGGGGTCGAGCCGCGCCCACCGGCCGAGACGGGGGTCCTGAAGCGGCTGGGCCTGTCCCACCGCGGCTACTTCCTCTACGTGAGCCGGTTCGAGCCGGAGAACAACCCGCACCGGGTGGCCGAGGCGTACCGGCAGGTCGGCGGCGACCTGCCGCTCGTCATGGTCGGCGGCGCCCCCTATGCGGGCGAGTTCATCCGCGGCTTCACCCAGGGCGCGGACCCGCGCATCCTCTTCCCGGGAGCGATCTACGGCGAGGGCTACCGCGAGCTGCTCTCGCACGCCCTGGCCTATATCCATGCCACCGAGGTCGGCGGCACCCATCCGGCCCTGGTCGAAGCCATGGGCTATGGCAACTGCCCGGTCGTCAACGACACGCCCGAGAACCGGGAGGTGGCCGGCGGCGTGGGCCTCTACTTCCGCGCCGAGACCCCGTCCACCCTGGCCGATCAGCTCGAATGGGTGCGGCGGAACCCCGGCCGGGCCGGGGCCCGCGGACGCGCCGCGGCCCGCCGCGCGGGCCTCCTCTACTCGTGGGAAAGGGTCACGGATCAGTATGCGGATCTGTTCCGACGGTTGTCCTCCCTCTAAAATACCCGCGCGGCATAGATGCAACTCGCCCGTCGCACGTTAGAATAGCGAGTGGCATGACGAGGCCGCTCCGGAGAGAACTCCCCATTCCATGCTGAAAGAACGAGCCCGGATCCTCGCGGTCGGAATCTTCCTGTTGGATCTTGCTCTTGTCGCCGCCGCATTTCTGTCGGCGTTCGCGGTGCGGAGCTGGATCCTGCCCAGGCTGGCCCCGCGGACGTTCCCGAGTCACCTGTACCCGCTTTCCGAATATCTCCCCCTGCTGCCGCTGGCGCTGGCGATCTGGGGCGGGCTGCTGCTGTCGTCGGGCCGCTACCGGTCGCACCGCACGGTGCCGATCCTCGACGAGGCCTGGGCCATCCTCCGGGTCTGTTTGTCGGGCGCGGTGATCTTCACGCTGGTCCTCTATATCGCCCGGATGGACGAGCACCTGCTGGGCAACGACCGGATCAGCCGCTTCTGGGTGTTCCTGTTCGCGGGCTTCGCCTGCCTGTTCCTCCTCACCGAGAAGCTCGGCATTCGCACCACGGCGCGCTATGTCCGCGCCCATGGCTTCAACTACCGGGCGGTGCTGATCGTGGGCACGAGCCCGTCCGCCCTCCGGATCGCGGAGTCGATCCGCAGCCATCGGTTCTGGGGCTTCCGGGTTCTCGGCTTCATCAGTACCAGGGACGGGGAGAACGGTCATTCCCCCGGCAAGCCCTGGACCGGGCCCTATCCGCTGCTCGGACACGTGGAGGACATCCCGCGCATCGTCGAGAGCAACGTGGTGGACGACGTGATCTTCGCGGTCCATCGCCGCGAGCTCGACCGGCTGGAGGATCTCTTCCTCAGCCTCCAGGAGCAGGGCATCCGCACCCGGTTCGCGCTCGACCTCTTCCCGCACGCGCTGGCACGGGTCGAGATGGAGGATCTGGACGGCATGCCGCTGCTGTCCTTCGCCACGACGCCGACCAGCCAGCTCCAGCTCATGGCGAAGCGGGCGCTCGACATCGCGCTCGCCTCGCTCCTGCTGCTGCTCGGCCTGCCGGTGGTGACCATGATCGCGCTGGCGATCAAGGTCACCTCGGGCGGTTCGGTCTTCTTCCGCCAGACCCGCTGCGGCCTGAACGGGCGCTTCTTCACGCTCTACAAGTTCCGCACGATGGTGGAGGACGCCGAGGAGCGGCGCCGCGAGCTGCTGCACCTGAACGAGATGCAGGGCCCGGTGTTCAAGCTGAAGAGCGATCCGCGGGTGACGCTCCTCGGCCGCTTCCTGCGCCGTTTCAGCCTCGACGAGTTCCCGCAGTTCTGGAACGTGCTGCGCGGCGACATGAGCCTCGTCGGCCCCCGGCCGCCGATCCCCGAGGAGGTCGCCCAGTACAAGCGCTGGCAGCGCCGCCGCCTCGCCATGAAGCCGGGACTCACCTGCCTGTGGCAGATCAGCGGCCGCAACAACGTCGACTTCGACCGCTGGATACAGCTCGACCTGGAGTACATCGACTCCTGGTCCCCGATGCTCGACCTGAAGATCCTGTTGAAGACGATCCCGGTGGTGCTTACTGGTAAAGGGGCTTCCTAGAAACCTCACCCCCTGTCCCCCTCTCCCATCTCCCGACCACCCGACCCCGGGAGAGGGGGACGCATGCCGGCGGTGTTGCCAAGACTCGGCAAGATAGCCCCAGAAAGGTTCCCCCTCTCCCGGCGGGGCCGGGGTGGGAGATGGGAGAGGGGGCTAGGGGGTGAGGTTCTTCCGCGGCAACGTCCCCGCGATCAGCCCCAGCGTCGCCGCCACCACTTCCGCCAGCGGTTTTTCATCGGCCAAGCCTTTCCCCGCCAGGGGGAAGGCCGTGCCGTGGTCCACCGAAGTCCGCAGGAACGGCAGCCCGAGGGTCCAGTTGGTGGCGAGGCCGAAGGCGGCGGTCTTCACGGCGATCAGGCCCTGATCGTGGTAGAGGGCCAGGACCCAGTCGAACTCGCCGCGGCGGGCTCTCGCGAAGAGCGAATCGGCGCTCTCGGGGCCGTGGACGTCGATCCCCCGCTCCCGCGCCGCGGCCACGGCGGGGGCCAGGATGCGGCCGTCCTCCTCTCCCAGCAGACCGCCCTCTCCGGCGTGCGGGTTCAAGCCGGCCAGCGCGATCTTCCCTCCGGCGTGGCGGTGGAGACAGTCGAGCGCCTCGGCGATGGTGTCGCCGCGAATCTCGTCGAGCGCCTCGCGCATGGGCAGGTGCACGGTCAGGAGCGCCACCTGAAGCTCGGGCGCGAGGAAGGCCATGAGATAGTCGCGGCCGTAGCGCTCCAGGCCGCAGGCTTCGGCCAGGTAGTCGGTGTGGCCCTTGAAGCCGGGCAGCACGTGCCGGGCGATCGACTCCTTGCTCACCGGCGCGGTGACCAGCGCGTCGGCCTTGCCCGAGCGGACCAGGTCGATGCCGGCGTCCAGCGCGGCCATGGCTCCGGCCGCGTCCGCGGGACCGGACGAGCCGAGCGTCACCTGCCGGCGGTCGCCGACCGGGTCGAGTATCGGGATGGAATCGGGAATGAAATCGCCGTCTTCCTCGACACCGCTGACATACCGTAATCGATCCCAGGGGAAAGCAGGGAGCGAAGGCCGCAGGGCCTCCAGCGCGGCGCGCTCGGCGATCAGGAGGGGGCGCCAGTCCGCAGGATTGCCGGGCGCGAGGAGCTTGAGGAGGATTTCAGGGCCGATCCCGGCGGGATCGCCCTGGGTGAGCACGAGACGAGGCATCAGTCGCGTTCGTATTCGCTGTCCACCACGCGCTTGCCCCGCCGCTGCTTGAGCTCCTCCTCCTTGAACATGTACCGGATGAAGTGCTTCTGGATCAGCAGGTTGGGACCGACGTGGCGGTTCAGCTTGAGCGCCCCCTTGTCGTACCACTCGATCCACCCGCGCAGCTCCTCGCCGTCGGTCAGGACCACCACCATGGGCGTCTTCGACGCCATCTGCTTGAGGTAGTAGAACTCCTCGGCGTTGGTCTGTTCGGGTGGGCTCTGCTTGCGTCGCACGCTACGCGCGGGCAGCTCCTTCTTGAGCTCGTTCATGTCGGGGCGGATCAGTTTGCGGTTCGCCATGTTTGGGTCCATACCGGGTCCTCTAGGCCGGCGGCGGTGAGGCCGGCCGGTCCTGGCCCTTGTTGGTCTTGTAGTTGTCGTCCTCGTAGGCCAGGCAGCAGAGGAGCCGCCCGCATTGCCCCGAGATCTTGGACGGATTCAGGCTCAGGTTCTGCCGCTTGGCCATCTGGATCGAGATCGGCCGGAAGTCCTTGAGCCAGGTCGAGCAGCAGAGCGTGCGCCCGCAGACGCCGATGCCGCCGATCAGTCCGGCCTCGTCCCGCGCCCCGACCTGCACCATCTTCACCCGCACGGAGAAGCGGCTCGACAGGTCGCGCACGAGTTGCCGGAAGTCCACCCGCCCGTCCGAAGTGAAGTAGAAGGTGGCTTTCTTGCCACTCAGGGAGAAATCGACCAGCGAGATCTTCATGTCCAGGCCGAGCGCCCGGGAGCGCTCCTGCGCGAAGAGCTTGCCGGCCATCTCGTGCTGGCACTGCCGGTCGTACGCCGCCAGGTCCGAGTCGTCAGCGCCGCGCAGGATCGGCCGCGCGCTCGACTTCTGGCACGGCTTGAACACCGGCATCGGCGACTGCTCCACGTGGCCGAGCGCCGGACCCGATTCCAGGTCCACCACCACCCGCGCGCCGCGGGCGAAGATGCCCCCGCCTGTCGTGCACAGCGTCAGGTTCGTCTCCTCCCGGAAGCGGACCCCGACGAACGCCTCTTCGACTGCCGTCGACATCCCCTTGAATGCACAACCATTACAACCGCTCATGACCGCCTTCCAGTCCCTTGCGACAGCGTTGCAGCTTCATGCACGATGGATACCAGATCTCCACCGGCTCGCCGCCGAGGCGCAAGGGAAGTCGAGACTCGGTACAGCCGGAGGAGAAAATCGGGCGTTACGTTATCACGATCCCGCTGCGGACGGCCGTTCTCCTCCCTCGAGCACCCGCCGGCCGATGTCGCGCCGGTAGACCTTGCCCGGCCAATCGACCCTCTCCACCGCCGCATAGGCCTTGCGCAGCGCGCCCGCCAGGTCCGGATCGGTGGCGCAGACCGAGAGCACCCGGCCGCCCGCGCTCACCAGCTCGCCCTCTTTCATGGCCGTCCCGGCGTGGAAGACCTCGACCCCCGGCAGCTCCGCCGCGCGGTCCAGCCCCCGGATGGGCTCTCCCGTGACCGGCCGGCCCGGATAGCCCGGACTGGCCAGGACGATGCAGGCCGAGACCTCTTTCCGGAACGAGAGCCGGCGCACGTCGAATTCCCCGCGCGCGCCCGCGGCGAGCACGGGCAGAAGATCGTCCTCCAGGCGGAGCAGGATCGCCTGGCACTCGGGATCTCCGAAGCGGGCGTTGAATTCGAGGACGCGCGGACCGTCCTTGGTGAGGATCAGGCCGGCGTAGAGAACGCCGGCGAAGGGGCGGCCTTCCGAGGCCATGCCGGCCACGGTCGGGTGGAGGACCTTCTCCAGCACCTCGGCCGCAGCCTCTCCGGAGAGCACCCCGGCCGGGCTGTGCGAGCCCATGCCGCCCGTGTTCGGACCGGTGTCGTGGTCGCCGATCCGCTTGTAGTCCTTGGCGGTCGCGAGGGGCAGGACGCGCTCGCCGTCCGAGAGCGCCATGAAGGAGACCTCCTCGCCTTCGAGGAACCCTTCGATCACCGCCCGGTCTCCGGCCGCGCCAAAACGGCGGTCCTCGAACAGCTCCTTGACCGCGGCGTCGTACTCGGCCTCGCCGTTCGCGATCACCACGCCCTTGCCCGCGGCCAGGCCGTCGGCCTTGATCACCACCGGCCAGCCGAACCGGCCCCGGACCTCGCGCGCCTGTTCGGCGCCGTGGACCACGGCGAACGGCGCGGTCGGAATGCCGTGCCGCTGCATGAATTCCTTGGAGAAGACCTTGCTGCCCTCCAGCTCCGCCGCGCGCATGGTGGGGCCGAAAACTTTAAGACCGCGGGCGGTCAGCTCGTCCACGAGCCCGAGGGTGAGCGGCAGCTCGGGGCCGACCACGGTGAGGTCGATCTTCATCTCGGTCGCGAAGTCGGCCAGGCGCTGGACCTCCTCGGCCGCGATCGGCACCAGGTCGGCCACCTTGGCGATGCCGGGGTTGCCCGGCGCGCAGTACAGCTCGGTCAGCAGCGGGCTCTGGCGCAGCTTCCAGCAGAGCGCGTGCTCGCGGCCTCCGCTTCCCACCACCAGGACTCTCATGAAGACCTCCGGTCTGCCGCGGAAGAGAGAGCGGTCACGGCCATGGCGTCGAGGATGTCCTCCACGGAGCACCCCCGGGAGAGATCGTTGATCGGCCGGTCCAGGCCCTGGAGCAGCGGACCCACCGCCCGCGCTCCGGCCAGCCGCTCGGTCAGCTTGTAGGAGATGTTGCCCGCGTCCAGGTCGGGAAAGACCAGGACGTTCGCCCGGCCGGCCACCGGGCTGCCGGGCGCCTTGCGCTCCGCCACGTTTGGAACGAGCGCGGCGTCGGCCTGAAGCTCGCCGTCCACCTGGAAGTCCACGCCCCGGCCGCGCAGGATCTCCAGGGCCACCCGAACCTTTTCGGCCCGCGGGTGGCGCGCGCTGCCATGGGTCGAGAAGGAGAGCAGGGCTACCCGGGGCTCCTCGTCGAGAAGCGTCCGGCAGCTCACCGCCGCGGCCTCGGCGATGTCGGCCAGCTCCTCGGGTTTGGGATCGGGAACCACGCCGCAGTCGCTGTAGATCAGGGGTCTGCCGTCCGGCATCACCATCAGGAAGCAGGAGGAGACGACCTTGAGCCCGGGCCGCGGACCGATCACCCGCAGAGCGGCCCGCATCGTATCCGCCGTGGTCGCCACCGCGCCCATGACCGCGCCGTCCGCCCGCCGCGAGCCGACCCGCAGGCAGGCGTAATAGAGCGGGTTGAGCGCCAGGGCCGCGGCGTCGGCCGGATCGAGCCCGCGCGCCGCGAGACGCTCGGAAAGGCGGGAGGTGACATGGTGGAGGTCCGGCTCCGCGATCGGCTCCAGGACCGGGACGGTCAGCGTCAGGCCGGCGGCCTCGGCGGTCCGCTCCACCTCCTCGCGCCGGCCGACCACGTTGGCCCGGCAGAGGCCCGAGGCCGCGGCGCGCTCGGCGGCGGCCAGGACGCGGGGGTCCTCGCCCTCGGCGAGAACGATCGTGGCTCCGACCTGACTGGCCCGTTCGCGCAGACGGTCAAGAAGGTTCATCGGGCCACTCATGGGGACCCGGATTTTAGCCTATCCCTTGAGCACCATCGCGCCGGTCGGCTGCGGCACGCCACCCTCGGGCTCGACGGTCACCGCCCAGGCCTGGATCTGGCCGGCCGGGGCCACGTTCTGGACCCGCAGGCTGCCGCTGCCCCGCTCGTCCACCCCGAAGGTACCGGCCGAGACCGGCTTGCCGTCCTGGATCCACCAGAGCTGATAGGTCTTGCCCGGCTCCGGCGCCGGCAGGTGGAAGGCATAGAAGACCGCCTCGCCGCGCTCCGGGCTGACGAACGTATGGCCGCTCGCCTGCGGGGTGGGTCCGAGACCGGCGAGCTGGATCGAGCGCGAGCCCGGGGAAGCGATGATCGACAGCGACTCCGCCAGGCGCTGCGACTCGGCGCGGGCCAGGCCGAGCTGCTTGTCCAGGCCGGCGACCTCGCGGGCCAGGTGGTCGCGCTCGGCCCCGAGGCGGTCCAACTGCCGGGTGAGCTGCGCCTGGCGCCAGAGCGATCCCGCGGCGATCAGCAGGCAGGCCGCGGCCGCGAGCTGGAGCCACCGCGTCACGGGGGACCGGCGGACCGGAGCCGGAGCGCCGGCCAGCCGCTGGATGCGCTTCCGGGTCGCCTCCGAGGGCTGGACCGGCTCCACCGAAGCCGCCAGCTCCTCGACGTCGCCCTGCCACAGGTCGAGCTGCCGGCGGCACTCCTCGCAGCCGGCGGCGAGGTGGGTCTCCAGCTCGCGCAGATCCTCGCCATCCAGCGCGCCGAGGGCGAATGCCGGCAGGAGCTCTTCGTGGCGGGTGGAGTGGCCGGGGCTCATGACGTGCTCAACACCTGCCGCAGCTTGCTCATGCCCAGCAGGATCCGGGACTTGACCGTTCCGAGCGGCGCTTTCAGGCGCTCGGCGATCTGGGTATGGGTGAGACCTTCATAGAAGGCCAGCTCGATGCAACGACGCTGATCGGGAGACAGGGCCCCGAGGGCCGAGCTGACCCGGGTCTGGCGCTCCGCCGCCTCCAGCCGTCCGGTCCCCTCGGGCTCCACCGCGAGACGGGCCTCCTCCTCGGCCGACTCCTCCTCGCGCCGCCGCCGCGCCTCGCGCCGCCGCAGCCGGTCGAGGGCGCGGGAGCGGGCCAGCATCAGCAGCCAGCCGCGCGGCGTGGAGCGCGCCTCGTCGTAGCGGTCGGCCTGCGTCCAGACCTGGAGGAAGACTTCCTGCAGCACCTCCTCCGCCTCGGCCCGGTCGCCCAGGATGCGCACGAGCAGGCCGAGCGCGACCGGGGAGTGCAGGTCGAAGAGCCGCGTCAGGGCTTCGCCCTCACCGGATGCGATCCGGCGGATCAGGGCGTGCTCGTCGGGTGGCGGGCTCGGCGCGCTCGTCATTGGGAAGAGGACCGGCGGCAGCGACGGTCGCGGGGAGTCTAGCAAGAGTTGCCTCTCTTTTCCGCAACAACTAGTGCGCCGGGAGCTCGAAGGTGAGAGAAGCCCACAGGCTCTCCCAGTCCGCGCCGCTGCCGGCCGGGGCCGGCACCATATGGACCGCCTTGACCAGCCAGAGCCCGGGCCGGTCGAGGCGCAGCGCCGCCTTGCCATGGCGGTCGGAGCGGGCCGAAGTCTTTGCGCCTGGCGCGCCTTTGGGGATCGCCACCAGGAGAGCGCCGTCCAGAGGCTTGCCCTTGTAGAGCAGCCGCAGCGGCAGATCCTCTCCGGGCTTGAGCGCATAGGGGTTCTTCTCCGCCACCAGCTCCAGCTCGAGGCCGAGCACCTTGTCGTAGCCCGTGTCCGGACCGGAGCCCACCGACAGCAGCGACTTGGCGCACCGGGAGAAGATCTCCTTGACCGGCCCGGTATTGGCGGGGCGCAGCTTGCGGATCCTCTCCAGCCCCTCGTCGCCGAGGTAGCTGTCGAACTTCGCGGAGTCGAGCTGGACGGAATCATGGCCGCTGTCGTAAACGATCCAGAGGAGGCCGGGAGAGAACGGAGACAGCCAGCCCGCCGGGTCCATCCCGGCCACGCCCGGCACCCTCGCCTCTCCCAACCCGCCAATCGCCGCGAAGCGCTCGATCCTCTGCGGATCTCTCGGCACCGGATCTCCCAGGAGACTCTGCCCGACCCGCAGCCGCACCGCGACCCGGTCGCCCGGCGCGAGACGGAAGGTCGATGGCTCGATCCAGAAGTCATGAGCAGACACCGGTCCTGTGATCAGGAAGAAGCCCAGAAGAAGGAGCGCCCGCGGTGACTTCATCGTCCTTACTCCTCCTCTCCGTTGGCGCCGTTCGGCGAGCCCGGCAGCGGCGACTTCAGGTAGGGGAAGACGCTGTCGAACTGGCTGGCGTCCTGGAGCGTGCCATCCGTGAAGGGCAGGTTGCCCGACGGAGCATCGGCCGGGTTGCAGCCGAAGGCGCCCGGGAACGCATGGCAGAGCACGCCCATGGCGACCCGCAGCTCGGCGTCCACCACGTCGTCGCCCGGCCGGCGGCCGTTCGGGAACCCGGCGTTGTCGCCGCCGAGCACGCCGAGGTTGTTCTGCGCGCCCGCCGCGGTCGGAGCGATCGAGGTGTTGAGGCGCAGCATCTCGTGCGGCCTGCCGTCCGACAGAAAGTTCAGGCCCTGGACGCCCGTGGCGAACGCGGCGACCAGATCAAGACGCGGGAAGTTGTTCGGAGCCCGCACGCCGGCCGATCCGAACAGGATCTCCAGCAGCTCGGGCAGCGTCGGATTGGTCACGTAGGTGGCCAGCGCGGCGTCGCCCTCGGGGCTGGAAGCATTGAAAAGGTTCTTGTCCTTGAGACCGATCACCACCTCGTTGACCAGCGGCATACCGAGGCGCGAGACCTGCACGAAGTCGCCGCTCTGGTTCGCCGGGTCCTCGTACGTGGGGCTCGTGTTGAGCGAACGGTTGCGCGGCAGCAGAGCCGTAGTCCAGCCGCCGATCACCGGGCTGTTGGCGTTGCGCGTCAGGCAGGCGATCGGGACCTCCAGGATGATCGACGTGATGTTCTTGTCCGCGAGCAGGTTGGGCTCCGCGTCGCGGGGCCCGAGCGGGTTCTCGATGTTCACCAGGTCGAAGACCTCGCCGAGGTTGACCGCGAACGACTCCTTGCGCTGGCCGACGAAGAAGCGGGCCGGAAGCGAGTCGCAGCCCGGGATGTCGATGGTCTTGATGAACTGGCGCGCGTACGTCTCATAATCCGGGATCGACTTCTCGCCGATGTTGTCCACCGGCTTGCCAAAGCGCGAGCCGCCGCCGCCCGTCTCCGTGGCGAAGCTCCAGTGCGTGCCGTTCGTGATCCGTCCGCGGGCCACGCCGAGCGTGCAGCTCTCCAGCCGGTTCAGCGTGGCGTCGCGCATGCCCGGACCGCCCGAGATCTGGCCGACGTTGATCAGGGGCACCGAAACCATTTGCGATCCCACCGGGATCTGAATATCCGTGATGATGTCCGCGCAACGGAGCTGGAAGCTGACGTCCTCCACGCCGTCGCCGTTGTTGTCGATCAGGATTCGATAGCGGGCGTCCTCGTCCAGGTTGAAATAGTTCGGACCACCGTAGGCGTCCTGGAGAGGCAGGTAGTTGGCGATCAGGGTGACATAGTCCTGGCGGCCGGGCTCATAGCTGCGGAACATGTAGAAATCCGTACCGTCCACCTTCGGCATCTGGGTGATCGCGGGTGCTTCCCGGTGGCTCGACGCCGCCGCGGGCAGAGCCGGGAGCAGGGCCGAGACGGCGAGCAGACCTGCAGCGACACAACGACTCTTCATGGAGACAAACCTCCTTCAATCCGAACCTGTTTTTTTGGTGTCTGGCTTCCGCGGCGCCGGCCGGCATCGCGCTGTCTTCGGTAGGGATTACGGAGCCGGCCGCGGATCGGATGAGTGGAACCGCACTAGAATGCGCCCATGAACGAAACACCCTCCCGTCCAGACGGCCGCGCTGCCGACGCCCTCCGCCCCGTCCACATCCGCACCGGAGCGCTCAAATTCGCCGAAGGCTCGGTCCAGATCGAGATTGGCGATACGAAAGTCCTGATCGCGGCGAGCGTCGAGAACCGCGTGCCGCCCTTTTTGAAAGACAAGGGTCAGGGCTGGGTGACCGCCGAGTACTCGATGCTGCCGCGCGCCACCCACACGCGCTCCTCGCGCGAGGTCTCCCAGGGCCGGCCCTCCGGCCGCACCGCCGAGATCCAGCGCCTGATCGGCCGCAGCCTGCGCGCCGTAATCGACATGACGAAGATGCCGGACCGCACCCTGACCCTGGACTGCGACGTCCTCCAGGCCGACGGCGGCACCCGCACCGCGGCCATCACCGGAGCCTACGTGGCCGCGAGCCTCGCCCTCGGCCGCCTCCTCCTCACCGGCGACATCTCCGAATGGCCGGTCACCGACCAGCTCGCCGCCGTATCCGTGGGCATCGTCGGAGGCACGCCGCTCCTCGACCTCGAATACGTCGAGGACCAGGTGGCCGAGGTGGACATGAACGTGGTGGCCACCGCCGGCGGCACCCTCGTCGAGATCCAGGGCACCGGCGAGAAGCGCAGCTTCCGCCGCGAGGAGATGGACGCCCTGGTCGATCTCGCCTTCAAGGGCATCCGCGAGCTGGCCCAGGCCCAGGAGGCCGTCCTCGCCCCGACCATGGAAGAGGTCCGGCAGGTCCTCGCCCGCGGCCGCCGCCGCCAGGCGCCGCCCAAATCCGAAAAGGACCTCTGGGGTAGGCCCTAGATCCGGGTCGAAGGGTACTGACCCCGGATCTCGTTCGCGAAATACCGCCCCTTCGAGGATGCCTCCATCAGACCCTTGTAGATCTCCGGCGGCACCTCGTTGTACTCATAGACCGAGCCGCTGCTGAACTCGATCTCCAGGGTTTGTGTCTTGGGATCGTAACCGACCGACGCTACCGACGACGACGAGACAGACCTTCTCCGCATCGCCCAATCCTCCGGGTTCCGTGCCGGGAGCACCGCAGGCTCCCGAAGCATCGTCTTCAGAGGACGGAGTATATGCAAGTGGAGGACCAAAGTATCGCCCGGAGGAAAACGGTCGCGATTGGCGACCATTTTCCTCCAGAAGGGGGCCTGCTCAGATGGCGGTGCCGGAGAGTTGGATCTCGATGCGGGGGATCTTCACGCTGTCGGTGGTCAGGAACAGCTTGCCGTCGATCTTGCCCTTGACCGCGGGGCTGACCGTGACCCAGACCTGGTACTCGCGGCCGTCCTCGACGGGCTCGATCCTGGCGTCGATGCCCGGGATGCTGCTCTGCGCGCCGGTGAGCTTGATCGGCTCGGTGGCGAAGCTCTTCACGTTGAGCGACTTGCGCAGCGGCTCCTTGATCGTGACCTGGCCGAAGTTCGCGATCGGCGGCGTCACGGCGACGATCGGGCGCACGAAGCCGGAGACCGGGATCTGCACGAGCTTCTGCTTGGCATTCTCCGTGTAGACCTTCACCGACTCGGTGAGGGGGCCGACCGGAGCGTCGTTCGAGAGGTGCATCACGACCTTCCACTGCGGCTGCTCGACCTCGTCGAGCCGCTCCTCGGGAGTGGCCTCGTGGAAGTCCACCTTGAGGAAGGGATAGGGGGACTCGACCTTCACGATCTTCATGGGCGAGCCGTCGGGCGTCCAGAGGGTCTGGACGATCGTGCCCTCCTTGGCCTCGCCCTGGACCGTGACGAAGCGGGCATAGCCGGGCTTCGCCTTGATGAACGGCTCGACCTGGGCGCGGATGGTCAGCTCCATCTGCGGGGTGGCCGGATCGTTCATGAACACGGTCACGCCCTTGGCGATGGCGCCGCTGAAGGTCGCGGTGTCCACCGAGACCCGCACCTTGCCGGTCTGGCCGGGGGCGATCACCTTGTCATAGTCCGCCACGGTGCAGCCGCAGGCCGCCCGGACCTCCTGGATCTGCAGGGGGGCATCCCCTTCGTTGCGGATCGTAAAGTCATAGGCGGCCCTCTCGCCCTTCGCCACGAAGCCGATGTCCTTGATGGGCTCGACGGCCACGGCCTTGGGCTTGCCCGTGGCAGCGCCCTGGGCGAAGAGACTCGCCGCGACGAGCAAGGCGCAGCAGAGTGCCAGATTGGCGGTCCTGAGGTGACGTTTCATACGGTCCTGCTCCTTTGTCTTGCGTTGATTCGATCCGTGCAATGCTACACTCTGGCGCCCCGGAATACGAGAAAAACCCAGACAATCCACGAGAAAACGCCCCGTGAAGTCCACGCCACTCGACATCTACTGCATGGCCATCGGTGGTACGGGTATGGCGCCGCTCGCCTGCCTGCTGCAAGAGCAGGGCCACAGGGTCCGGGGGACCGACGGACCCCTCTATCCGCCCATGAGCACCCTGCTCGAGCGGGCCGGCATCCGGCCCGAGACCGGATACGACCCCGCCCATCTCGAACCGCGTCCCGACCTGGTGATCATCGGCAACGCGATCCACCGCAACAACCCCGAAGCGGTCGAGGCCGAGCGCCTGGGTCTCTCCGTGGTCTCCATGCCGCAGGCGCTCGCCCGCTTCTTCCTCTCCCGCCACCGGCCGCTCGTGGTGGCCGGCACCCATGGCAAGACCACCACCACGGCCATGGCCGCCTGGGTCTACGCCGACTGCGGAGCCGACCCCGGCTACCTGATCGGAGGCGCCCCCCGTGACCTGCCGGCGAGCTTCCACGACGGGGAGGGACAGCGCTTCGTGATCGAGGGCGACGAGTACAACGCCGCCTACTTCGACCGCGGCCCGAAGTTCCTCCACTACCAGCCGGAGACGCTGATCCTGACCAGCGTCGAGTACGACCATGCCGACCTCTACGCCAGTCCCGAGATCCTCTGGGAGGCCTACTCGAAGCTCCTCCGTCTCCTGCCCGAGACGGGCTTCCTGGTGGCCTGCGGCGACGACCCGAAGATCCGCGAGTTGGCGGTCCTGGCCCGCTGCCGTGTCCTCTTCTATGGACTGGACCCGTCCAACGAGTTGCACCCGGAGTCGATCGAAGCCACGCCGGAAGGCAGCCGGGTCCGGGTCCGGGATGCCGAAGCCGGAGAGGTGGAGATCCCGCTGAACCTGGCCGGCGGCCACAATGTCTCGAACGCCCTCGCCGTCTGGGCCGCGGCCCGGCGGGACGGCCTGCCCGCTGAAGATGTGGCCGCCGCCTTCTCGCGCTTCCATGGGGTCAAGCGCCGCCTGGAGGAGCTGGGCACCGCCCGCGGGGTGACCGTGGTCGACGACTTCGCCCACCATCCGACCGCCGTCGAGAAGACCCTGGGAGCCCTGCGCCAGCGCTACCCCGGCCGCCGCCTGGTCGTCCTCTTCGAGCCGCGGAGCCTGACCGCCGGCCGCGGCTTCTTCTACGAGCCCTATCGGGAAGCCTTCGCCAAGGCCGACCGCGTCCTCCTCGCCCCCACCTTCCATGCCGGAAGGCTGGCCGAGGAAGAGCGCCTCGACTTCGGAGCCCTGGCCGAAGAGCTCACCGCCGCCGGCACCCCCACCACCCTCTGCGCCGACACCGCCGACGTCCTGCGCCGGGCCACGGAAGAAGCGCAGGAAGGAGACGTGGTGGTGACGATGTCGTCGGGGTCGTTCGAGGGGATGCCGTACCGGGTGCTGGAGACGCTGAATACCTGAAGAGGCACAAAATGCCTCCAAGTTGAGATTCTGGCGGCGATCGGCTAGTATGGCTGCGGGAGACAGCCATGCAGAGAACGATTCCAGCAGCGGAGCTTGAGCACAACGTTCGCACCATCCTTC
>DATANP010000578.1:0-13232 GCA_036266195.1 Thermoanaerobaculia bacterium | reverse complement strand
TTCTCTCGGCCCGTTGGGCCGTTTTGTTAGGCACTCTTAGGTGTTCGGCCCGCCCGGGATGGAGGCCGCGCAACCCTTCGCCGAACGCCTTGGTGCCTATGTGGGCCTATATCTGGGTGGCGCGCTTGCCGCTCGAGGGAGTGCTCGTCAGCGGCCTGACATATCGAAGGTTTGACGCCTTTGATGATGCCTTTCCCAACACCTCTCAACGTAGGTTCCAGTCGGCGATCCACCCGGCCGCCTGGAGCCCCAGCACTGCACCGGCCGCCGCGAAGGTCAGCACGAAGCGCACGGCGCTCCACTCCCGCGGCCGTACCGGCACCTCGCCGCGCAGCTCCAGGGTGACGTTGAGCCAGGAGACCGCCATGGCGGTTCCCAGGATCGCGAGCAGCGTTCCGGGATGCATGCCTCGCAACCACGGCACCACGCCGACGAAGCCCCAGGCCAGGATTCCCAGGCCGAGCGCGGCCAGGGCGCGCAACACGGCGCCGTAGCGCTCCAGGCGGAACGCCCCTTCGTCCAGGCTGAAGGCGGTCACCGCGGCCAGCGCGGCAAGGTACGGTGCATAGAAGGGAGGGGCCGTGCGCAGGCCGTTCGCGAGCACCAGCATCGTGAACGCCGGCAGCAGCGCCCTCACCATGGTCCGCACCTTGACGCCCTGGAGGTGCTTGGGCGGCGCGAAGCCGCGGCGCAACAGCAGGTAGCCGGCAAAGCCCGTGAACACCGGCAGGGCCCAGAGCCAGTTGCCGAGCGACCAGGTGCCGTAGGCGAAGAGCAGGAAGGTGATCGCTCCGCCGACGTTGAACGACTTGAGCTTCCACACCGCGATCCCGACCGTCACGCACATCACGAGGAGCGAGACGTTCTGGAACGCGATCTCGGAGAGCGGCTTGCTCGTGATCTTGCCCAGGATCACCACCACCGCGAGCGGCACGAACAGGTTGTCCGCGCCCTGGAGCGAGATCGCCTCGAAGCCGGTCACCAGGGCCGCCACCAGCACGGCCGCCAGCACGCAGACCGGCCGCGGCAGGTCGGTCAAGAGCAGGATCGGCAGGTGGATCGCGAGGAAGGCCAGCACCAGGAAGACGAGCGACCCTTCGAGGCTCTTGTGCTCGTCTTCGACTTCGTAGCGCACCACGCCGTAGCGGCTGCCGATCAGGGCGGCGAAGGCGTCGGCCACGGCCAGCACCAGCACGGCCGGCAGGTAGAGCCACGGCCGGCCCTGGGTGAGAACGAAGGTCAGGAAGACCGCGAGCGGGTAGTACTCGGCCCCCTTGCTCTTGCGCTTCACGCCGTGGAGGCTCTGGAGAAACCCGAGCTTGCCCCCCAGCACGAAGAGGACGGTCAGCGGCAGCGCCATCAGGAGGACGGTCCACGGCGAGGTGACCAGGAACGGGAAGAACAGGCACGCGATGCCGCCGCCGGTGTGGACGAGCTTGCGCGTCCACTCGGGCTTGGGATCGCCCAGCCGCTTCCACAGCTCCGCGGCCACGAGGATCGCGACGAAGACGGAGGAGAGGATGACCGCGCCGCGCAGGTCGCCCGCGGGAATCAAACGGCCTCCTCGGCGATCTCGACGATCTCGACGATGAACGCGCTGTAGAAGAAGGCCAGATCCTTGGCGAACAGCTCCCGGGATTCGTCCTCCAGATAGCGGACCCGTCCGGGGAAGGCCGTGGACAGCCGGCGCGGCACCAGCATGTTCCAGTAGGCGAAGCGCGCTCCCGGCCGGGCGGTCTCGAGGAGCCTGCCATAGACCGCGGCGCTCGTGGGCTCGTCCAGGTACTCGAAGATGTCGGACAGGTTGAAGCCGTCGAAGCCTTCTCCGCGATGCTCCCGCGCGGCCTCGTCGATCGGTCCTTCGAACAGGACAAGGCGGTCCAGGTTGCGCTTGACCTCGGGGAAGGCGTACGACCGCAGGTAGAGCGGGAGAGTGCGGCTGAACCGGCCCGTGAGGATGTATTCGAGGTAGGGGTTCTCGTGCGTGGGCAGCACGGTCAAGGCATAGCGCGCGCGGCTCAGGATGCGGTCGGCCACCGAGCCCTCGACGTAGCGGAAGAACTCGGGATCGCGCCCGAGGCGGCCCATCGTGAAGCGGCTGAAGAAGACCCGGAACAGGAGCCGCCAGCGGAGGTTGTTCCAGGTGCGCTCGTAGAAGGCCTCGCGCTCGGCGGGCGGGCGGTTTTCGAGCAGCCTGAGCACGGTGCGGCGGCGGTGGACGAGCGGCAGGACCAACTCGCGGAACAGCTTGAAGTAGCGCTCGAACCTGCCGTGATGACAGGCGCCGTCCGCGATCTCGTCGAGCCGCTCGCGCCAGATCTCCCTGGACTTCGCGTCGAGGTCCCGTTCCAGCGTCTCGTAGACCGCCCGGCGGTCCTGCTCGGAGTTGCGGAAGCCGAGGAAGGCGAGGCAGTCGCCATGGTTGAGCCGGCGGATCGCGGCGCGCTTCAGGTCGACCAGGGCGATCTGGGCAGGGGAGAGGTCGGCGGCCACCACCTCGGCGCCCGCGGCCAGGAGCGCGAAGGCGTTGTCGCCGGCCGAGGCGATCGAGAGCATCCGCCGTCCGGCGGCCGGGCGCAGGGCCTCGCGCAGGATCCAGGCGTCCTCCCAGACGTTCGCATAGCGGACGAGATCGAAGCGCGCGCGGTCTTGGATGCGGTCCGGCATCGGAGGACGACAGACTATCAGAGGCTCGCCCGGGCGGGTCCCGGGCACCTCTTTCAGCGGATGCATGTCTCTGGAAAGGAGATCGCAATGAAGAAGTGGACTCTCTGCCTGCTGTGTACGATCACCCTGGGCCTGGCCTTCGCGGGCCTCGCCTCGGCCGAGCCGGTCAGCTCCGCCGATCAGCAGTTCCTGGCTTCGCTCGCCGCGCCGCAGCCGACTCAGATGACGAAACCGCAGCCGCCGCCGAACCCCTGCGGCCCGGATTTCTGCACCTCGGCTCAGAGGACGGCATGCTTCGACTACTGCTTTCAGACCGTCTTCTGTGACGGCTATCTCGCCTGCAACAACACGACCTGCACCAGCAACTGCATCTGCGGTCCCCGCTGCTACTGATCGCAAATCCTCCCGGACGTGAAAAAGCCCCCTCTCCCGCGGGAGAGGGGGCTCTTCGTTTTCAGCCTGCCGTGAGGACTAGTTGGTGTTCAGGGCGGTGTCGTCGACCACGAACGAGGTCTGCAGCGAGGAGTCCTCCACGCCGAGGAAGTAGACCCGGATCGTCTGGCCGATGTAGGCGTTCAGGTTGAAGCTCTTCTGCGAGTAACCCGCCGCCTTGTTGAGGTTGGAGTAGGTCGCGAGGGTCGCGAGCACGGTGTTCGCCGAGTTGCGGATCTGCACCTTCAGGGTGTCGAACGCGGTGATCGTGGTGGTCTCGGCCGTGTCGATGTGGAGCCAGAAGGTGAGGGTCGCCGAGGTCGCGGTCGACGGGATGGTCACCTGCTGGTAGAGAGTGTCGGTGTGGGTCGTGCCGTAGCCGTCGAGCCAGGCCTTCCAGGAGCCGCTGTGGGCCGGCTGGGACGCCGTGCTGTCGATGACGCCGGCCGTGGCCACCCAGGGGGACGCCGTGCCGGTCTCGAAGCCCGGGTTGCCCAGGAGCTGCTGCGGCGGATTGGTGGTGGTGACCGTCAGGTTGACCGTCGTGGTGTGGGTGAGAGAGCCGCCCGTGCCGGTGACGGTGATGGTGTAGGTGCCCACCGCGGTGGAGGCGCCGACCGTCATTGTCATGGTCGAGGAGCCCGTGCCGGGCGCCGCGATCGAGGTCGGGCTGAAGGAGACCGTCACGCCGGCCGGCGCGCCGGAGGCCGACAGCGCGATGGCGCTGTTGAAGCCGTTGAGCGCCGTGGTGGAGACCGTCGAGGTGCCCGAGTTGCCCTGGACCACGGTGACCGACGTCGGCGAAGCCGAGATCGAGAAGTCCGGGGTGACCGTGCCGGCCGGGACCACCGACAGGCAGGTGCTCGGCGTGCCGCCGCAGGCCTCGTTGCCGCTCGGATGCGCGACGACCTGGTAGAAGTAGGTGAGGCCGTTGGCCACGCCGGTGTCGGTCAGGGAGGTGGATGCCGTGTCGTTGGCGATCTTGGTGAAGCCGGCGTTGCAGCCGACCTCGTTGCGGTAGACGTCGTAGACCGCGCCGGAACTGGTCCAGCTCAGGCCGACCGAGTTGTTGCCGGGGGTGAGGGTGACCGTCGGGGTGGCCGGCGGCGTGCAGCCGGCGAACGTCGTGCTGGCGCCGGCGTCGGTGGTGCAGGCGATGCCGTGGCGGTTGAACGCCGCGAACAGGGCGCCGCCGTGCGGCGTGCCGTTCGCCAGGTTGCCGTCATCGTCGTCCACGGCGCGCATGGTCTTCCACCAGTTGCCGGCGGTGCAGCCGTTGCTGGTGAAGGTGCCGCCGGTGGTGCAGGTGAAGGAGCGGGTCGAGGTCGCGCGCGACAGGTACCACAACCGGTCGAGGACCGTCCACGCCGTGCCGCTGCCCGGGTTGGGCAGGTCGCGGTTGGCGAAGTCCCAGACCGCCTGCGAGGGCACGTACGACTCGCAGTGCACTTCCTTGCCGCAGGGGCCGGAGCCGGCGCTGCAGCGGACCTGGGTGAAGTTGCTCACCGTGGCCGGGGTGTTGGAGGCGTGCTTCGCCCAGTCGATGTCGCGGACGCCCGTGCAGGAGGTGCAGGCGTCGCCGTAGCCGGAGCAGTTCGACGTGCGGAAGCCGGGTCCGATGCAGGAGCTGTGCAGCGCGATGGCGGCCGTGAGGTCGCCGTACGCCTCGCCCGTGCCACCCTCGGTGGCGGCGCCGTTGCCGTCGTTGCTGTCGAGGCCGTGGCCGTATTCGTGGAGAGACACGGCGGCGATCTCACCGGTGTTGCCGCAGCCGCCGCCGGACCGGAAGAAGTTCAGGGTCGAGCCGTTCCAGTAGGCGTTGCAGGTCTGGTTCAGGTTGACGTTGACCGTGAGCTGCTGAGTCAGCCAGGTGTTGGAGGGCAGCCAGGCGCGGCCGACTTCCTTGATGCGGTTGACCTGGTAGAACTGGGTGCGGGCGGAGTGGGTGTTGCCCGCGCCGCCGCTGCCCGGCGTGGTGCAGTCGGTACCGCTCGAGGTGCCGAAGGCGAGGTTGCCGCTGGCGTCCGCGGTCTTCGAGATCGAGCCGCAGGTGTCGGTGATGCGCACGTACTGGCCGGCCAGCGACGAGGTCACCGTGCCGCCGGGGAAGTTGTAGATGCCGGCCGAGTTGGTGAACCCGCCGGAAGAGACGTTGGTGAAGGGCAGGGGACGCACGACCTCCGCGGCCACCGCGGGGGAGTTCATATAGACGCCGCCGGTCGCCTGCGCGTAGTCGTTGATGTCCGCGAGCTCGAGGACCTCGCCGGTCGCCGCGTCGACGCGGGCGCGCCAGGTGCCGATCATGCCGTCGCGATGGAAGACGAACTGCCAGGTCGGGGTGATGCCGCGGCCCTTGCCGTAGGCGAAACCTTCACCGAAATTGTTGTTGATCTCGGCCACCGGGAGCAGGTGGAGCGAGCCGCCGTCGATGAAGGAGTCGGCCGCGCCGAAGCCGCCGATGTAATTGGCCACGGCCGAGAGGGCCTCTTCCCGCTTCAGCTTCGCCTTGGCGGCGACGGCATTGCGGTGCGGCAGGTTCTCGGAACCGAACTGGATCAGGTTGCCATGGTTGACGCGCAGGACCACGCGGGCGCCTTCGATGATCACGCCGCTGTTGTCCGTCACGTCGAAATCGAGGAACCACAGATAGTCGGCGGGATTGCCCGAGCGGCTCTTGTTGAGGACCAGCGAATTCGGGTTCACACCCAGCATCGCGGCCACGCGCGGCAGGAAGCCGCGGCCGATGTTCTCCATGTCGGAGAGCGTCGGAGCGTTCGCACGGGCGGCAAGCTTGTTGCCGCGGCCTGGAATGAAGGGGATGCCCTCGCCTTCGGCGATCGCCACGCGGCCGTTGCGCGGGTCGACCATGGCCTTCCACTGGCCGTTCTCATTGCGGAAGCTCGCCCAGTTGTTGGCGACGTCGGCGTCGATCACGCCCTGCACGTCGTCGACCGATTCGAGGCTGTCGAAGTGATTGAGGCGCGGGCTCGCGAACGCGAGACCGTCGAGAGTGGAGTGGCCGTCCTTGGCCATCTGGGCCACCGCCGCTCCGGGCAGGACGGCGAGCAGGCCGGCCAGCAGCAGGAGCGCCGAGGCAAAACGGGATGCGCGATTCATCTTCCTCTTCTCCTCATGAAAAAAACGACGCGGTTGGTAATGAATTCATCTACAACTAGATGAATCCTGCATACGTTCACGAGGGCGCGCAGACGGCCACGTCCCCGGGAGCTGCTATACTCGGACCCACGAAAGGGACCGCAGACTTATCCCCGGGCAGCAGAGTCTTTGAGGTTGGGTCTGGGACCGCACAAAGGTATGGGTGCTCCGACCGCCCTCAAGCGAGCCGCCCGGACGTGGATTGTCCCGGCGCTGATCCTCACCGGTCTCGGTGCAGCATTTGCTGCTCCACCCAAACCCGCGCCGAACCCGCAATCGACTCCGCGCCGCAGCCTGGTCCTGATCACGCTCGACACCACCCGCGCCGACCACCTCGGGTCCTACGGTTGGAAGTTCGCGCGCACCCCCAACCTCGACGCCCTGGCCGCTCGCGGCACCCGCTTCGTGCGCTGCGACACCGCCGCGCCGGTCACCCTGCCGAGCCACGCGACGATCCTCACCGGCCTCTATCCTCCGCGCACCGGCGTGCGGGACAACGGCACGTTCGTCCTCGCCGACAAGGTGGAGACCCTCGCCGAGCGCCTCGCGGCCCACGGCTACGACACCGCCGCCGCGGTCTCGGCCATCGTCCTGGCCCGCCGCCACGGTCTGAACCAGGGCTTCCGCGTCTACGACGACGACCTCGGCGTGGGCTTCTCGGCCGGCACCGAGGTCGCCGAGCGCCAGGCCGAGCCGACCACGGCCTCGGCCCTGGCCATCGCGGCGAAGCTGAAGCCGCCGTTCTTCCTCTGGGTCCACTACTACGACCCGCACGAGGAGTACCGTCCCCCGACCCGCATCGCCGCCGCGATGGGCGGTCCGACGCGGCTCTACGACGCCGAGATCGCGGCCGTGGACGAGCAGATCGGCGTGCTCCTCTCGAAGCTGCCCAAGGATGTGGCCGTGGCCGTGGTGGGCGACCACGGCGAGATGATGGGCGAGCACGGCGAGCTTCACCACGGCCTGCTCCTGTACCGCGCCGCCCGCCGGGTGCCGCTCATCCTGGCCGGCCCCGGCGTGCCGTCCGGCCGCAGGCAGGAGTGCCTGGTGCGCACCGCCGACGTGGCGCCCACCCTGCTGGCGCTCGCCGGCGTGCCCCTCCCTCAGGGGCTGGACGGCGCGAGCCTGCTGCCTCTCGCGAAGACCTGCGACCGCACGAGCTACAGCGAGAGCTTCCTGCCGTTCTTCGCCTACAAGTGGTACCCGCTGCGCTCGCTCTCCACGGACCGCTTCTTCTACCTCCACGCGCCGAAGAGCAGCCTCTACCAGATCCCGTCCGATCCGGAGGAGAAGACCGACCTCGGCGCCGAGCAGCCGGCGGCCCTGGGGCTCTGGGAGAAGAAGCTCCGCGATCAACTGCTCAAAACCGCGGGGGAGACGCTCGACGCCGAGATGCGCTCGGAGAACGTGCTCACCGAGGAGCAGCGCCGCCAGCTCGCGAGCCTCGGGTATCTCGGCGGGGCGGGCGGAGGATCGGGCGGCGCCGTGCGCCGGGACCTGCCGGACCCGCGGAACATGGCCGGGATCGCCGACGCCCTCCACGACGCCGCGGCCGACATCCAGAAGGGCAAGTGCAAGGAGTCCCTGCCGAAGCTCCAGGAGATCGTCAAGAAGGACCCGCACAACTTCCCGGCCCTCACCCTGGCCGGCAACTGTCTTGAAGAAGCCGGCCGCTGGGACTCGGCGCTCGCCCTGTTTCAGCGCGCGAGCAAGGAGAACGAGCTGTCCGCCGTGCCTGTGGCCAACATCGCCGGCTGCCTCAAGGAGCTCGGCAGGAAGGCGGAGGCGGAGAAGGAGTACCGCCGCGCCCTGGCCCTCGATCCGAGCCAGGGAGAGGCGTCGAGCAACCTGGCGCAGCTCCTGGACGACCGCGGCGAGCGCGCCGAAGCGCTCAAGGTGCTCGACGCCTCGGTCGCCGCCGGCAGCTACTCCTCGGAGATCCATCTGGAGCGCGGCCTGATCCTGGCCGAGATGAACCGCTTCGAGGACGCCATGCGCGACTTCCGCGAAGCGGCGCGGCGGAATCCGGTGAACCCCGTCCCGCTGGAGAACGCGGCCCGCGTCGCCTACCGCCTCGGCCGGCATCGCGAGTCCGTCCAGTTCTACGAGCAGCTCCTGCGCATCCAGCCCAACCGGGCCGACCTCTGGAAGACCGCGGGTGCCCTCTATTTCTACGAGCTGAACGACAAGACCGACGCCGAGCGCTGCTTCCGCCGGGCGCTGGCCCTCGAGACCGACCCCGCGGAAAGGGACAGGATCGAACAGGCCCTCGACGAGATCACGGCGGCTTCCTAGATCAGCTCCGGGCTGCGCAGCAGCTCTGCCAGGATCTTCTGGAGATTCGCCGCCGCCACCCGGGCCGCGACCAGCACGTCGTTGTGGTCGATGGCTGCGTCGGTCATGCCGGCCCCCGGGTTGCTCACCATGGAGAAGGCCAGGCAGCGCAGACCCATGTGGCGCGCGGCGATCACCTCCAGGACCGTGGACATGCCCACCACGTCGCCGCCGAGCTGGCGGAGCATTCTCACCTCGGCCGGCGTCTCGTAGCTCGGACCGGCCAGCCCCATGTACACGCCTTCGGTGAGCGGCACCCCCAGGCGCTCGGCCGTCCGCATCGTCAGCTCCCGGAGCGCCGGGTCGTAGGCGTTCGACATGTCGGGGAACCGCGGACCCCAGTCGGCCGGAAGCTGTCCGCGCAGAGGGTTCAGGCCCGTCAGATTGATGTGGTCCTTGATCAGGACCAGGTCGCCCGGCTTCTGCTCGGGCTGGAGGCCTCCCGTGGCATTGCTCAGGATGAGGACCTTCACGCCGAGGAGAGCGGCGAGGCGGACGGGGAAGACCGTCTCGAACGCGCTGTAGCCCTGGTACGAGTGCAGACGGCCTCTCTGGTAGAGGACCGGGCGCGCCGGAAGCGGTTCGAGCACCACGAATTCATGGGGGTGGCCTTCCACCGGGTGGCAGGAGAAGGGGAGGAAGTAGTCCAGGGCGAGCGGCCCGCGCACGGCCTCGCCCAGGTCCACGGCGAGGCCGGAGCCGGACACGATTGCGACCTCGGGACGTGGCCAGCCCAGGTGGTCCCAGGCGTCCACCGCGTGCTTGAGCTGTGTGGCCAGCCGGCCCTCTTCGCCCGGCTCGTCGATCGGAATCTCGTCGTCGTTCATGGGCCGCTATCCTAGCGCGCCCTTCTCAGGAAAGGAGATCGAGATGAAGAAGTGGTTCCTCTACAGCGTCTGCACGATCGTTCTGGGGCTCGCGTCGGCCGGCCTGGCTTCGGCCTCTCCGGCGACGAGCGCCATGGACCAGCAGTTCCTCGCCTCCCTGGCGCAGCCGCCGGTGGCTTCGCCCGCTCCTCTCCCCTGGGAGGAGATGGCAAAGCCCAACCACTGCGGGCCTGACTGGTGCACCGCCGAGGAAAAGGCGGCCTGCGAGAGCCAGAACCTGCCCGGCTGCACCCCCGGCTGTACCACGTTCGGCTGCAATTCGCACGATTGCACCGACACCTGCTTCTGCCTGCCCGACATCTACTGCCTCCCCTAGCGAACCCCGGCTCAAGGCGGTCCCGGCACGTGCCGGGGCCGCACCCCCTTTTCCGGCCCGGCGGCACCCTGAAAGAGTGGAGCCGGCCTGTCCCGGCGTTCCATCTGGAAACCAGACCCGCCAAAGAGGAGGAAGCCCTATGAAGATCCCGGTCCTGCTCATCGTTCTCACGCTGACGTTCCTGAGTGCCGGAGCTGCCCTCGCGCAGTCGCCGGAAACGGCTCCGCAGGCGCAGACTCTCGAACAGATCCGGCTGTCGATCTTCCAGGCCGGCCCGTCCGCAGCGGGCGCCGCCGATCCGATCAGGGCGCTCTCGCCGGAGCCGCAGGCGGCGACCTGCTCAGGGGACTTCTGCCAGGTGTTCCTCTGCGAGTGTGCCCAGCAGTGCCAGCCCTGCGGGGTCGCCCGGGCCAACTGCGTCGCGTTTCTCTGCGCCTGCAAGCAGTGCTGAGCCGACCCGGTGCGGCGGCCCCGGCCTGGTCCGGGTCCGCCGCGGCCTTCCTTCGTCCCCCCTCCTCGGGTAGGCTATCGCCCCATGTCCGAGCTCGACGAGCAGATCCAGAACCGTCGTGAGAAGCGCCAGCGCCTGGAAGAGGCCGGCATCCCCGCCTATCCGCACCGCTTCGTCTGGGACCTGGAGCCCTCCGGGGTCAAGGCCGAGCACGGCGAGAAGACCGCCGAGGAGCTGGAGGCCGCCAACCTGCGCCTCCGCGTGCCGGGACGGGTCCGCTCCATCCGCAAGCAGGGCAAGCTGGTGTTCGCCGACGTCCACGACGGCAAGGAGAAGCTCCAGCTCTTCATCCGCAAGGACAGGCTGCCCGAGAAGGCCGCCCTGGTCCTGGACAACCTCGACCTCGGCGACGTGGTCGGCGCCGAGGGCCAGCTCATCCGCACCCGCACGGGCGAAATCTCGCTCATGGTGGACGAGTTGGCCATGCTCTCGAAGGCCCTGCGGCCGGCGCCCGAGAAGTGGCACGGCCTGGCCGACGTCGAGGTGCGCTACCGCCAGCGGTATCTGGATCTGGCCTCGAACGAGGAGTCCCGGATCGTCTTCGAGACCCGGGCCGCCATCGTCCAGACCCTGCGCGCCTTCCTCGACCGCCACGGCTTCCTGGAGGTCGAGACGCCGATGATGCACCTGATCCCGGGCGGTGCCACGGCGCGGCCGTTCAAGACGCACCACAACGCGCTCGACCTGGAGCTCTTCCTCCGCATCGCGCCCGAGCTGTTCCTCAAGCGGTTGCTTGTAGGCGGCATTCCCCGCGTTTACGAGATCAACCGGAACTTCCGCAACGAGGGGATCTCCACGCGGCACAACCCCGAGTTCACCATGCTCGAGTTCTACTGGGCCTACGCGGACTACCGGGACATGATGGACTTCACCGAGGAGATGCTCTCCGAGGTCGCCGAGGCGGCGCGCAAGGTCCAGGGCCGGGAAGCCCTGAGCTGGCAGGGCCAGCCGGTCGACCTCGCCCGTCCCTGGGACCGCCTGAGCCTGCGCGATGCGGTCACCCGCTACGCCGGCATCCCGGCGGAGAAGCTGGAGACGGTCGAGGACGTGCGCCGCGCCCTCGAAGAACGCCACCTGGACGTGCCGGCGGCCGGCACCTACGGCCATCTCCTCATGGCCCTGTTCGAGGAGACGGCGGAGGAGCACCTGGTCCGGCCGACCTTCATCACCGATCACCCGGTGGACGTCTCGCCGCTCTCCAAGCAGAGGCCGGACGACCCGCGTTTCACCGAACGGTTCGAGCTTTACATTGCGGGCATGGAGATGGCGAACGCCTTCAGCGAGCTGAACGATCCCGACATCCAGGCCGACCGCTTCCGCCAGCAGGCGGCGGCGCGCGAGAAGGGCGACGTCGAGGCTCATCTTTTCGATCACGATTACATCCGCGCCCTGGAGCACGCCATGCCGCCGGCCGCGGGCAACGGCATCGGCATCGACCGCCTGACCATGCTGCTCACCGACCGGCAGTCGATCCGGGACGTCATCCTCTTCCCGCTGATGCGGCCGGAAGCGGATTAGCCGTGGACCTCACCCCCTGGCCCCCTCTCCCATCTCCCTCCCTCCCCCCGCCGGGAGAGGGGGGACGTAGCTGGGGCGGTGAAGCTGGATCTCGGCAAACAAGTTCGGATGCGTTCCCCCTCTCCCGGGGCGCGGGGGGATGGGAGATGGGAGAGGGGGCCAGGGGGTGAGGTCTCTTCTCCTCAGCAACCTTTCCTTCCCCTGGGTGCTCGCGCTCCGTTATCTGCGCAGCACCCGGCGGGATGCTTTCGCAACCTTTTTGTCCGTGGTCGCCGCCTGCGCGCTGGCGCTCGGCGTGTTCGCGCTGGTCGTGGTGCTCGCCGTGATCTCCGGCTTTCAGAACGCCCTGCGCTCGGAGCTGCTCGGCCGTACGCCGCAGATCGAAGTCGAGCTGCCGGCCGGACTGGACGCCGACGCTTCGGCTTCTGCCCGCGAGGCGGTGCGGCACGTGCCCGGCGTGGTCTCGGCGCAGCTCCAGGTGCGCGGCGGCGGCTGGCTGGTGGATGAGGGCAAGGTCCAGGCCGTCGAGCTGGTCGGCTTCGAGCGCGAGGTGCCGCGGTCGTTCCCTGGCGCGGCCGGCTTCCGCGAGGGTCTCTATGTGCCCAGCTCGCTCGCCGCGCGCTGGGCGCTCTCGCCCGGCCAGACGCTCCAGGTCGTCTCTCCGCGCCCGACCCTGACCCCGTTCGGTCCGCAGCCCCGGGTGCGCAGCGTGCGGCTCGACGGCATATACCAGAGCGGCCGCACCCAGGAGGAGCGCGAGCGCGTCGCCCTGCCGCGGTCCGTGGCCGAGACGCTCCTCGGCGGCAACGATCGGCGCATCGAAGCCGCCGCGGCCGATGTGGACGCCGCCCTCGTCGTGGTTGCCCACCTCCCCAAGGTCCTGCCGCGGGGCAGCGTGGTGCGCACCTGGAAGGACCTGAACCGACCGCTCCTCTTCGCCCTTCGGCTGGAGAAGGCGCTCATGTTCGTGGCCGTGTCGCTGGTCGTCCTGGTGGCGGCCCTGGCGCTGGTGGCGGACCTCGCGCTGATCATCTCCAACAAGCAGTCGGAGATCGGCATCCTGGGTACGATCGGCGCCACGCCGGCCGCGCTGCGCCGCGCCTTCGTGCTCCTCGGCGGGCTGATCGCGGGCAGCGGCATGCTGGTCGGGACCGTGTTCGGCGTCGGCGGCGCCTGGGTGGCGGACCGCTACAAGCTGGTCCGGATCCCCGGGCAGGTCTACTTCCTGGACTACATCCCGTTCCGGGTCGAGCCCATGGACCTGGCGCTCGTCCTCCTGGTCACCTTCCTCCTGACCCTGGGCTCGGCCTGGTACGCGGCCAACCGGGCAGCGTCGCTCGATCCCATCGAGGCCATCCAGCGATGAGGCCCCTCACCCCCTGGCCCCCTCTCCCATCGCACTCCCGCCCCC
>DATANP010000577.1:0-6325 GCA_036266195.1 Thermoanaerobaculia bacterium | reverse complement strand
GCGCCGGGGCGGCGTTCGCGACCAGCGGCGAGTGGAAGGCGTGGGACACGCGCAGCCGGTGGACCTCGTAGCCCAGGTCCGCGGCGCGCGCGGCGACCATGTCGATCTCAACCGCCGGGCCGGAGACCACGGTCCTCTTCGGACTGTTGAGGCCCGCGATCACGACGGCCGTCCCCGCGAGCAGCACCTCGACGGCTTCCGGGGAGGCGCCGAGGCTTGCCATCGCTCCAGTGGGGCTCGGGAGGTCCGCCATGGCCCGCCCGCGGGCGGCGGCGAGGTGGACCGCGGTCTCCTCGGGATAGACGCCCGCCCAGGCCAGGGCCGCGATCTCACCCAGGCTGTGCCCGGCGGCCACCGCGGCGCGGATGCCCAGCCGGTCGAGCACGGCCAGGCCGGCGAGCGAGTGGGTCAGGATGGCCGGCTGGGCGATCGCGGTGTCCACCGGATCGGCGTCCGGCGACAGGCCGGCGATCTCGTACAGCCCGGCCAGGTCCTCGAACCGGCGCCGCAGCGCGCCGCCCGCGAGGTGCGACGGCGAGCCCTGGCCCGGGAACAGGAAGCCGATGCGGCGCGGCTGCGAGCCGGTCCCCAGGAAGAGGCCGTGCTTCGGATCGATCCGCGACTCGACGCCGTCCTTCAGCCAGCCGAGCAACAGCTCCAGGCGCTCGGCCAGCTCCTTCGGCGTGGAGGCCACGATCGCCGCCCGCCGGTGCGCCCCGGGCACGAGGCGTTCGTGGAGGGCCGCGGCGAGATCGGTCAGCTCGGAGCGGGAGATCCGGGGCGCCGTCTCCAGGAGGCGCTCCACCCGGGTCTCCAGATCGTCGCCAGCCAGGAGGATCAGCTCCGCGTCCTGCGCCGAGGCGAGGAGCGCGCGCTCGCGCGGCGCCAGCGAGCGGCGGCGGGTCGCGGCGGCCCCTTCGAGCACGACGTGGACGTTGATCCCGCCGAACCCCATGGCGCTCGCCGCGGCGCGCAGCGGCCGGTCGGCCGGCCAGGCCTCGCCCTGCTCCAGGACCCGCAGCGGCGAGCCCTCGCGCGCCAGCTCGGGGTGGGGCTCGTCGCAACCGGCGTTCGGCGGCAGCACCTGGTGGCCCAGCGCCAGCGTGGCCTTGAGCAGGCCCGCCACGCCGGCCGCCGCCTTGGTGTGGCCGAACAGGGCCTTGACCGAGCCGACCGGCCGCACGCCCTCGGCCCCGGCCTCGCGCAGCGCCTCGGACAGCGCCCGCAACTCGGTCGCGTCGCCCACGGCCGTGCCGGTGCCATGACCCTCGAAGTAGCCGACCGAGCCGATGCCGAACCCGGCGCGGCGGTAGGCCCGCCGCAGCGCGAGCTTCTGTCCCTCGGCCTCGGGCCGGCTGATGCCTCCGCTGCCATCCGAAGAGATCCCCCAGCCGCGCAGCACCGCGTGCACGCGGCAGCCCAGCCGCGCCGCGTCCTCCTCGCGCACCAGGAGCACGAAGCCGCACCCCTCGCCCGGGATGAAGCCCGAGGAGCGCGCGTCGTAGACCCGCATCTCGCCGCGGGTGAGAGCGCCGGTGCGGGCGAAGCCCACCAGCTCGAACGGGTCGAGCGAGAGGTCCACGCCGCCCGCGAGCGCCACGTCCAGGTCGCCCGCGGCGAGCGCCGAGCAGGCCTGGGCCACGGCCAGGAGCGACGACGCGCAGGCGCCGTCCACCGTGAAGCCGCCGCCGTGGAGGTCGAAGTGATTGCAGATCCGCCCGGCAATCGTGTTCGAGAGCCCGCCGGCCAGCGACTCCTCGGAGGTCGGCGGGAACGGCGCCTTGTACTCCGCCTCCAGGCCAGCGAGGAAGCCCGCGATCCGGCCCTCCTCCCAGCCTTCCGACTTCAGGGAGGAGGCGAGCACGCGGCGGACGTAGGGCCAGCGCTGGCGCATCAGGTTGGCGCGCGAGAACTCACCGGTGAGGCTGTTGCCGAGCAGCACGCCGAAGGCGTCGCGCGGCAGGCCCTCGGCGTCGGCGAACCCGGCCTCGGCGAGCGCCTGGGAGGCCACGTCGAGCGCCAGCCAGTGGGCGAGGTCGGCGGTGCGGAACGTGCCGCCCGCGACCTTGAAGCGCACGCGGTCGAATTCCCAGTCCTCCAGCACCGCGGCTTCTGTGGAATAGAGGCCGTCCGGGCCGGAGTCCGGGTAGTCCTCCAGTCGCAGCCGCTCCGGCGGCATCCGGCGGAAGGCCCGGCGCCGGGCGAGGACGTTCTCCCAGAGCTCCGCGGGCGTCCTGGCACCCGGATACCGGCACGCCATCCCGACGATGGCGATCCCGGAGCTCATGCGGGCACCGGCACCTTCATCCTGGCCTCCGCGCGCTGCGCCGCCACGCTCTGGAGCATCATGAGCACCCCGCGCGCCGTGCAGACGAAGCTGAGCGCGAAGAACAGGCCGAACACGACGTGGAGCGCCATGAGCGCGCCGTAGGCGGCCGCCACCGCGGCGCCGAACGCCACCTGGCCCCTGGCCGTGGCCGGCGTCGTGGCCGGGTCGGTCACCATGTAGAAGGTGAACAGGAGGAAGGCCACGCCGGTCATCGGGTTGAGCGACGGCAGGAACATCGTCCCCAGCAGGAAGTGCCGCACCGCCGCCTGCACCGTGAAACAGCCGAGCCAGGCGAGGATCAGCGGGATCCGCTTGGTCAGCTTCGCGTTGAGGAACGAGCCCGAGCAGATGATGATCACCGGCAGCACGTAGTCGCCCGCGCCGGACAGGTTCTCGGTGAACATGTACGGCTGCGCGATGCCCACCCAGGGGAAGCAGAGCAGCGTGGCCGTGATCCCCAGGTTCGACGGATTGAAGAAGTGGCGGCTGTGGCCGTTCATCCCGGCCCGGAAGATGTACTTCGAGCCGATCGCGGTCATCGCGGCAAAGGCGATCGGCAGCAGGCGGTCGTTGGCGTAGAGCAGCATGGACACGGCCAGGCCGCTGATGTGCGCCGAGAGCAGGAAGTCGATCGGCGCTGTGCCCCCACCGAGGAAGCGCGGGCGCCGGCCCTTGAGCCGGGAATCGACGATCTCCAGCAGGATCTCCGCGAGATACGCCGAGCCGATGCCGACCAGCGGCTGGGCCAGCGACTGCTCGAAGCCGAGCACCGTGTGGCCAAGGATGTTGAGGATGGTGATGGCGGTCGCGAACCGCCGCAGTGCCGCCAGGCGCATGTCCTTCTTCTGCTCTTCCATCTCAGACCGCCTTTCCCACCGGATTGGAACCGAGCACCAGCGTGTACACGCCCGGCTTCAGATAGAACTCCTGCTGACCCACCTTCCCGGACCCGTCGCGCCACCGCACCTTCACCTCCAGCGGCACGTTCAGCGGCATCCCGCCGAGCCCGAAGAAGACCTCCGGCGCCCGCTTGCCCGAGTGGCCGCTGCCGCCGTCCACCTGCGCGGTCAGCTCCGTGCCGTCCGGCTTGCGCACCCGGACCTCGGCGCCGACCGCCGGCCGCGACGTGCCGTTGGCATTGGGCACGCGCACGTCCAGCACCAGGGAGGCGTTGGGTGTCCTGCGATGGGGGGTCTCGTTGCGGTAGAACCACGAGGACTCCCACTGGTTGGCCACCGCGAAGTCGAGGTCGCCGTCGTGGTCCACGTCGGCCAGCGCGATGCCGCGGCTGACGTGCTCCTGGCCCAGGCCCACGTCCTCGGCCAGGTCGTAGTAGCGGCCGTCCGAGGCGCGCACCCAGAACGGGTTGTGCAGGTGCCCCGACAGGTCGTCCCCGGGCTGGAAGTGGTGCCAGGCGCGCAGGTCGATCATGTGGTTGTCGTTGCCCATGGCGATCTCGTGCAGCTCGGGCCAGCGGTTCGTCCCGCCGCGCAGGAAGCCGACGGCCTGAATGCCCTCGGGCACGCCGTCGGCGTCGAAGTCCGCGAAGCGCGAATCCCAGCCCCAGCCGCTGCGCGACATGCCGAGGTCCTCGCTCCTGTCCTCGAACGGCGCCACGCCCTTCTCCATCTGCGCGCGGCCGCCGTTCGCCACCCAGACGAAGTGGCTCTCCTCCAGCGCCCAGTTCTGCGCGATGTTGCTGACGTACATGTCCAGCCGGCCGTCGCCGTTCATGTCCACGAAGTCGATGCCCATGCCCTTGAACGAGTCGCGGCCGAGCACCTTCGAGGTCGGCGTGGTGAAGCCCTTGTGGCCGATCAGCGGCTCGAACCGCGGATGGCCGGGCGTCGAGCGGTTGAACAGCAGGCGGTCGTTGCCGAAGTCGTTGCCGAAGTAGATCTCCGGCAGCAGGTCGCCGTCCAGGTCCGCGGCGCCCGCGGCGAGCGTCCACGAGTTGGTCGTCTGCGGATCGAACGCGTTCGGCACCTCGCGGAACAGGTCGGCCCGACCGGTCCCCAGGTAGAGCCGGTTGACGCCGCCGTTCTCGGAGCGCGACATCGACTTGTGCATGTGCTCCGTGCCCTTGTCCTGGGCGTCGAGGATGCGGGCGCCGTCCGGGAAGTAGTTGCCCACGATCAGGTCGAGATGGCCGTCGCCGTCCACGTCCGCGCTGGTCAGGGCGTTCGTGTTCCAGATCTCCGTCCCGGGCGCGAGCGGGACCGCCTTGAAGGAAGCCGGCGAAAGCGCGCCGTCGTTTTTCAGAAAGATCACCGGCGGCCGGCCCCAGTAGTAGACCACGGCGTCCATGCGGCCGTCCTCGTTCCAGTCGCCCGGCACGCAGCCCATGGGCGCCATGGTGCGGCGGTCGTGGGGCAGGGCCGGGTCGGGATCGAGAGTGAACGCCGCGAAGCGCGTCCCGGTGCCGGGGACCGGCGCGACCTGCACGCGGTCGACCCGCACGTCCACGGAGCAGAGGTCGTTGTTCAGCCCGTCGCCGTCGAAGTCGTTGAGCGCCACGCCGGCGCCCACGCTCGAGATCCAGCCCGAGATGCGCTCCATCGTCGGGTGGACCGCCCGCACCGTCCGGCTCAGGTCGCCGGGCGGGGCCGGCAGCTCCAGCTTCGTGAACGCGAACCGGGAGGCGAGCTCCCGGCGCTCGGCATCGTCCAGGCGCGGCTGGCGCGTAAAGCCGTACAGGGCCAGGATCATCGCCAGGGCCAGGAAGCGGACAAGCTGCCCCTTCAGGAGTTTCATGACGTCTTCCTCTCGCTGAGCTGTTGCTGGATGCGGCGGCGCCAGGTTTCATAGGCCGGCTCGGCGGTACCGGAGGGAACCCCCTCTCCCCCGGAACGGGGGAGAGGGCTGGGGAGAGGGGGCACGGGATCAATCAGGTCGTGGCTCAGGTCCACGACCATCTCGGACACCGACGTGGCGTCCAGGCCCCAGACGGCCTGGCAGGCGGTCTCGGTCTGGGGCGCGAGGTTGCCGGCGCGGTGGCGGGCCCCGGCCGCGAAGGCAATCCCCTGGGCAAACTGCTGCAGGTGCCCGCCGGAGAAGGCCGCGAGCTCCTCGACCGTGGCGCGGTCCGCGCCGCCCGCGTAGGCGCAGGCCAGGCCGGTGCCGCTCCACACATCCCCCTGTCGGTCCGTGGGGAAGGACGAGATCGTCGTCTTCAGGCGCTGCGCTCCCGCCCCCTCGACAAACCAGAGACTGCGGCCGATCCCCTGGTCGAAGGCCCGCCGCGCGTAGCCCCGCACCTTGGCCGGGACCTCGTGGCGGGCCACCGTGCGACCGGGGTGGAAGAACCCCTCGTGGAAACCGTAGCCGTCGAGCGCGAGCCAGCCGAGGACCGGGTCGAGCCGGGCCAGCAGGCGCCCGGGGGTGAGCGGGAGGCGGGCCAGGATCCAGCCCGCGCCCACGTGGACCAGATAGTTGTGCGGATCGCCCGGCCCGCGCAGGAACGCGTCCAGGCGCCGTTCGCTCCGCCAGGGCGTCAGGGTGTCCAGCAGGGCGAGCGCCATGCCGGCCCCTTCGAACGCGAAGCCGCTCACCTCGGCCGGGATCTCCCCGAGCCGGGCGGCGAGATCCTCGGTCGTGGGCTCCTCCAGGGCGGAGTGATAGCCCTCCACGAACCGGGAAGCCACCCCTTCGAGACGCTGGCGCACGGCTTCCGAGTCCCACCGGAAGCCGCGGCGTTCGAAGGAGGTCTCGCCCGGAGCGATCCCGAACAGACGCCGAACGATTCGGCGGCGGAATGGACGCCGACTGCCTGGGACCTCCATGGCCGGCAGGTCCAGAGGTGTCGTGCTGCCCTGATCCTCTCTCATCCCACCTCCCGCTTTGTGGCACCTCTATTGAGAGAAGTGCCGCGAACGGGTCCAGGCGAGCCGCTTCGGGGCGACGATCTTTGGACTTTCTTTTGGCTTGACCGGCCCGGGGGAGGCTGGCATCCTGTTCCCGGCATTTTTCAGGGAGAGGAGGAGAGCGATGAAAACC
>DATANP010000576.1:0-2440 GCA_036266195.1 Thermoanaerobaculia bacterium | reverse complement strand
GGTCGACTCCAAGCTGGCGATAGGCCCGGATCACGACGTCCGTGCAGACCCCGCGCGACATCGGCACGTCGCCGTTGGGATACGGGATTCTCTGATAGCCGGAGTCGTAATAGAGCGTGACCCCGATCTGCTTCCGGGCTGCCTCCACCAGACAACGACCGTCGGCGAAGGCGGGACCCGCCAGGAGGAAAAGGAGAAGGAAGGCGCGAGCATGTCTCATGAGCGGTCTACAGGCCGCCGCATTCCGCCGCGTTCTCGAAGCTGACCAGCCGTTGGATCAAGGCGTTGTAGCGGGAGTGCGCCGAGTCGGAGTCGCTCTCCGCCAGGAACTCGTAGAGACGGTGCTCCGGTATTTCGTAGGGACTCTCCGGCACCGTCAACCCTAGCCGTCGCAGACGGGGAGCGCCGATCCAGACGAGGAGCGCAGGGATGGTCTCGACTCCGCGGTCGAGGTCCGCAAGCCCTTCCTGCACAAGATCGCCACCGGGCAAAGCCGTCAGGTCCATGACTGTAAACCTGTCAGTTCGCCTGGCGCATGAAATGCCAGCGCAGATCGCCTTCGATCGGCTGGTAGACCTCGGGCCGGATCTTCGATTCGAAACGCCGCAACAGCGTGCTCAGGTGCTCGCCTCGCGCGGCGGCTTCCAGGGCTTCGGCGGCGTCGCTTCCGGCTTTGCTGATGTAGGTCTGCCAGATCGCTTCCCGAATCGAAACCGATCCCAGCGAAACGTTCGGGAGCTTCGCGACGAGCTTGTTCAGAACGCTTATCTTTTCTTTCAGACTGCGCTCGTCGTCCATCGGCTCGCGTTGCCATGGGGTGTAGGGCTTCGCGACCAGGACGCTCACTCCGAGATGGATGTGACCCACGATGCCCTTCGGCGCCAGCTCCTCCAGCATTACGGCGCGGGCTCTCGCTCCCAGCTCGGCGATGCCCTGCACGTCTTCCATCGTCTCTCCGGGCAGGCCGACGATGAAATACAGCTTCAGGCTCGTGAAGCCGTGGCGGAAGATCAGGCGGATCTTCTGCAACAGAACTTCGTTGCTGATCGGCTTGCCCATCTTGATCCGCAGCTCGTCCGTGCCGGTCTCCGGCGCCAGCGTGATACTGCGGTCTCCGGAGGCGTGGAGCGCGCCCAGGACTCCTTCGGTCACGGCTGGAATTCGGATCGACGAGACGGACGTGCGGAAACCCATCTGGTTCGCTTCGCGCAGAATGGTTTCAATGTCCGGATGATCTCCCACCGCGGTGGCGACGAATCCCAATTGATTGGTTACGGGCCGCGCCCGCTCCAAGGAGGAGAGAATGTAGTCGGTCGGGTGCCAGCGGAAGCGGCCCATGCCGAAGGTCGCCCAGCAGTACTTGCACTTCTCAGGACAGCCTCGCGACATCTCGATCAAAAACTTTTCGGAAAACTCGGTGCGCGGCGTCACGATCGCGGTGGTGGGCAGGTTTCCCGGCGCTTTCATCTGCGCTTCGGTCAGCTCCAGCTTGTTGAGCTTCGGCAGACCGGACTCGTCCGATTCAGGATGGTGAAAGGCGGGGGCATAGAAACCGTCCTGCGATGCGAGCCTTTCGATCACCGCTTCCCGGCCGTCTTCCTCTTCCAGGGCGGAGAGCATCGGCGGCAGGCAGTTCTCGGCGGCCCCGATGGCGAAGACGTCCACGAACTCGGCCATCGGCAGCGGGTTGATCGAGGCGCAGGAGCCGCCCATCACGATCACCGGGTCCCAGGGACGGCGGTCCGAGCGGCGCAGCGGGATGCGCGCGCGGTCCAGCATCTGGAGCAGGTTCACGTAGTCCTGCTCGAAGGAGACCGAGAAGCAGATGCAGCCGAAGTCGTCGATCGGCCGGTCGGCCTCGACCGACAGCGGCATGCCCGTTCCGTCCGTGAAGAAGCGCTCGCAGCTCCACTCCGGCCGCTGGTGGACCAGCTCGTAGACGCGCTGGAACGCCAGGCTCGACATGGCCACGTGGTACGTGTTCGCGTAGGCCAGGGCCAGGCGGTACGTCCCATGCGGGGAGAACCGCTCCACCAGACGCTCGTCGGCGCGAAACGGAGACCACTCGTGGGTCTTACTCTTTGGATTTCTCATAGCAACGAACGAGGTATTCTACGGCCTTTAAGGAGAACACCGCCAGCCCGGCGCGTCATTCCTCCGGGAAACGGAGGGCAGGCCTCTCGACCTGCCCCCCTCGGTTTACGCTATACTCCGTTCATCCCAGGGTTGAGGCATCGGTCCCGGGAGCGGCCGTCCGGACAGGGGTGGAGCCCGGTTCGGACGGTTTTGTGTTTTCGGTGCCGGGCGGCGTCGGCGGCGCCTCCGGCGTGATCCCCGGCCGCCGCGGCTGCAGCCGGAAGCCCGCGAGCTGCTCCGCCGTCCGGCCGTAGTGGGCCCGGACGCCATCGCGCAGACGGGTCGCCATGTCGCTCCCCCGCTT
>DATANP010000575.1:0-11820 GCA_036266195.1 Thermoanaerobaculia bacterium | reverse complement strand
GGATAAGCCATCGAGCGCACTATGAAGCCGCAAAGCACTACGAGCACTTACATTGGTGGCTCAGCCTCCCGACAGTAATCATCTCCGCTTCTCTAGGCACAACGGTGTTCGCTTCTCTACAAAACGCTAATACAGCATGGGTCAAGACCGCGATGGCGATACTCAGCGTGGCCACTGTGGCCTTGACCAGTCTCCAGGGGGCGCTTCGCTTCGCGGAGCGCTCTGAGCGTCACAAGGCGGCTGCTGTACAGCTCGGGGAAGTTCGCCGTGCTCTCGAGGAGCAGTTAGTATTCACACATCGTGACGAGCAAACGTTCGCGGAGCTCCGCAAGAAGTGGGATGCGGCCGATCGCCAGGCACCGACAATTCCGTCGCGCATCTACAACAGCGCCGCGAAGCTCGTTGGGGACCTAGGCGATGCTCCGCCAGATAAAGTGCCTGGGGATTTTGGGAAGAAGGCGACATGAGGACTCTTCCGCGCCAGTCGGCATCGACCTCCTGGGCGTTAGATGAGTCGTTTCGGGCCCCAAGCGGCTGACCTCTGTGGAGAACGCAGGAAATTGGGAAGAAGCTTTTACAGATTTGAAGTAGAAATCTCTCCGGGCCTCGTGTCGGGTTGCCGTCTGGATACACCTCCTCTTACTGCTGCCCTTCAAGAGCGCGCAAAAAGAGTACTGTAGTGCTCCGTCACGTCTGAATTGCTGGATCGCTAACACCGAGCGCGGCGCGCTTTCCCTGGGACCGCTGGCGTCTCGCCGGCACCCTCAAAACATTGGGCCGAAGGCCCGGATAAAGTGCCTGGGGATTTTGGGAAGAAGGCGAGATGAGGGCTCTTCCGCGCCAGTCGGCATCGACCTCTTGGGCGTTAGATGAGTCGTTTTGGGCCCCAAGCGGCTGATCTCTGTGGAGAACGCAGGAAATTGGGGCGAAGTTTTACAGATTCGAAGTAGAAATCTCTACGGGCCTCGTGTCGGGCTGTCGTCTGGATACACCTCCTCTTAGAGTGTCTATCAAAACCGGCCCGAAGGGCCGGGGGAATCCAGCCCAGGGCTGAGGCCAAGGGCCGATGCCCTGGGGAGATTCCGCAGCACGCAAAGCGCGGCCTGAAAGGTCGCGAGAGCCGGGGTGGTGTCGAATTCAACGTGAGCTCTCGCGGCCTGTCAGGCCGCATTTGGGTACCGCCTTCCAGCCCAGGGCATCGGCCTACGGCCTCAGCCCTGGGCTGTGCTCTCCCGGCGCTTCAGGCCGTCCCCGACGTCCATGAACATCGACCTCTCTCATGTGATTGCCCATCTTGAGGACTTGCGGGAGGCGCAGGTCCAGAGACTCCGCGCCGGTGATCCTGGTGCGCTTTCATTCAAGCAGGAGCTCGACCTCGCGATCGACTGCCTCAAGCTCTGCGAGCGCTATGGGATCTCCCCGAAGTCCACTGTCTCGAGGCTCCCGGAGCCGATCACGCGGACGCCTTCGTCCGAGTTCCGCGTCATCGAGGACCACGAGTTGGACGACCGGAGCGCCTGGACGGAGGTGACGATCGACGGCGAGCCTCTTCGGCCTTTGCCCGGCGCTCTTCTCATCGAGCCCGGTTGAAAGTGCTGTGCTACCCTCCTCTTCGAGCCGCTTTGCCCCGGCTCGCTGAACTGGAAACGCAACAGGAGGGCGAAAGCGATGTCCGAAGTCGGCGTGCGCTACATGATCGACGATGTGCCTGGGGCCATCCGGTTCTACACCACTCTTCTCGGCTTCACCCTGGAGCACGACGCGTCACCCGCCTTTGCCGCGGTGTCGCGTGACGGCGTACGGCTGTTGCTGAGCGGCGAGGGCAGCTCAGGCAAACGCCCGCTCGCCGACGGCCGGCAGCAGGTGCCGGGCGGCTGGAACCGCATTCACCTTCAGGTCGCCGACCTCGAGGCGGAGGTCAAGCGGTTGCGAGATGCCGGGGTGCCGTTCCGCACGGCTGAAATCGTGTCCGGGCCGGGCGGCGCCCAGGTCGTCATCGACGATCCTTCGGGCAACCCGATCGAGCTGTTTCAGTCCCGAGGGTGAGATCTTCTCAGGCAGGCGGTGCGACGGCCGCTTCGATCAGCGCTCCAATCTGTCGCCATGGCAGAACTTCGGCCTCGGTCCGGCTCTGGCTACGGTCTCCACCGTAGATCACCCAGGGCCTGCCACTCTCGCTTCCAGCAATACCTACCCAGCTTTCCAGGCCTCGGAAGAAGTCGGATACGACGGTCTGGCCGGACTTGACCTCGACAGGGATCAGGCTGGTTCCCTGATCGATCAGCACATCCACCTCGTGCCGGCTTCGGTCCTGCCAGAAGTAGAGGTTGGAGGTCAGGGCCCGGTTGAAACGGGCCTTGAGGAGCTCGCTCACGACCCAGGTCTCGAAGAGGGCTCCCCTCTGCGGATGATTGGCGAGTTGACCGGGCGCCTGGATGCCCAGCAGCCAGGCCGCGAGACCGGCGTCGTAGAAGTAGAGCTTCGGGGTCTTCACGAGCCGCTTGTTGAAGTTCCGGTGATGGGGCTGGAGCAGGTGGACAAGATAGCTCGCCTCCAGGACCGAGAGCCACGAGCGGGCCGTGTTGTGGGTGATGCCGCAGTCGTTTGCCAGGCCTGAAAGATTCAGAAGCTGACCGGATCGTGCCGCGCACATCCGGACGAAGCGCTGGAACAGGCTCAGGTCCCGGACGTTGACCGTCTGCCGCACGTCGCGTTCGATGTAGGTCTGGACGTAGTTGCCGTACCAGATGATTGGGTCGAGCTGGCGATCGTAGACCGGGGGGTAGAGGCCCGAGAAGAGCAGATCCTCCAGGCTCCCCCGAGCCTCGTCCGCGCTCTGCAGCTCGCCGAGGGTGAACGGCAGCAGGGGGACCAGCGCCACCCGGCCTGCCAGAGTCTGGGTAATTCCGGAGAGCAGGCCGAACTGTTGGGAACCGGTGAGAATGAACCGGCCGAGGCGCTGGTCCTCATCCACCCTGGTCTGGAGGTAGGAGAAGAGGGCTGGCGCGCGCTGGACCTCATCCAGAACCACACCGTCCGGATACCGGGAGAGGAAGCCCCTCGGGTCCCGGGTGGCAAAGTCCAGCTCGTCCAGGTCCTCCAGGCTGACATAAGGCCGATCCGTGAACAGGGTTCGGACCAGGGTGGTCTTGCCCGACTGTCGCGGCCCGGTAATGGCCACCACCGGGTATCCTTGGGCGAGACGGCGCACGACGGGCTCGGCTTCCCGGGAGATCAGCATGGGATCATCCTCGGGAAAGCTGCGCTGATTGTCAATCCAATTGCCAATCAGCGCGGTTCTTACCGCCTATATACCGCCGCCCCCCTGTGTTACCCTCCCCCCGACCTTCGAGGAAGGAGGGAGCGCATGCAGCCAGCCGCCCGTCAGGAGTCGATCGCGGAGTTCACGCTTCGCGCGGCCGTGGCCGGGATTGTCTTCGGCGTCCTCTTCGGCGCCGCGAACGCGTATCTGGGCCTGCGGGTGGGGCTCACGGTCTCGACGTCGATTCCCATCGCCGTGCTCACCGTGGCCGCGTTCCGCGTCATGGGTCGCCGGCCCGGCGGGATCATCCTCGAAGCCAACATGTCCCAGACGATCGGGTCTGCCAGCTCGTCGCTCGCGTCAGGCACGATCTTCACCATCCCGGCGCTCTTCCTTTGGGGCATGACGCCTCCGTTCTGGCAGGTGGCAATGCTCGCGCTGCTCGGGGCGATTCTCGGCATCAGCGCCATGATCCCGCTGCGGCGGCTGCTCATCGTCAACAGCGCGGACGAGCTGCCCTACCCCGAAGGCACGGCCTGCGCCGAGGTGCTCGGGGCCACGGCCGCCGAATCGTCCGGTGGCAAATGGATCTTCATCGGCCTGCTCGTCGGCGCGGCCATCAAGATCGCGCTCGGCGCCGCGGTGCTCATCCCCTCGGAGCTGAGCACGCACGTGGGCGTGCTGCCCAAGGCCGAGCTGGCGCTGGAGATCGCTCCCGCCCTGCTCGCGGTGGGCTACATTCTGGGCTACCGCCAGTCGGCCATCATGGTGTCCGGCAGCCTGATCTCCGCCCTGGTGCTCACCCCTTTGATTGCCCTGGTCGGCGAAGGGCTGACGTCTCCGCTCTTCCCCGAGACCGCCACGCCGATCCGCGACCTGTCCGCCGGCCAGATCTGGAGCAAGTATGTGCGCTACATCGGCGCGGGCGCGGTGGCGGCGGCGGGCATCGTCACGGTGGCCCGGGCCCTGCCCACGATGTACAGCTCGTTCACGGCGGTGCTCAAGGGCATCCGGTCGAAGGGAGCCGGGGCTGAGGCGGGGCCCGGTGTGCCCCGCACCGACCGCGATCTGCCCGGGTGGGTCGTGCTCGCCGGGCCGACCCTGGTCGTCATGCTCCTGGCGCTCGTGCCCGGGCTGCTCGCGGGCAACATGGGCTTCGCGCAGCGCCTGATCGCCGCGATCGGGGTCGGGATCTTCGGCGTGGTGTTCGTGGTGGTGTCGTCGCGCATCGTGGGCCTGATCGGGGTGTCCTCGAATCCGACGTCCGGCATGGCCCTGGTGACGCTGCTCGGGACCGCGCTGGTGTTCGTGCTGTTCGGCTGGAACGATCCCCTGGCCCGCGCCGCGATCCTTACTGTGGGCACGGTGGTCTGCATCGCCGCGTCCAAGGCCGGCGACATCTCGCAGGACCTGAAGACCGGCTATCTGGTGGGGGCCACGCCGGCGCGCCAGCAGGCCGGGCAGTTTCTCGGCGCGGCGTTCGCCTGCTGGGCGGTGGCCGGCACGGTGCTCTTCCTGGGCAAGGCGTATACGTTCGGCTCGCCCGAGCTGCCCGCTCCCCAGGCCACGCTCATGAAGACGGTGATCGACGGCGTGCTCTCCGGCTCTCTCCCCTGGGGGCTGGTCGCCACGGGCGCGGCGTTCTCGCTCGCCGCCATGCTGGCCGGCCTGCCCGGCCTGGCGTTCGCGGTCGGCATCTATCTCCCCCTGGGCAGCCTGACGCCGATCTTCGTGGGCGGCCTGGTGCGGCGGGTGGTCGAGGCCCGGCGCAAGGGAGGGCCCCGCGAAGGCGACCCCGGCGTGCTCGCCGCGTCCGGCATGATCGCGGGCGAAGGGCTCGCGGGCGTGGCCATCGCGTTCCTGCGCGTGGCCCAGGACCGCGAGTGGATCGCGCTCCCCGCCTCGCTCCACTTCGCTGAGAAGGGCTTCACCTGGATGGAAGGGACCCCGGCCGTAATTCTCGGTCTCGCGCTCGTGGCCGGCATCGCGGCCCTGCTCTACCGGTCCGGGCTCAGCGCGAAACCGGCCGAGCCCGTTCCAGTTGAAGCCCAGGGACCTGAAGGCGGAGGTTAATTTAGACCAGGCTTTCGTTTTATCATGCGGGAATGGCTATAGCCATTCTGCCGGCCGCTGGCTCGTCGCGGCGCATGGGGCGCCCGAAGCTCCTCCTCCCTTTTCGGGGCGGGACGGTGGTGGGCTCGCTGGTGCAGGCACTGCGGGAAGGCGGGGTCTCGGAGATCGTGCTCGTGACGGCTCCCGGCGACGACGCGCTGCGGGCCTGGGCCGCGGAGGCCGGGGTGCGGACGGTGGTCAATCCGGACCCGGACCGCGGCATGCTGTCGTCGATCCGCGAAGGGATCGCATGGGCTCCGAAGTATCAGCAGATCGTCGTCTGCCCGGCCGATCTGCCGGCCCTGCGGGCCTCGACGGTGGCGACGGTGCTCGCGGAGGCCGGCCGGCACCTGCTGACGGTCGCCTCCTATCGGGGCCGGCGCGGGCACCCCCTGGTCATCGCGCCCTCTCTGATCCCCGAGATTCATACCCTGGATCTGGATGTCGGCCTGCGCGAGCTGCTGGACCGCCACCCGGACCGGGTTCACGAGGTCGAGGTGGACGACCCCGGCGCGGTTCACGACGTGGACACGCCCGAGGAGTATCGGGAGCTTGCCGGAGGGGAGGCGCCATGAGGAGCGCCTGGCTGGTGCTGGCGCTCTCGCTGCTCCTGACCGGCACGGTCACCTGGTATGCCCGGACGAGCGCCGAGACGCAGGACCGGCTGCGCTTCCAGAACCTGGTGCAGAAGAACCAGGCCATCCTCCAGAACCGGATGGAGACGTACATCGCGCTGCTCCGGGGGACCGCCGGCCTGTTCCAGGCGAGCGACAACGTGAGCCGCGAAGAGCTCCGGACGTTCGTCGAGGGGCTCGACCTGCGCCGGCAGTATCCCGGCATCCAGGGGATCGGGTTCGGCCTGCGCGTCGCGGCCGATTGGAAGAACGCCGTGATCGAGGAGATGCGCAGGAACGGCGAGGCGAAGTTCGGCATCTGGCCCGACTCCCCGCGCGACGACCTCTTCCCGATCATCTATCTGGAGCCGCTGGACCGCCGCAACCGGGCGGCGCTCGGCTTCGACATGTTCACGAATCCGGCGCGCCGGGTGGCCATGGAGCGCGCCCGCGACACCGGCGAGCCCTCCGCCACCGGCCGGATCCTGCTGGAGCAGGAGATCGATCCCCACAAGCAGGCGGGGTTCCTGATCTATGTTCCGGTCTACAAGAAGAAGCAGCCGACCGGCACCCTGGAGGAGCGGCGCGCCGCGCTGGCCGGGTTCGTCTACAGCGCCTTCCGCGCCGACGACCTGCTGCAGGGCACGCTGGGCAGCAGCCCCAATCTCGCGGTGGAGGTCTATGCCGGGGCCGCCTCTCCCAGGACGCTCCTGCATCAGTCGCACGCGCCGGGGGTGGTCGGACCCGATCCCCAGTTCGAGTCCACGCAGCGCTTCGACATGGCGGGCCATCCATGGACGGTGGTCTTCTCCACCCTGCCGGCCTTCGAAGCGGCATCGATCCGGGACCAGGCGGCGCTCCTGCTCATCCTGGGCCTCCTGATGAGCATCGCGCTGTTCGGGGTGATGCGCAGCCAGGCCGAGGACCGGGCCCAGGCCGAGACCGCCAATCATGCCAAGGACCGCTTCATGGCGACGCTGAGCCACGAGCTGCGCACCCCGCTGACGCCGGTGCTCGCGGTCCTCTCCCGGCTGGAGCGGCCCGGGCTGGAGGCGCTGCCGCCGTCGATCCGGAACGGGCTCGCCACGATCCGGCGCAACGTCGAGCTGGAGGCGCGGCTCATCGACGATCTGCTCGACCTCACCCGCATCTCCCAGAGCAAGCTGGAGCTGCGGCGCGGCCCCGCCGACCTGCGCCAGGTGCTGGAGCACGCGGTCGAGGCCTCGGCCCGGCCGGGAACCCCGGGTCCGCAGGTGGCGATGGAGGCCGACGGCGGGGATCTGCGGATCTGGGCGGACGCGCCGCGCCTCACGCAGGTCTTCTGGAACCTGCTGAGCAACGCCCGCAAGTTCACGCCGCCCGAAGGCACGGTCCGGGTGCGCGCCTGGAGAGACGGGAACGATCTCGTGGCGCAGGTCTCGGACACCGGCATGGGCATCGAGCCCGAGCTTCTCCCCCACGTCTTCGACGCGTTCCAGCAGGGGCGGAGGAACGAAGTGCGGCGCTTCGGCGGTCTCGGGCTGGGGCTCGCGATCGGCAAGAGCCTTGTGGAGCTGCACGGGGGCAGCCTTTCGGTGGAGAGCGAAGGCAAGGGCCGGGGCTCGACGTTCACCGTCCGGCTCCCCTCCGGACGGCCGGCCTCCCTGCCGGAGCCCGTGCGGGAGGCCGCCCCCGAGGAGCCGGCGGAGATTCTGGATGCCCGGCCGGAGCCGCTCCACATCCTGCTGGTCGAGGATCACGTGGATACGGCCGAGGCCATGGCCGATCTCCTGCGCGCCACCGGGCACCAGGTGGTGGTGGCGGGCAGCATCTCGGAGGGAATGGCCGCCGTCGACGCCGCGGTCCAGGGCCGTCGGAAGGACGACCGGATTGACCTGGTCCTGAGCGACATCGGCCTGCCCGACGGCAGCGGGCTCGACCTGATGGCCGAGCTGTCAAAGCGCTACGGGCTGCGCGGCATTGCCCTCACCGGCTACGGCATGGAGGAGGACGTGGCGCGCAGCCGCGCGGCGGGGTTCGCCCGCCACCTGACGAAGCCGGTGAACCTCGAGCAGCTCGAGACGGCGATCCGGCAGGTGGCGGGGCGGGCGGCTACTTCTGCAGCGACTTGAGGTACATCTCCAGGGCCTCCAGGTCTGCCGCGGTCAGTTGGGAGGTCTTCCCGTGGGTGTCCTTGATCACCCGGATGCCGTTCCGGGCCAGGTCAGGGTTGATGACGCGCTTGCCGTCCACGACGGTGACGAGCGGCGCCACGTTGGCGGTGCCCAGGCGGTCGACCTCCAGCCTGCCCTCGGGGTAGGCAGTATCGGCGGCATTGGGCGGCGACACCATCACCGGCCGGTCGAGGCTGACGTAGAGCGGCCCCATGCCGTCGCCGGCCAGGCCGCCGCCGCTGTGGCCGAAGGTGATCGGGACCTCGGTGGGCAGCACGATGCGCGGTCCGCCGAGGAAGTCGTGGGCCACGGCGCGCTGGTGGTCGGTGCGCACGGTGCGGAAGTTGAAGCCGCGCTCGCCGGGCCTGAGCAGCGGCGAGTCGGGCGCCAGCAGGATCTCCCGGATGCTGTGGGCGCCGCCGTGGTGGAGCCAGCGCGGCACGCTGTCCCAGAAGGCCCGCAGGTGCTTGGTGTTGCGGCTGCTCACGTTCTGCCGGCCGCCCTCGTCCTGCGGCGGGCCGAATTTCTGGAAGAAGTAGTCGTTCGGCAGCCGGGTGAACGGACCGTCGTTGTCCACCGTGGTCTCGGCGATCACGCCGGGCTCGTGGATGTTGTAGTCCTGGAAGGTGTCGTCCACCTCGCCGTTGGTGATCACGTTGCCGTTGTGATGGCAGCTCGCGCAGCCGGCGCCGCCCGCGGACACCTCGGAGGTGAAGAGGACCCGGCCGCGCTCCACCTTGGCCGCGTCCGCGGCCGAGGCGAACTGCCGCAACGGGTTGGGCATGAGATGGGTTTCGTTCTGGCTCCAGAGGATCTCCAGGTAGGCGATGTCGTAATAGCCCGCCTTGAAGGCCTTGCCGGAGAGGTCGTTGCGGCCGATCGCTTTCGAATTCTCCTCGGTCTTGCGCAGGACATACTCGTCGCGGGCCTTCAGGCGTTCCGCCAGGGTGGCCTGCGGGAAGAGGGTGGTCCGCTTCTCCGCCACCACGAGCTCGCCGTTGCAGGCCGAGGCGTAGGCCAGCATGTCGTTGTTGAGCCCCTCGTACCACTCGGGCCAGTTGTCGGAGATGTCCTTGTTCTGCGGGCAGACCTTGACGCCGCCCACGGCGTTGGCGCCCACGTTCCACTGCCCGCCGTCGTGCCGGCTCTGCCAGTGGCAGTGGCCGCAGGACTTCTGGCCGTCGTCCGAGTAGGCGGTGCTGAACAGCCAGCGGAGGCCCTGCTCCTCGGCCGTGGCGAAGAGGTTCTGGCCGTTGCCGCCGGTGGTCGGATCGGGCGTCCTGCCGGTCACGCCGACCGCGAGGTAGCCCTGGCGGGTCAGCCTGCCCGTCGCGTCCACGGAGAGGAAGGAGATGTCCTCGGTCTGCATGTTCGCGACGTAGACCGTGCGGCCGTCCGCGGAGACCGCAATGCCCTGCGGCGTGATGCCGCCGGTGTACTCGGTGCCGACGTACGCCAGGATCTTCGAGGGGTCCGCCGGGTTCTGCTGGATGCGGAAGACCTCGATCTTGTCGGAATGCATCTGGCTGACGAAGAGCAGGTCGCCGCGCACGAAGATCTGCTCGGCGCCGCTGCCGCGGATGATCTTCTGGCCGGCGTTGTGGTCGCCGAGGTCGACGATCTGGCCGGCGGTCACCAGCATGGAGCGGTCGCGCTCGAAGTCCACGTAGCGGTAGACGAAGCGGTTCGTGGCCACCTCGAAGACGTTGAGCTCGGTGCCGATGTCGTCGAAGGTGGTGGCCTTGGTGGCGTCGGTCATCACGGGCGTGTAGCCGAGCGGGCTGCCGTCGTTGCGCACCGCCACGCCGTTGACCTTCTTGGGCAGGCCGTGGCCGGTCTCCGGCTGGTTGAGCACGGTGTTGGTCTCATGGCCCGAGACGATGCCCCAGCGGCCGGCGATCTTGACGTCCGTGGCGAGCCCGCCGACGGGCAGGTTCGTGACCAGTCGGTTGGCGTCGGCGGCGATGTCGATCACCGCCAGGGTGTGCCCCAGGGTGTTGGCGACATAGAGGGTGCTGCCGTCGGCCGAGATCGCCAGGTCCCGGGGGTTCGAGCGGTCCAGGTCCGTGGTACCGGTGGGGATCTCGGCGATCTGGGTGAAGAACGGGCCGGGATCGACCCGGAAGGCCCGCACCTGGTCCTTGAAGCGGTCGGTGAGGTAGAGCCGGGTGCCGTCGGCGTTGAAGACGAGGTCCTCGGCGTAGAAGCCGGTCTCGAATTCGCCGATCACCCGGTCCGTGGCGGTGTCGATCACGCTGGCGAAGTTCCCATACTGGTTGAGGACCACCAGGTAGGGGTTGGCCGGCGAGACCGCGAGGCCCACCGGCCGCGTGCCCGCCGACTGGCCGGCCGGCCGCAGGTCGATCCAGGCCAGGACGTCGCGGCGCGCGGTGTCGACCACGGCGAGGCGCCAGTCGGGATAGCCTTCGCGGCCGGGCAGGGTGACGTAGAGCTTGCGGCCGTCGGGGGTCAGCGCGAGGGCGTTCGGCCAGCTCCGGAACGGCTGCTTGACGAAGGGCCAGTGCTGGCTGCCGCTCTTGACCTCGGGGCTGTTGGGGTCGATCCGGGTGCCGGGATCGGGCCGGCCGTCGAGGTACGAGGCGCCGAACAGGATCTTGGTGTAGCGCTCCATTCCGGCGCGCTCGCCGGCGGACTCGGCGCCGACCAGGTTCTTGACCGGGTCGCTCGTGGGGCCGGTGAGGATCTTCCCCTGGGAGTCGGTCTTGACCGCCGTGGAGAAGAACCGCAGGTCGAAGGGCGCTTCGGGCAGCGAGGCTCCCAGGACCCTGCGCTCGAACGGCGCCGAGAGGTCGTTCCAGGGTCCCTGGGCACCCGCCTGGCGCACGAGCGAGCCTACAATCGGCAGGATGCAGACCGCCAGGATCAGGGCCTCGGGTGTCAGGAGCTTGCGCAGGACGCGAAAGGAGTGGGGACGCATGGGCTGTGATGTCATCAAGGGCTCCTCCTTGTCGGATAGGACAGGCAGGGAGGTGCGGATGGAACATCGTGGAGCGAGAATCCTCGCGCTCCTCGTCCTGGGCCTGCTGGCCGTGCCCCTTTCCGCCCAGACGCTCGATCAGGCCAACGGCCTCCAGGCCGAAGGCCGGCTGCCGGAGGCGGTGCAGGTATACCGGGCCGTGGCCGAGGCCGCGGCGCAGTCCGATCCGGACACCGCGGCCACGGCGCGCAACAACGCCTGCGTGCTGCTCAACGAGCTGGGCGACTTCCGGGCGGCGCTCAAGGAGTGCGAGGCGGCGCTGCGCATCCGGCGCTCACTGGGAGATACGGACCGCGTGGCCCGGACGCTGAACAACACCGGCCTCAGCCTCCACTACCTGGGCGACTACGACGAGGCGGAGAGCCGCTTCCGCGAGGCGCTGGAGGTGAACCGGCTGCGCGGCGACGCCGAGAGCCAGGTGATCAACCTGTCGAACCTCGGCATGGTCGCGACGTCCGAAGGCCGCTACAACCGGGCGCTCGACCGCCACGCCGCGGCGGCCAGCCTCGCGGCCCGGCACGCTGCGGAGCCCTGGGCCGGGTTCCAGATCCAGGTGGCGCGGATCAACCAGGGCGTCGTCCTGGAGAAGCTCGGGGCCTACCGCGAGGCCCTCGACCTCTATCGCGGGGTGATCGCGCACGAGGACTCGCTCGATCCGCGGCGCCGCGCCTCGCTGCGGGT
>DATANP010000574.1:0-12832 GCA_036266195.1 Thermoanaerobaculia bacterium | reverse complement strand
TCCCGGGGAACGGCAGCTCTCGCTCGTATAGAGGACAAACATGCGTCGAGCCTTCCTGGTGGCCCCCGTGGCCTTTCTGCTCTCCTGCGCCTCCGCGCCGCATCCGGCCGGCTCCCTGCCCGGCGAGGTGGAACGGATCGTCGCCCGCCAGGGCGACAAGCGGCTGATCGGCGTGGCGTACCGGCACCTCGGCACCGGCGCCGCGTTCGGCCTTCACGACCGCGAGCGCTTCCACGCGGCGAGCACCATGAAGGTGCCGGTCATGATGGCCTTCTTCGACGCGGTGGACCGCGGCGCGATCCGGCTGGACGAGCCCATCCAGGTCCGCAACGAGTTCCACAGCATCATGGACGGCTCCACCTTCGTGCTCGACCCGGCCGAGGACGGCGACCCCGATCTCTACCAGGCCGCCGGTCAGACCCGACCGCTGGAGGAGATGATCCGGCGGATGATCGTCCGCAGCTCGAACCTCGCCACCAACCTGCTGATCGAGAAGATCGGCGCCTCGACCGTCATGGACCTGATGCGCCGCATCGAGGCCTACGACATCCGGGTCCTCCGCGGGGTGGAGGACGAGAAGGCCTTCGCCGCCGGCATGAACAACGCGGTCACGGCCCACGATCTTCAGGTGGCCCTGGAGGCGATCGCGAACGGCACGGCGTTCTCCAAGGCCAGCTCGGAGCGGATGATCGAGATCCTCAAGGCCCAGGAGTTCAACGAGAAGATCCCCGCCGGCCTGCCGCCGGGCACACCGGTCGCCCACAAGACCGGCGACATCACCGGCGTCCACCACGATGCGGCGATCGTGTTTCCGCCGGGCGAGCAGCCTTACGTGCTGGTGGTGCTGACCGCCGGCTTCCAGGACGAGAAGGAGGCGGACCGGGTGATCGGCGAGATCTCGCGCGCGGTCTGGGAACGGAGAGGAGAGGTGCCCCGGTGAGCGACGCCGATCTCCTGAAGCGCGCTGCCGGCCTCGCGATCGAGTTCCTCGACGGTCTGCCTAACCGCCGTGTCGGTCCGGCGGTGAGCGCCGGCGAGCTGCGCTCCGCGCTCGGCGGCCCTCTGCCTGACTCTGGAGAGGACCCGATGGCAGTCCTCGAGCATCTGGCCCGCGGTGCCGATCCGGGCGTGGTCGCCATGGCCGGCCCCCGGTACTTCGGCTTCGTGATCGGCGGCCATCTGCCGGCCACGCTCGCGGCGGACTGGCTCACGTCTACCTGGGACCAGAACGGCACTCTGTACCTGACCTCGCCGGCGAACTCGGTGGCCGAAGAGGTGGCTTCGGCCTGGCTTCTGGAGCTGCTGGATCTCCCGGCCACGGCCAGCGTCGGGTTCGTGACCGGCGCGCAGATGGCCAATTTCACCTGCCTCGCGGCGGCGCGCCACGAGGTGCTCCGCCGGGCCGGCTGGGACGTGGAGGCGGATGGCCTGTTCGGGGCTCCCGAGATCGAGGTGGTCGTGGGAGCCGACGTGCATGTGACCATCCCGGTCGCGCTCCAGATGCTGGGCCTGGGGCGCCAGCGGGTGAGGCGGGTCGAGACCGATGGCCAGGGACGGATGAAGGCGGATTCCCTGCGCGAGGCTCTCCGGGACAGCTCGGGGCCGCTGATCGTCTGCGCCGCGGCCGGGAACGTGAACACCGGCGCCTTCGATCCGTTGGACGAGGTGGTCGCCGTCGCCAGGGAACGGAACGCCTGGGTGCACGTGGACGGCGCCTTCGGTCTCTGGGCCGCGGCGGCTCCCGGCCTGCGTGATCTGGTGCGGGGTGCCAAGGAGGCGGACTCCTGGGCGGTCGACGCTCACAAGTGGCTGAACGTGCCTTACGACTGCGGGCTGGCGATCGTGGCGAACCCTCAGGCGCACAAGGCGTCGATGAACGCCGCGGCGGCCTACATTCCGCCGTCCGAAACGCTGCGCGACCCCTTCGACTTCACGCCCGAGTTCTCCCGCCGGGCGCGGGGCTTCACGGTCTGGGCCGCGCTTCGCTCCCTGGGCCGCTCGGGAGTGGCGGACCTGGTGGAGCGCTGCTGCGCGCTGGCCCGCCGGATGGCGGACCGCCTGCGCGGCGAGCCGGGAGTGGAGATCCTCAACGATGTGGTCCTGAACCAGGTCCTGGTCCGGTTCGGCGACTCCGACGAGCAGACCAGGGAAGTGATTCGGCGGGTCCAGGAGGAGGGAACCTGCTGGCTGGGCGGCAGCCAGTGGCGCGGCAAGGCAGCGATGAGGATTTCGGTTTCCAACTGGTCCACCACCGAGGCCGATATCGATCTTTCCGCGGAGGCGATCCTGCGCTCCTGGAGGACATAAAGGACTGCAAGGCCATCAAGGACCAAAGACCTGAAGTCCCTGCAGTCCTTGCAGTCCTTTGGGTCCTTTATCGCGGCAGCTCCCCCAGAATCTCCCCCTCCGGCCCCAGCCGCGGGTAAGCCACCTTCTTCTTCTGGCACAGCCGGGCCAAAACCGGGTAGGTCCACTCGAAGAGCAGGCGCTCATAAAGCTCCGGGTCCAGCCGGCGCTGGTCGTAGAGCCCGGCCGCGGCGCGCTGGCGCCGGGCTTCGAAGAGAATCAGCGCCGCGGCCACCGAGACGTTCAGCGACAACCCCATGCCCATCATGGGGATCACCACCAGGTCATCCGCCATCTCGACGGCCTGCGGGGTCACGCCGGTCTCCTCCTGGCCGAGGAGGACGGCGGTGGGGAGCGTATAGTCGACCTCCCGGTAGTCCACCGCGCGGTCGGCGGGATGGGCGGCGAGGATGCGAAAGCCCCGGCCCTTGAGCGTGGCCGCGGCGCTCTCCAGGTCGCGGTACCGGCGGACCGGCACCCACTTGCGGGTGCCGCCGGAGGCCGGCCGGGAGATCTTGAGCTGGCCTCCGATGCGCCAGACTGCATGGGCTTCCAGTACGCCCACGGCGTCGCAGGTCCGCAGCAGGGCGGCGAAGTTCCGCGGGATCTGGACGTCCTCCATCAGCACCGTGAGATCGGGCTGGCGGCGGTCCAGGACCTCCCGGACCCGGTGGAAGCGTTTCGGCGTGCTCATTGCATCTCCCTCAGTTGATAGAATGCCATGCGGCGCCGCGGCGCCCTGAATCCGAACTTTCTTGGAGGGACCTCCTCGATGGCAACTCTCGAACGCGCTGGAAGCAGCACCCTGGACCGGATCGTCGGCTTCCTGGGCGATGAGGCGGACAACCTGCTGTCCTTCACCTGCAAGGGCATTCCGAAAGAGCAGCTCACGCTGCCCGGCCCGGATCATATCGACCGCGCCTGGGCCCTTTCGGACCGCAAGCCGCAGGTGCTCGTGAACCTGCACCGCCTCCACAACACCGGCCGGCTGGCCGGCACGGGCTACCTCTCGATCCTGCCGGTGGACCAGGGCGTCGAGCACTCCGCCGCCGCCTCGTTTGCCCCCAACCCCGAGTTCTTCGATCCGGAGAACATCGTCAAGCTGGCGATCGAGGGCGGCTGCAACGGCGTGGCCTCCACCCTGGGCGTGCTCGGCGCCATGTCGCGCAGGTATGCCCACAAGATCCCGTTCATCTTGAAGATCAACCACAACGAGCTGCTGACCTACCCGAACCAGTACGCGCAGATCCTCTTCGCCCAGGTGGAGCAGGCCTGGGAGATGGGCGCGGCGGCGGTCGGCGCCACGGTCTACTTCGGCAGCGAGGACTCGGACCGCGAGATCGTCGAGATCTCCGAGGCCTTTGCCCGCGCCCACGAGATGGGCTTGGCCACGGTCCTCTGGGCCTATACCCGCAACAACGCCTTCAAGAAGGACGGCGTGGACTACCACACCTCGGCCGACCTCACCGGGCAGGCGAACCACCTCGCGGTGACCATCCAGGCGGACATCGTCAAGCAGAAGCAGGCCACCAACAACGGCGGCTACAACGCGCTCAAGTTCGGCAAGACCAACCCGCGGGTCTACGGCGAGCTGGTCCAGGAGCACCCGATCGACTGGAACCGCTGGCAGGTGGCGAACTGCTACATGGGCCGCGCCGGCCTGATCAACTCGGGCGGCGAGGCCGCGGGCCAGAACGACATGGCCCAGGCGGTGCGCACCGCGGTGATCAACAAGCGGGCCGGCGGCTGCGGTCTGATCTCCGGCCGCAAGGCGTTCCAGCGCCCCATGCGCGAGGGCGTCGAGCTGCTCAACGCGATCCAGGACGTCTACCTGTCCGACGAGATCACCGTCGCGTGAAGGTTGATCCCATTCCCCCTCTCCCCCGGGTCGGGGGAGAGGGAGCGGTCGAGGCGGCCGAGGTATTGTTCCCATCCACGGACCTCGCCGCGGATCTGGCCTTCTATACCGGCGAGCTGGGCTTCCGGCTGGACGAGATCTTCCCGGCCGACGATCCGGCGGTGGCCGTCCTGTCCGGGCACGGCCTGCGCCTCCGGCTGGAGCGGGGCGCGGATGTTGCTCCGGGTGTGCTTCGGCTGCTGTGCAGTGATCCTGAGGGCCAGCGGGAGCTGACGGCTCCGAACGGAGTGCGCATCCGGATCGTCGACGCCCATCCGCGCCTGGAGATGCCGCCGACTCAACATGCCTTCGTCGTGCGCCGGCTGAAGGACAACAGTCCCTGGGTGATCGGCCGCGCGGGCATGCACTACCGGGACCTGATCCCCGGGCGGCTCGGCGGCAGCATCATCGCGTCGCACATCCGCATTCCCGACGCGGGGCCGGTGCCGGACATGGTCCACTACCACACGGTGGGCTTCCAGTTGATCTTCTGCTATCGCGGCTGGGTGCGGCTGGTGTACGAGGACCAGGGGCCGCCGTTCGTCCTGGCGGCGGGGGATTGCGTGATTCAGCCGCCGCAGATCCGCCACCGCGTGCTCGAGTCCTCCGAGAACCTCCAGGTGGTCGAGATCGGGGTGCCGGCCGAGCACGTCACCACCGTGGATCACGAGATGGAGCTGCCCACGCCGTGGCTGCGCCCCGACCGGGAGTTCGGCGGACAGCGGTTCTGCCGGAGCGAGTTGGAGAAAGCCGTCTGGACACCCTGGCGGCTGCCCGGGTTCGAGGCGCGGGAGACCGGCATCGGCGCGGCGACCGGAGGTGTGGCGTCCGTCCAGGTCGCCCGTCCCGTGGGCCCCGACCAGGGCCAGGTGAGCAGCCACACGGCGGACATCCTGTTCACGTTCGTCCTGGAGGGTTCCCTGACGCTCCGTGGCGAGGGACAGGGTGCCCACGCGCTCGCCGAGGGCGACGCCTTCGTGATCCCGCCTCACCTGAAGACGGCGTTGACGGACTGTTCCGGGGACCTGCAGTTGCTGGAGGTCGCGCTGCCGGCGGATTTCGCGACTCACCTTCACCCGGACGAAGATCTTCGCGCGCCCGAGACGCGATAGCCGATCGCCAGCAGCAGGAGCCACGGGCCGCCGGCGATCAGCGTGGACCGCAGATCGGGCACCCACCAGGTGGACACCAGGATCGCGGCGATCAGGACGGCCCCCAGCCAGGAGCCCGGCGGAGCCTTGGCGCCCGCGGCGGCGCGATAGGCGACGTGCGTCACGAAGATCATCAGCCAGACGAACAGCGCGCCGAAGAGCGCGACCCCGAAAAACCACACGTACGCCGAACCGGGCCAGAGCGCCCGGACCAGCGCGGCCCCCCCGAGGCCGAGACTCGACACGAGCAGGGCGTTGACCGGTGTGCCGCGCCCGGTCACGGCGCCGAGCGCCGGGGGCACGAATCCGGCGCGCGCCAGGGAGAACAGGGTCCGCGTGATCAGGTAGAGGTTCGCGTTCGAGCTCGACAGCGCGGCGCTCAGCACGACGAAGTTCATCACGCCCGCGGCGCCGGGAATGCCGAGCCCCGCCAGCACAGTCACGAACGGGCTTTCGCCGGCACCCAGCCGGTTCCACGGCGTCAAGGCAGTCAGCAGGGTGATGGTCACGATATAGATGGCCGACAGGCCGAGGACCATGCGGCGCATGGCCGCCGGAATCGTGTGGGCCGGGTCGGTCGCTTCGCCCGAGGTGACGGCCACGATCTCGACGCCGACGAACGAGTAGAGGGCGAAACAGCAGCCGAGCCAGATCCCCGGGATACCGAAAGGCAGGAAGCCGCCCTGGCCGGTGAGGTTGCGCAGGCCGATCGCGGGCTCGCCGGTCAGGCCGGACAAGACCAGCACGGCGACCCCGGCGAACAGCGCCACCGCGGCGACCTTGATCAGGACGAGCCAGGACTCGATCGTGCCCAGGCGCCCGACCGGCCGCGAGTTGGCGTAGAGGAGCACGGCGCCGAACGCGATCACCCAGGCCGCCCCGGGCACCTGAGGAAACCAGTAGCTCATGTAGATCGACGCGGCGACCAGTTGCGCGCCGGTCGCGACCACCTGCATCAGCCAGTAGCTCACGCGCACGGCGTAGCCGGCGAAGGGCGAGACGTACATCTCCGCGTACACGCCGAAGGCGCCCGCCGTCGGATGGGCCACCGCCATCTCGGCCAGCGCGCGGCCGAGGAGCAGCGAGATGCCGGCCACGATCGCATAGGAGAGGATGATGGCCGGCCCCGCCACGTTGACCGCCAGGCCGCTGGCGAGAAACAGGCCCGTCCCGATCGCGCCGCCGAGCGCCATCGCCGTCTGCTGGGCCGCCGAAAGCTGGCGCGCCAGCACCTGCTCCTTGCGCACGGCCGGGTGCTGAGGGGTCGGAGTCATGGCGCCGCGGAATGTACCATCGGGGCCCGACCGTTCCAATCAGCTTGACCCATAGAGGGTGGTTACGATGTAATCACCTTCCGAGGAGCATCGGCTATGAGGACACGGATCGTTCGCATCGGAAACTCTCAGGGGATTCGCATCGCGAAGTATCTTCTCGAGCAGACTGGCCTGAGAGAAGAGGTTGAGGTCGAAGCGGAAGGGAATCGACTCGTCATCCGTCCTGTGGTGGCGCCGCGGACTGGCTGGAAGGAAGCCTTCCAGGCCATGGCCGAGGCAGGAGATGACCAGATGCTGGATGAGGAACCGGTCGTGAGCCGCTGGGATGAGGAAGAGTGGGAGTGGTGATCAGCCGCGGCGAGGTTTATCTGGTCGCCCTGGACCCGACCCTGGGCAGCGAAATCAAGAAAACCCGGCCTTGCGTCGTCGTCTCTCCCGACGAGAGCAACCACTTCATTCGGACTCTGATCGTCGCACCGATGACGAGCAAAGGGCGGCATTATCCGACTCGCGTACCGTGCCAGTTCGAGGGCACACAGGGCCTTGTAGTCCTGGACCAGATTCGCACCGTCGATTCCGAGCGGCTGCTTAAGAAGCTTGGGAGATTGGATACGGAGACGATGAAGGCAGTCCTGGGAGCTCTGCAAGAGATGTTTGCCCTCTGAGGACATCTCGCTCATGGGATCGTCCTCCCTGTTTCCGGAGGCAGGACGATTCACGGGCTCGAAACGTGACAAGTGGCCGTTCCCGGGAGACTCCTGGCCGTTCCGGGAAGACTCCTGGCCGTTCCGGGAAGATTCCCGGCCGTTCCGGGGAGACTCCCGGCCGTTCCGGGGAGACTCCCGGCTGCTCCGGGGAGATTCCCGGCCGTTCCGGGGAGATTCCCGGCCGTTCCGGGGAGTCTCCTGGCTGCGCCGGGGAGTCGTCCGGCTGCGCCAGGGAGTCTTCTGGCCGCGCCGGGGAGTCTCCCGGGTTGCCTGCCTCCCTATCCTTCTGCCAACGTAACGCCATGTTTTTCCTCCGCGAACCGACCCTGGACGAGATTGAGGCATTCCTGGAGCGGCAGCGCGACTCCCGGTTCTCGTATCCGGAGGTAGGGAAGACGCGTGAAGGAGCGCCGCCGTACTACAAGATCGATCACAACCGGGTGCGCCTGGGCACCGGCGAGGAGGCCTACCGGGTGGCGATCGCGGCGATGCGCCAGTGGAAGATGTTCGACCTCGGCTGGGTCCGCATCGCCTGGCCTGGAGCCCCGATCGAGGAGGGGACGACCGTGGCCGTCGTGGCCCACACCCTGGGCCTCTGGTCTCTGAACGCCTCGCGGATCGTCTACACCCTGGACGGCCTCGACCAGCAGGTCCGCCGCTTCGGCTTCGCCTACGGCACGCTCCGCGACCACGCCGAGAGGGGAGAGGAGCGCTTCTCGATCGAATGGAACCGGACCGACGGCGGCGTCTGGTACGACATCTTCGCCTTCTCCAAGCCCCGCCACTGGCTGGTCCAGATGGGCTACCCCGCCAGCCGCGTCTACCAGCGGCGCTTCGCGAGGGACTCGATGGCGGTCATGAAGCGGACGGTGGAGAAGGCTCTGCGGGGGGATACGGCGTGATCTGCTAGAGTTCAAGGCCTCTCCCAGGAGTCGCCATGCCCACGATGCCCGAGCGGTACCGCCGCTGGTTCGAGTATGAGAAGGATAGCCACGCGAAGGTCCTCGCCGCGCTCGACGGGGTGCCGGAGGCACAGCGCGGCACGGAAGCCTATGAGAAGGCCGTTTCCCTGATGGCCCACCTCGTGCTCGCCCGGTGGCTCTGGCTGTCCCGGCTCAGCGGCGGCCACCGCGAGCAGGTGCCTCAGACCGACGCGGAGTTCTTCCCCCGGAATATACCCGCGGCCGAGCTGCCTGGCCGCGTCGCGGCCATGGAGGCGGCCTGGGAGAGCTATCTCACCCGGTTGGACGAGGCCGAGGTCTCCCGCGTCGTCGAGTACCGGAGCCTGGACGCCGGCGGCTTCCGGAGCGCGGTGGAGGACGTCCTGACCCAGCTCTTCGGCCACTCCCTGTACCACCGCGGCCAGATCGCCCAGCTCCTGCGCTCGATCGGCGCCGAGCCGCCGGTCACGGACTTCATCTTCTGGTCGCGGGAAGCGATTTGAAATGAGATGCTCCGCGCCGACACTTCCGATGGAAGCCTCAGCTTCCGGAAAGGATTGTCATGAAACGAGCCGCATTGCCCGGTCTGGCAATGCCGACGTGGAGGCGCTCGCGAAGGCGCTGAAGGAAAAGTGATATCCGAGATGCGAACCCTGAAAGCCCGAAAGGAGATCAATCCCGTGAAACGAACCCTGATCCTCTGCCTGATCCTCGCCTGCGCCGCGCCCCTGGCCGCGTGGAGCCAGGGTGCGAAACCGGCTTCCAGCCACCGGCAGGCCACCGAGGAGCTGCTCCGGGTCATGGGGGTGGAGAAGACCTCGGTGGACGCGGCCATGACCTATTTCAACGTGATGGTCGAGCAGAACGAGGCTATGGCGGACTACAAGGACGTCATGGTGAAGTGGGTGAAGAACACCCTGAGCTGGGAGAAGATGGGACCCCGCATGACCGACCTCTACATGCGGACCTTCACCGAGGCCGAGATCCGCGAGCTGATCGCCTTCTACAAGACCCCCGTCGGCCAGAAGACGCTCGAGCAGATGCCCATCCTCATGCAGGAGGGCATGAAGATCGGCACCGACCTCGCCAAGGAGCATCAGGGCGAGCTGGAGGAGGCGATCAAGGCCCGGCAGAAGGAGCTCTCCGAGAAGGCCGTGGACGAGGAGGCCGAGGCGGACGAGGACAAGCCGCCCGCCTCGGACGTCTAGAACCCGTTCACATTCCCGAGGAGAGGAATCGCACTGGCCTCTCCGAACCGGATCCGGACCTCCGCGGCGCCACCGTCGTGGGCGGTGTCGCACAGGAACCGGTCCTTCCGGAACACGCAGGCGTCGTCCCGGCCGTCGCCGTCCACGTCGCCCAGGAGCGGCACGTCCCCGGGTTGGCCGAAGAGGAGGCCGACCTCGGGGCCCCGGCCGTCATGGGCGGTGTCGCAGAGGAAGCGGTCGCCCCGGAAGACGCAGGGGTCGTCGTCTCCGTCGCCGTCCACGTCGCCCAGAAGGGCGGTGTCAGTGGCGCGACCGAACAGGATCTGGATCTCGGCGAAGCCTCCGTTGTGCTTCGTGTCGCAGGCGAATCGCCGGCCCCGGCGGACGCAGGCGTCGTCCCGGCCGTCGCCGTCGAGGTCGCCGGCCTGACCGAAGGCGGTCGTGCTCTCCGGGTTGCCGCCGTCATGGAGGAGATCGCAGGAGAGTCCATCCTCCCCGAAGACGCACGGATCGGCGCCGTCCGGCGGGATCACGAAGCGCTGCGCGATGGCATCCCACTGATAGAGGTCCTGGCCCGGGTTGTTGAACCTGCCGCTGGTCCAGGCGGCCAGGAAGCCGCCGGGCTGCCAGGCGACCTTGGCTCCGGCCTGGTCGAATTCGGTGGAAGTGTTGAGCCGGAAGAGGCCGCCCTTCTCGGCCCCGGAGGCGTCGTACCACTTCCCATAGACGCCGTAGTCGCTGCCGTCCCGTCCCGAGCTGGTCCAGGTGACGAGGAGGTTGCCGGCCGCATCCAGCAGGGTGTCCGCGGCGCCTTCGAACCCGTCGGGGGGCAGGCCCGGAGAAGACACCTTCCACGGCAGCCCGGCCGGCTTGCCGTCGGCGTTGAAGCGGCGAGTCCAGACCTGGCCGTAGGTGTCCCAGGCCACGGCGAAGCGGCCGTCCGGGGCCAGGGCCAGGGAGGGGTTGAAGGTACGGCCCGGCTGGGTCTCGACCCGGACCTCTTCACCCAGGGGCTCGCCGTCCGCATCGAAACGCCGGAGGCGGATGTCCGCCTCGGATCTCGGGGCCGACCGGCAGGGGTTGGGCGGCGGCAACAGTGGAGAACCCGGCCAGTCCGGCCAGGCAGAGGAGGATCGGGAAGCTGCGGTGAGACATCAACGGTAATTTATCAGTTGAGCTTCACGGATGTCGGTCAAGCCTGCGGACGCGGACCACTGTGGCGGGCAGGGCCAGGATCTCCGGGTCACCGGTGAGGACGGGCGCCTTCTCTAGCCGGCCGGTGGCGACAGCGAATGCGTCCGCGTAGGAAAGGGGGTGCGCTGCCTTGACTCGCGCCGCTTCGAGAACCAGGGATTCGCGAGCCGGCACGATGTCGATCGGAAGCGCCTTGATCTCGGCAAGGCGTTCCTCGGCCTGGGTCTCATCGGTGAGTTGGAGGAGACGATAGAAGACCTCGCCGAGGTTGACTACGTTCAGCAGCATCCGGAGATTGCCGTTTTGCGCCCGGCGGAGATAACGGCGCATCGCCGCCGCGCCGGGCTCCTCGGCGCGCAGGAAAGCCAGAATTGCCCACGAATCAACGACTGCGATGCCGCCAGCGCTCATCGGCTTCGATCTCGGCCTGGTGCTCGGCTTCCAGATCGGCGAGAGGGTCCCGCGGGAGATCCTTCAGGCAGCCGTACAGGCTGTCGATGGCATTGCCGGCCTTGAGCAGCGTCAAGCGAACGGTGCCATCGGACACCTCGAGAGCCAACTCGGTGCCCGACCCCCAGCGGAGCTGCTCGCGCACGGACTTGGGGAGGACGACATGCCCCTTGCTGGTCACGCGGGTAGCTGACTTCATGAGCGCCATCTTACCATCGGCGGCAGACCTCCTTGACCTCCCTTTGACCCTTTTTTGACGGTTCCAAGACGCCTTGGTCCGGCCCGGCATGCATCCTCCGGCCTGTCTGGACCGCGGGACGGACCCGCGGCCCGAACGATCGAAAGGGGCTGATCGTCATGAACAAGCGCTTCCGCATCCTCCTGGGCGCCGCCGCCCTCCTCGCCGCCTCGCTCCCCGCGCACGCGGGCGTCTCCCTGGACCGGACGTCGCAGTCCATCCCCATGTGCCCGTTCGCCGTCACCCCGAGCAATCTCTACCGCTGGGTGGCGCCGCCGCTGGGCGGCTGCGACATCGGAGGCGTCGGTCCGTTGACCGAGGTCTGGGAAGGTTCGCTGGGCCTGGTCGCCGGTGACAACGTGGACGCGGTGTCCGCCAACACCACCACCGGCAAGAACGTCCCCTACCACATCTACTTCAGCGGCGACCGGCTGTCGATGGGCATGATGGGCACTCCCTACAACGCCGAGGCGGTCCTGAACCAGGCGTCTGCGGACATCTGGCGCATGAACAACCTGACGGTCATGAGCCCGCTCGCGTCCCTGGCCGCCTGCGCTCCCACGGCGATCGGCGGCACGCACGCCCTGTTCCGGAACCAGAACAACTACGACTTCATCTCCTCGGTGAACGCGGGTGTCGGGGCCGGCGGCAACCAGGACAACATCGACGCGCTCGAGCTGGACGACCTCGACCCCTCCCTCGACAAGTTCCACGACGTGGGCGTCTACTTCAGCCTCGACGCCGGCAGCCCGAGCCTCGCCGGCGCCTCGCCGGCGGCCGTCTTCTTCACGCCGGTGGGCGGTGCGCCCGGCATCTGGGCCACGGTCGCGATGCTCGGCCTGGCCCCGGCCGACGAGATGGACGCCCTGGTGGTCTGGGACCGCGGCGTCGTCGGCGCTCCGGATCCCGGCATGGACCTCGTCCTCTTCTCGCTGGCTCCGGGCTCGCCGTCCCTGGGCGGCCTGTCTCCGGCGGCCATCTTCGTGAGCGACTTGACCGGCTTCTTCTGCGTGTACGTCCAGGCCAATACCCTGGGCATGCGCGTGATCGACAACGTCGACGGCCTCGACGTCCTGCCGTAACCTCCTCTCAGTCCCCCAGCAGCTCCAGAAGCTCGGGGAAGCGGGCCTCGGCGTCCGCCTCCCCGAGGCGGATCAGGCGCTCCAGGTAGTCCGGCTGGAACATGAGGTAGCTCAGGAAGTCGGGGGTGGTGGTCTCCTTGGTGCCCAGGCTGCGAGTGAGGAGGCGGAAGGCGTCGGGGAGCTGGGGCTCGTAGGCGGCCGCCAGCTTGCCCAGGTCCGCGGACGGGCGCAGCACCTTGATCGCCAGCGGCCGCATGCCGCCGCGGTCCTCGGGCGGCAGCTTCTCGATCAGGGAGTTGAGGCTCTCCAGGCGGCGCACATCCTCGTCCAGCACGTCCAGGAAG
>DATANP010000573.1:0-14640 GCA_036266195.1 Thermoanaerobaculia bacterium | reverse complement strand
GCTGAAGCTCGCGCTCGTCGCGGTCCGGACCGGGCGGGAGGCTGGCCAGCGCGGCGAGTCCTGCGCGCACGTGGTGCAGGGCCTCCAGGTGCGCCGAGCGCCCGAGCGCCTGCCGCGCCGCTTCCAGCCAGTGCGCCACGGCCTTCTCCGGAAGGTTTCCTTCCGCATAGTGATAGGCAAGGATTTCCGGCCGGGCGGCGTCCTGATTAGTTCCGGGCTTCTCCAGCGCTTCGGCCACCTTCAGATGGAGCTGCTGGCGTTCGCGGTTGAGCAGCGAGTCGTAGGCCGCATCCCGGATCAGCGCGTGCTTGAAGAGATAGCTCGTGCGCGAGCCGAAGCCGCGGCGGAAGACGAGCTCGGCCTGGACCAGACGCCGCAGCTCACGCTGGAGCGCGGTTTCGTCCAGCGTCCCTCCCGCCGACACCGCTGCCAGCAGCTCCAGCGAGAACGAGCGACCGATCACGGAGGCGAGCTGCGCCACCCCCTTGGCGTCGCCCAGCCGGTCGAGCCGCGCGGCCAGCGAGTCGCGGAGAGTGGAGGGGATGTCCGGCCTGCCCCCTGTCCGGCCCGACTCCAGCACGGTCTTGGTCAGCTCCTCGACGAACAGCGGCACGCCGTCGGTCCGGGCCACGATCTCGCGGCGGAGCGCGTCGGGCAGGTCCTTGCCCGATTGTCCCCCGATCAGGCTTTCGATCAGTCGCTCGACCTCGGACTGCCCGAGCGGGGCCAGGCTGATCTGGGTGATATGGCCCTTGGGACCCCAGACGGCCTCCAGCGTCTGCGGCCGGACGGTGAGAACCAGGAACAGCGGCACGCTCGACGCCTGCTCGAGGAGGAGGTCGAGCCACCGCATGGTGGTCGGGTCGAGCCAGTGGAGATCCTCGATCACCCAGACCAGGGGCTGGCGCTCGGCCATCTCCAGCGTCAGGGCCGCGACGGCTTCGAGGGTCTTCTCGCGGATCCGGTCCGGGCCGATGGGGGGCAGGCGATAGGGCTCTTCCAGCGGCACGCCGAGGAGCGCGGCGAAGAGGGGCACCGATTCGGAGGCCGGCAGGGAGCAGGACAGGAGCAGCTCTTCGACGCGGCCCAGGGGAGTATCGGCTTCCTGCGAGTCCATGAGCTTGCGCAGCACGTTGACCACCGGCTGGAACGGCGAGCTCTGGTCGTGCGGCGAGCCGTAGGCGTAGAGCCACCGTCCTTGCTCCTGGCCCGCCTTCTCGCGCAGCGCCTGGATGAGTCGGGACTTGCCGAGACCGGCCTCGCCGCTGATCAACGCCACCTGGCCGGTGCCGTCCGCCACCTTCCGCCAGAGGTCGAGGAGCAGGTCGAGCTCGCGTTCGCGGCCGACCAGGGGACCCGCGGCAACGGCCGGCTCCGGCGGTCCGGCCGGTTCCAGGACGCGGAAGGAGTCCACGGTCTCGCCGGTGCCCTGGACCTCGACCGGCGGGCGCCTCTCTGTGGTGAAGGCGTCGCGCAGCAGGCGGTGCGTGGAGGTGCTGACGAGCACCTCGCCGGGCGCGGCGTGGAGGAGCAGGCCTGAAGCCGTGTCGAGCGTCGAGCCCAGGCTCGGCGGCTCCGGGTCGGGGAGGACGATCGCCGTGCCGGTGTGGACCCCGGCGCGCAGGGAGAGACGAACCTCGCTTCCCGTCTCGAACCGGGAGGACAGCCGCTCCACCTCGGCCACGAAGTCGAGGGCCGCGCGCACGCCACGGGCTGCCGCGTCCTCGTGGGCCTGGGGATAGCCGAAGCAGAGGACCATGCGGCGGCCGAGGGTGTCCCCGACCTGGCCGGCGTAGCGCTCCGCCACCCGGCCCGCCATGGCCTTGATCTCCGGCAGGATCTCGGCGAGCGCCTCGGGATCGACCACCGTGGGCGCCACCCGCCCGCCGGTCTCCCGGAAGGAGGTCAGCTCGCAGCAGGCGACCGTCACCTGGCGCCGCTCGCGCACGGTCCGGCGCGATTCGGAGACGGACGGTGGAAGATAGCCTTCGCGGAGCGTCTGCTCCAGGGTCGGCGGATGGATGAAGGTGGGCGGGTCGATCCAGGCCGGCGGCGCCTCCCTGGCGGCGGGCCTGGACGGAAGGACGCCGCGCAGGGCCAGGTCGAGGGCCTCGACCACCTCCTGGGCGGAGCGCGGCCGGAGGTCCGGGTCTTTCTGGAGCAGGTGATCGACCAGCTCCGAGACCTCCTGCGGGACCTCCCGGCGCAGCCGGTGGGCCGGCGGCTGGCGGTAGCTGCAGACCCGGGCGAGCGTCTCCGTGGAATTGGTGCCGCGAAACGGCGAGGTCCCGGTGAGCAGCTCGTAGAGGAGCGTGCCGAGCGAGAAGAGGTCGGACCGGGGATCGATCGGCCGGCCCATGGCCTGTTCGGGCGACATGGCGTGGAAGGTGCCGATGATCGTGCCGGCCTGGGAGAGCACCGTGTCGTCCGACGTCTGGGCGACCTTGGCGATGCCGAAGTCGAGGATCTTGGCCCGCCCCGTCTTGGTGATCATGACGTTGCTGGTCTTGAGGTCGCGATGGATGACCCCGATGCCGTGGGCCTCGGCGAGCCCCTCGGCGACCTCGCGGGCGATGCGGAGGGCCTGGGACACGTCGAGCCCGCCGGCGGCGATCTCTTCGAGCGGCCGCCCTTCGACCAGCTCCATGACGATCCAGTCGCCGTCCGGAGTCTCGAGGATGTCGTAGATGTGGACGATCGCCGGATGGTTGAGGCGGGAGGCGGCCTGGGCCTCCCGCCGGAACCGCTTGCGCGTGGTGGTGTCGGCAACGGCGGCGAGCAGACGCTTGAGGGCGACCGGCCGGAGGAGCGCCTCGTCGAAGCCGCGGTAGACGACACCCATACCGCCCGCGCCGAGGCGTTCCTCGATCCGGTAGCTGCCGACCCTTGCAGGCGTCGCCGCGTCTGTGCGGAGGCTCACCCGGGCATCTTAGCCCAATTGACCCCGGGTGGGCCCCCGCTGTCGTTACGGCTGAACGCCGACGACGTTGGTGAAGAAATCCGTCAAAGCATTTTCAATCTCCGCCTGAGACCTCGGAAAGTAGCCGGCGCCACGGCCGTTCTGCACCAGGCACGAGAAGAAGGAATCGGTGGGGGCTTGGCCCAGAGCGATGACCGAGGTCGTCATCCCGGTTCTCGAACGGAGAGCGGAGACTTCCGCGCAGGCGCCCTGGGGAGAGCACTCGTCCGCGCTGTCGGTGATGAGGAGCAGGTGGGATTTCCGGCAGCCCCAGAGCGGGTCCAGATCCGCAGCCACTTCGTTCCAGCCCGTGGTGGTGGTGCAACTGGTTCCGGTGCAGCCGTCGAACCAGTACCGGAAACTACGCAGGCTCCAGCCGAGCGCCGACGTGCCGAACGGGACCAGGGGGCGCATCGACTCGTTCTTGAGACGCAGGAAGAGCTCTCCCGGAGCCGGGTGGTCCTGGAAGTAGGCGGCGGTCCGGAAGTCCGGCGCGGCGAACGGGTCTACGGCCAGGTTGGGCGCCAGCCGCGCAAGGATCTGCTCCCGGTGAGGGTTGTTCCAGTCGAGCGGAATGACGTCGCCGACGGTAAAAAACTCGCCACGGGGATCGCTCGCATCCGTGGGCTGCTTCAGGTTGTAGCTGAGCCCGGCCGACTGCGTGTAGGTGTCCTGGTCGTCGTCGGAGTTCGGCTCCCAGCGGGGCGGGCCGCCGGACGGGCACACGCCGCCGAAGGTGTCGTTGGATGCCGACGGGTTGAAGTAGGCGTAGGGCTGGGTCCGGGTGACGACGTTGTTGGGGTTCTCCCAGGAGATGAAGTCGCCGACCGGATTCCAGGCGACGGTCTGGGTGCCGATGACAGAGAACGTGGAGCAGGTGCTGTTGGTGCAGCGCACCGTGTTGACGGTCGTCTGGATCGGGCCGCCCAGCGTGCCTCCGGATACCGGCGTGTAGCGCACCCGGTAGACCGTACTGGCTCCGACCCGGAGGTAGACGTCGATCGTCTGATTGAACGCATCGCCGCCCTTGGGCAGGCGCCGGACGCGGGTGACCTCCCAGGTGTCGTTCAGGTCGGCCGGCACGGAGACCGAGCAGCCGTCGGAGGCGCCCGAGCTGCACTGCCAGGTCAGGCCGAATACCTCCTGCGAGCCCACGGCCGGAAACGCGCTGCTGCCCGGGATGACCGGGCCGGCCGTGGCCGCCTGATAGAGCCAATGCTTGGCGCGCACGGCTTCGGGGCTCATGTTGCTGAAGGTGGCGAAGCCGAGATTCACGTTGTACAGGTTGGAAAGGATGTTATAGAGCGCCTGGCGCGTCTGGATCCACTTGGAATCCGGGTGGTCCGTCTGCATCGACGTGGCGCACTCCGCGGAGGCACAGGCGGACGTGGTATCGCCCATGCTGCTGGACATGTCGAGCAGGATGAACACATAGGGGTCGGCGGGCTCCGGGATGTAGGGCGGCTCGCAGATGGGGCCCTGCGGCCAGGCCGGTCCGGCCAGGGCGGATAGGAGACAAACGGCGAAAGCCAGAGGCTTCCTCATGGAGGATCTCCTCGAGGTCAATGGACGGTAAGGCTGTCCGGGTTCAGAGAAGAAGTGTGGAGGAGGCGCCGCAGGGGGACAGGGACGCGGGGGAGTCCCAGGGAACGGAGAAGGCGGCGCCCCCTCCGTTCAGGAGTGAGCGCCGGGCCGGAAACGTTTCACCAACCCATGCGTTGGCGGAGACCGGTGACGTGGGCCGTGTGGTGCCGGCCGTGCCAGGCGTAGAGCTCCACGAGGCCGTCGAGGGTCATCGGGCCGTTCTCCGGATGGGTGAACGGCCGGGCAAAGTCCTCGGGGGACATCGAGCGCAGGAGCCGGACCCAGCGCTCGTGGAGCACTTCGAGGAGGTTCAGCGAGACCTCCACGGGGCCGCGGCTGTCCGGCAGCTCGGCCCAGCGGTCCTGCCTGTAGACCTTGATCGTCGGGTTGTCCTCGGTCAGCGTCCACTTGAAGCGGATGTAGGCGTTCAGGTGGCTGTCGGGCACGTGGTGGACGACCTGCCGAACGGTCCAGCCTCCGGGCCTGTAGGGCGTGTCGAGCTGCTCGTCGGTGAGCCCCTGGATGGCGGCGCGGAGCTGCGCGGGTGCGGCGGCGATGGCTTCGATCGCCTCCTGGCGCTCGGCGCTGGTGAGCGACGTCACCCTCCGGAACTTTCCGATGGGATAGCTCAGATCGGTCTCGGACATGGTCGGGTCCTTTCAGGATTCGATGCGGTGCTCGGTCACGGCGCCGGAAAAGCTCCGGTCTCCGAGGGAGAGATAGAGCTGACCTCCGGTGACGGAGAGGTCGACGGCGGTGCGGCGGTCGACCCACTGCGACGCCTCCTCGATCAGGGCGCGGTCGAAGGCGTAGATCGGGATTTCCGAGGCGCGGTGGATGCGCTTGCCGGCGAGCTGGCGAAGCAGCATGGCCGGGTTCCTGTGGGTGTAGACCGCCACCCGGTCCGCGGCTTTGGACGCTTTGTTGAGGCGGTCGGCGTCGGGCGCGCCGATCTCGATCCAGGCCGTGATCCGGCCGGTGGGGTCCACGATGCGGATCGGCGGCTCGTCGGGATCGGAGATGCCGCCGCGCGAGAAGGTGATGCCCTCCTCGTATTCGAGGCAGTAGGCGAGCACGCGCGTCAGCATGAACTCCAGCGTCTCGGACGGGTGAAGGGCCACTCGCAGGGCGAGGCTTTCGTATACGCCGCGGTCGACGTCGGACAGGGAGACGTCGAGGTTGTAGACCGTCGAGGTGAGCGCCACGGGGCGGAGTATATCGCCTGCCTACGCGTCGAACATCTCGCCGAGATCGCGGTAGGGCACCGCATCCGCGGCGAAGTTGAACGTCCCCTGCTCGCGCATCTCCCGGGCGGCGCGGAGGAACGCGCCGAGCGCGGCGCGGGAGAGCGCGCTGCCCACGCTGATCCTCTTCACGCCGATCTCCGACAGCTCGGCGAGGCTCAACTGCACTCCCTGAAGACCCATTACCACGTTCACCGGCCGGTCCACCGAGCGGACCACTTCGGCGATGTCCTCCCGCGTACGGAGACCTGGCGCATAGAGCACATCCGCCCCGGCCTCCTGGTAGGCCTGGAGCCGCCGGATCGTGTCCTCCAGATCCGGCCGGCCTACGAGGTAGTTCTCGCAGCGGGCGGTGACCGTGAACGGGACGGAGCGGGCTACGTCCGTGGCGGCGCGGACCCGTTCGACCGCGAGGCCGTGATCGTAGATCGGCTCGTCCGGACGGCCGGTGGAGTCCTCGACCGAGGCGCCGGCCAGGCCCGTGGCCACGGCGAGCCGGAAGGTCTCCGCTACGGTCCCGGGATCGTCTCCGAAACCATTTTCGAGGTCGGCGCTGACCGGCAGGTCCGTAGCCTCCACGATGGCGCGCACGTGCTCCATCATCCTTTCGCGGCCCACCGTGTTGTCCTTCTGGCCGATGGAAAACGCGTACCCGGCGCTCGTGGTCGCCAGCGCCTCGAAGCCCAGGTGAGCGAGAAGCCGCGCCGTGCCGGCGTCCCACGGGTTGGGAATGATGAAAGCCCCGTCCCTGAAATGCAGCGCGCGAAAGGCCGCCGCTTTTTCAGCTTGATTTCGCATGAACCCTCCTTGCGCGCAGACGCGGACGATCCAGCGCAAAGGGAAGAATATCGTGAGTCGTTCTCCCGTCGAGAGCCAGTTGAGCCATGATCTCGCCGACTACGCTGCAGAACTTAAAGCCATGGCCGGAAAATCCGGCGGCGATCGCAACCTGCGGATGGGTGGGGTGCAGGTCCAGGATGAAGTGCGTGTCGGGTGTGTTCGTGAAGATGCACGTCTTCATCGCCATGGTCGGGCCGTCGGCATCGGGGAAATACTTTCGAATGCCTTTCCTGAGAACCCGTTCGTCTTCGGGATGGCAGTCCTTATCCATTCGATCGGGGTCGATGCGCTGCCGCCGGTGGTAATACTTTCCGATCTTGAATCCGGGCACGGAATAAACCGGGAAGCCGTAGAATCTCCCCTCGGGCGCCTCCAGGTTGAAGATCGGAAAGGCTCCGAGCGCGAAGTGCTCCGGGTTCCGCCGGGGCTGCGTCCAGATGAGCACCTGCCGCTGAGGCACGGCGACCGGCGCCAGTGCCGGGAGCACGGAAGCCGCCCACGGTCCTGCCGTGACGACGAGCTTTCTGGCCCGGTAGGTGCGTTTTTCGGTGGCGACCGAGACCGTGCTGCCCTTGACTTCCCAATGGACGACGCGCTCCCGTCCGTGGATTTCCGCGCCGAGTGCCTGGGCCGCCTGCACATGGGCCACGATGCACCGTTCCGGCAGGAGAAAGCCGGACTCCGACTGGAAGACGCCGACCATGTCCTTCGCCAGGTGGTATCCGGGGAACTGCTCATTCAGCGAGCGGGAATTCAACACCTTGTGTTGCAGCCCGTGGACTGCGCAGGCTTCCAGGACGCCCGTGACGGTTTCGCTGTCCTTCGTGCCTGCGTCGATGCCGCCGGTCATGATCAGCAGACGTTCGCCGGCAAGCTCCTCGAGCTCGCGCCAGAGCTCGTAGGCGCGCACGAGCAGGGGTACGTAGAAGGGACCTTCGGAATAGGCGAGCCGGATGATCCGGCTGATCCCGTGCGACGAACCGAATTCATGCGGAATGTCGAACTGCTCCAGGCCGAGCACGGAAACGTTGCGGCGCGCGAGGTGGTATACGGCGGCGCTGCCCATCCCGCCGACGCCCACGACGATGACGTCATACATGGGCCGAGTATATGAAAGCCCCCCTCCCGTCGGAAGGGGGGCTCGGAGGACTGCAACGGCCGGGCGTCAGTTGGTCCGGAAGTCGATCTCCCAGAAGTTCAACGTCCCGGTGTCGGCCGAGGCCAGGTCCCGAACCTTCAGTTTCCAGGCGCCGTTGATCGCCTTGCCGGTGAACGCCGAGAGCGACTGGTTTGGCGCGGTGAGGTCGGCGTAGACGGTCTGGATGTTATCGGTGCCGCTGCCGGTGCGGTTGTGGAGCAGGACGGTGGTGTTGTCGGGCCCGATCAGCGAGACCTCCAGGTCGCCCTGGAAGGTGTGGGTGATGTCCACGCGCACCCGCAGACTGACGATCGTGCCGGTGGCTGGCACGTTGATCGTGCTCGTGATGCCCGTCGTGTTGTTGTCGGGGATCGCGGTGTTGGCGGTGAGCGTCTGGTACCCGTTGAAGGTCACCTTCCAGGAATTGAAGGTGCCGGTGTCGGCGGAGGCCAGGTCGCGGACGCGCAGCTTCCAGGCGCCCGAGGTGTTCTTGCCGTTGAAGGCCGAGAGGGCCTGCGCCGAGCGCGTGGTGATGTTGTAGGTGGTGTTGATGTTGTCGGTGCCGGCGCCGGTGCGGTTGTGGAGCAGGACCGTGGTGTTGTCGGGCCCGATCAGCGCCACCTCCAGGTCGCCCTGGAAGGTGTGGGTGATGCCCACGTTGACGCTCACGCTGGTGATGGTCATCGAGTTGGGCACGTTGATCGTGCTGGTGACGCCCGTGGTGTTGTTGTCCGGGATCGCCAGCGCGGGCGAGGCCGAGAAGGTCAGGACTTGGTTGCCGCCGCCGGTGCAGGCGTTGGTGGTGGCGGAGGCCTGGGCCGAGTTGCCGGAGGCGCAGGCGCCCACGGCCTGGACGACGTAGTAATAGGTGGTGTTGCAGGTCAGTCCGGTGTCGGAGAACGACGTGGTGGCCGAGGTGCCGGCCAGCGAGTAGGGGCCGCCGCTGGTCGTGGAGCGCAGGACGTTGTACGAGGTGGCGCCCGCGGACGCGGACCACGAGACGTTGATCTGCGTCTGGCTCGCGGCCGTGGCGGTGACGCCGGTCGGCAGGGCGGGCGGCGTGCAGCCTCCGCCCGTGGGCGCGGCGGCGGCGTAGACGTCCACCGAGTCGGTGCTGCCGCTGCTCTCGTTGCGGTTGTCGGTGAAGATGCCGATCGCACCGGTGGCGTCGGCGTCGAGGCCGTTGTAGTCGCCCCACTGGAACGAGTCTTCGATGTGCGGCGACGTGGCGCTGGTGGCGCGCACCGGCGCCGACCAGGTGTTCCCGCCGTCGGTCGACTTGCTGTAGTACATGTCGACGCTGGTGCGGGCCGCGTTCTGGCGCGTGTCGTAATACATCACGTGGACGGTGCCGTCCGGGCTCACGCCGATCCAGGGGTGGAAGCGGTCGACGGTGCTCGCGTCAGCGGTCTCGTGCGGCGTGCGCACGGTCCAGGTGGTGCCGTTGTCCGAGAAGGCGACCTGGATGCGGGCGTGGTTGTTCGCGGCGGTGGCGGATTCGGGCGCCGTGGTGTCGGTCCAGGCCACGTAGACGCGGTTGGCGAACGGGCCGCTCGACAGGTCGGCTTCGGCCGAGGAGTAGATGAAGGCGCGCCGCGTCTCCATGGCCGGGATGGCGAAGTCGTAGCCGTCCTGCGTGTTGGCAACGGTCACGGCCGCCGCGAAGGAGGCGCCGCCGTCGGTGGATTTGCGCGACAGGATCGTCTTGCCGTTGGTCGCCGGCCAGAAGTAATAAACGTTGCCGTTCTTGTCGGTCGTGATGTCGCAGCCGATGCCCGACTGGGTCGTGCCCGACGACATGGTGAGAGCCGCGCTCCAAGTGTTGCCGAAGTCGGTCGAGCGCGAGAACTTGAGGGTGTTGTTGTCGTGCCAGCAGACGTAGACGTTGTCCCGCCGCGGCGAGGTGGCGAACTTGTCGACGTGGATGTACTCCTTGTCGGAGGTGCTCGCGGTGGTGATCTCGCGGCGCGGGTCGCCCGGAGTCACCGATTCGAGATCGTTCCAGGTCGCGCCGCCGTCGCCCGAGCGGTAGACCCAGACGTTGCAGACGCTGCCGCAGCCGCCGAGGGTCGCGGTATAGGCCTTGGTGCCGTCGGACGACCAGTCCACCGCGGGATCGCAGCAGGTGCTGCCGAGCGGCAGTGCGGCGGACGAGGTCCAACTGGTGCCGCCGTTGGTCGAATAGAACATCTTCTGGCCCGAGCCGGGGCCGTTGGCTCCGCCGACCACCTTGTTGCCGTCGAGGGGATTGATCTTGACCGCGGACTCGGCGCCGCCATTGGGCGAGGTGACGCGGACGTCGCCCGAGAGCGACAGCGCCTCCCACTCCGCAAGCGACCTGGGCTGCTGATCCTTGAGCACCACGTAGGCGCCGTGGCGGCGGATCGCGTTCTGATAAAGCAGGCCGTCGACCAGGAAGCCGCCATAGCGCAGGAAGAAGATCTGCAGCGCGCTGCGCGGGTACTGCGGCTCGCCCGCGCGCGGCATGCCGGGGTTGAGGCGCCGCATCTCGACCCGGAAGAAAGCGGGAATCGGGTCGAGCTGGTCGCGCTCGTTCGGCGCGAGGAGCGCCAGGTCCTTCATGGTGAGCAGGTAGTTGCGATCGTCCCAAGGCCCGAACTGGAGCAGGCCCGGATAGTCGACCCGGGGGTCGACACCCTTGGTGGGATCGACGTGAACGGGGACCGCCGGCGCCTGGGCGGCCGCGGGAAGGGCGGCGATGAGAGCCAGGGCGAACAGGACCAGACAGAAAAATCTTTTCATCACGACCTCCTCCTTTACTTAACGAAGGTGCTCGCGGCAGGGAAACCGGAGCCAGCCCCCTCCCGTGAAGAGAGGGGGCTGGACGCTCAACGACGGTTCGTCAGTTGGTCCGGAAGTCGATCTCCCAGAAGTTCAATGTCCCGGTGTCGGCCGCGGCCAAGTCCCTGACTTTCAGTTTCCAGGCCCCGTTGATGGCCTTGCCGGTGAACGCCGAGAGCGCCTGGTTCGGAGCGGTGAGGTCGGCGTAGACGGTCTGGATGTTGTCGGTGGTGCCGCCCGTGCGGTTGTGCAGGATCACGGTCGTGTTGTCCGGTCCGATCAGCGACACTTCCAGGTCGCCCTGGTAGGTGTGGGTGATGTCCACGCGCACCCGCAGGCTGACGATCGTGCCGGTGGCCGGAACGTTGATCGTGCTCGTGATGCCCGTCGTGTTGTTGTCGGGGATCGCGGTGTTGGCGGTGAGCGTCTGGTAGCCATTGAAGGTCACCTTCCACGAATTGAAGGTGCCGGTGTCGGCGGCGGCCAGGTCGCGGACGCGCAGCTTCCAGGCGCCCGAGGTGTTCTTGCCGTTGAAGGCCGACAGCGCCTGCGCCGAGCGCGTGGTGATGTTGTAGGTGGTGTTGATGTTGTCGGTGCCGGCGCCGGTGCGGTTGTGGAGCAGGACGGTGGTGTTGTCCGGTCCGATCAGCGCCACCTCCAGGTCGCCCTGGTAGGTGTGGGTGATGCCCACGTTGACGCTCACGCTGGTAATGGTCATCGAGTCGGGCACGTTGATCGTGCTGGTGACGCCCGTGGTGTTGTTGTCCGGGATCGCCAGGGCGGGCGAAGCGGAGAAGGTCAGGACCGAGTTCGTAGAGCAGGCGCTCGTGGTGGCCGAAGCCTGGGCCGAGTTGCCCGAAGCGCAGGCGCCCACGGCCTGGACAACGTAGTAGTAGGTCGTATTGCAGCTCAGGCCGGTGTCGGGGAACGACGTGGTGGCCGAGGTGCCGACCTGGGTGTACGGGCCGCCGCTCGTGGTGGAGCGCAGGATGTTGTAGGAGGTCGCGCCCGCGGAGGCGGTCCAGGAGACGTTGATCGAGCTCGCGCTCGCGGACGTGGCGGTCACGCCGGTCGGCGGCGAGGGCGGCACGCAGGCACCACCGAAGTCGACGACCGTGAAGCCCACGTTTTCCTTCTGGGCATTGGTGGTCGAGCCCGGGTAGAAGTGGCGCGTGTCGACCCAGGCGACGTAGGCCTTGCCGTTCTTGACGTCGAGGCCCATGTACTCGCCGTACTGGTTGGGGTTGCGGTTGGCGTTGTCGGTCGTGTTCTCGTCGGTGTAGCTGATGGCGCTGTTGTTGAACTCGGTCGAGGCCTGGCTGGCCTTGACGTTGGCTTCGAAGCTCACGCCGCAGTTGGTCGAACGGGCGGTGAAGATCTCGACCTTGCGGTTGTTGGCGTCGTTGCGCGCGTCGTGCCACGCCACCACCACGTTGCCGGTGGACTGGTCGACCTGCAGGAACGGATGGAACTGGGTGCGGCCGGCGAGGCCGTCGTCGTTGACCTTGACCGGGGTGCCCCAGGTGGTGCCGCCGTTGGTCGAGCGGGTGACCCAGATGTCGGTCTCGGTCGCGCCGCCCGAGGTGTAGTCGCCGTAGGTGGCATAGAGCGTGCCGTCGCAGGCTCCGCCCGAGTTGTCGACGTCGATGGCGCCGAAGGGCGCGATGCCGCGCTGGTCGGCGACCGGCGGGGTGTTGGCGCCGGAGAAGCCGGTCAGGTTGTGGTCGTGGACCTGGACCGGGGTGGACCAGGAGACGCCGCCGTTGGTCGACTTGGTGTACCACATGCGCTCGTCGGTGCAGTTGCTGCCGCAGGTGAGCGATTCGAACACGACGTGGACGGTGCCGTTCTTCTGCACCGCGATCTCGCAGCCGAGATCGACTCCGCCGACGCCCGCGGCCGGCAGGTCCACCTCGGTCCAGGTCACGCCGTTGTTGGAGGAGTAGGCGAACTTCTCGTTGTTGGCGCGGTCCCAGCAGGTGTAGTGGCGGCCGTAGAACGGGCTCGTCGAGGTGTTGTCGATGGCGTAGAAGTTCTTGTCTTCGAGCGTGCCGGTAGCCCAGGCGTTCTTGATCACGCCCTGCTTGACCCAGGTGGCGCCGCCGTCGGCCGAGCGCGCGACGACCATCGAGTACTGCGTGGTGGTGGAGCTGCTGCAGAGCAGCATGTAGTTGAGGAAGACCTCGTTGTTGTCGTTCCAGTAGAGGGCCGGGTCGGAGCCGAAGACCGTGGCCGAGCAGGTGCCGAGGGTGAACACGTTGTTCGACGGCGCGCAGGTGTAGTCCCAGGTCGCGCCGCCATTGCTCGAATAGAAGATGGACTGCGTCTCTTCATTGTTGCAGGCGGCGCCGGCGGTGCCCCAGGTATTGGCGGCGGCGACCATCTGGTTGGTGTTGCGGTGGTTGACCGCGATCTGGATCTCGCCGTCGAACTCGTTGGGCGGCGGCACGTCGGTCGAAGCGACGTTCCGGTTGGTGCCGACCGTGGCGAGTCCGGTGATTTTGCTGATGTCGTTGGCGTCATAGCCGTAATCGGCAGGCCAGCGGCTCAGGACCTGATCGACGTGCTCGTCGCCGTAGATGCTGCGCGCCAGGGACTCGTGAAGCTCCATCCAGCGCACGTGGAACTCTTGAACGAAGCGAGGCACCACGATTTCGTAGTGTCTCCGTTCCATATCGATTTCCATGTACTCGAGCGGCGACAGCGGCATCGCCTTGAGGAAGGCATCGACGGCCGCGCGGTTCCTGGGATTGGCGCTGGCCCGCTGATCGAGGGCCTTGATCGCCGGATCGTTGCGCACCGCCTCATAGGCGGGCAGGAGCAGCCTCATGCGCTCCGCCTTCGGCAGGAGCTCTTCTTCCGCCCGGGCGGTGCCGGTGGTCGCCACGACGACCAGGCACAGCCCAGCCAACAGGGTTCCAAATCGAGACATAGGATTCTGACCTCCTTGGTCAGGTACTGCATTCGGCCGGGGCATCCGGCCGGTAATGAACAGAGGGATTCGGAGTGGGCCTGCGGTTGCTCTAGGGGAGGATTTGCTGCGCCCTAAAGAGATGTAGTGCTTCCCGAGGGGGAAAGCGCGCCCCGATCAACGCAGGACGTCGAGAACCTGCCGGGGCGTGACGAGGCGGTCGGCAGGCAGCCCGCCGACGGGCGCTTTCAGCCACAGCATCGGGACGACCTCCCGGCCGGCGGTGACGGGAAGCCGCCGGGCCTTGTCTTCGAGCTGCGCGAGCAGGCGCTCGGCGTCGCGCGGTATCGCGTGGCGTGCCCATTTCACCTCGCCGATGAGGACGCTGCGGCCATCCACGCTGTGGGCCACCAGATCGACCTCGAGAGGCTGGCGGTCGCGCCCGGAGCCCCACCAGCGGCCGGCGGGACCCCAGGCTCTGCCGGCCAGGTCGAGCCGCGGCACGCTGGCACGCGCCAGCTCCTCCCAGACCTCGCCGACGTGGTGGCCCAGCCGCTGAAGGATCTCTTCCTCCACGGCGGCTGTCTGGCCGACGCCCAGGCGTGAGCGGTTGACCTCGACGAACCGGAACCAGAAGCGCAGGAAGGGGTCGGAGATCTTGTACAACGTACGCTTGCTGCCGCGCGGCGACTCCGAGAACGGCAGCTCACGGGTGATCAGATCCATGTCCTGAAGACGCTGGATCGGCCGCGACAGCGCCGTGGCCGGCTTGCCCAGGCGTGCCGCGATCTCGGAGATGCGGTGGCAGCCTTGGCCGATCAGGCTCAGGATCGACGCCGCCTGGGTGGTGTCGCGCATGTCGTCGAGCAGCAGCCGGGACGGCTCTTCGAAGAGGACGCCGAGAGGGCTCAGGACCAGCGAGCGGATGGCGGTGGGCAGGTCCGGATGATCGCCGGCCAGCTCCCAGTAGCGCGGCGTCCCGCCCAGGACCGCATAGGCTTCGACGGCGCTCTCCGGCGTGGGCGGGTGCAACGCCTCCTCGATCCAGCCCGCGGGCAGCGGAGAGATCTTGAGGATCTCCGTGGCCCGGCCGAAGAGCGGCGCGGTCCGGTCGAGCACGAGCCCCTGCATCATGCGCTGGGAGGAGCCGCTCAGGAGAAGG
>DATANP010000572.1:0-3144 GCA_036266195.1 Thermoanaerobaculia bacterium | reverse complement strand
CGACGAAATCCGCGGGCTCCGGAAAACGCTCGCGCAGGAGATCGTTCGAAATCTCGACCTCGGGGAGGTAGAGGCCGGTGGAGACCAGAGAGGCGTAACGGGGCTCAGGCATTCGAAGCTCCGGTGGTATCGGTTGCCAGGGTTGCCAGAAAATCGAGGAGGAGCCGGGCCGTGTCATCCGCCCGCTCCACCACGATGCCGTGGGGAGCCCCGGGCACGATCTCGAGCCGGGCGTTCGGAATCCCCGCGGCCATGGCCTGGGAGCGCTCGAGTGGAAAAACCTTGTCAAGCTCGGGCGCCACGATCAGCACGGGGCAGCGGACGGCGCCGAGGTCGGGCGTCAGGTCGAGGCCCTCCATGGATGAAAGCATGGAGACGAAACCCTTGAAGAAGATCGTCGGCATGGAGCGGACCCAGGTCTTGTGAAAGGCCAGCGCGGTCTTCTGCGCCTCCAGGTACTCCGGCGAGTAGGTGCCGGGGAGGAGCGCTTCGAGCACCTTGCCGCCGTCTCCTCCGTTGATCGCTTCAAGCGCGATCTCCCGGAGCCGCTCGGTCCCGGCCCAGGCTTCGGGCGTGATCCGCTCGGTCCCGGCGATCACGGAGACGGACGCCACACGCTCCGGATGGAGAGCGGCGAGACGGATCGCCACGAAGGAGCCGTAGGAGGTGCCGGCCAGGTGTATCCGGTCCAGGCCCAGGCGGTCGAGAAGATCGATCACGTCGGCGACGTGCGGCTCCAGCTTCGGTTCGGGCTCGCCCGGGGTCAGGAGCTGGCCGCGGAGATCGCAGCGAATCACCTTGTAGTGCCGGGTGAGAGCGGTGGCGACCGGCTCCCAGGCGGCGATGCTCATGAGGCCGCCGTTCAGGAGCAGGACGGGCTCGCCCTCTCCTTCGATCCGATGGGTCAGCGGCTTGTATTCAATGGGCTCGATCATCGGCATCCTTTTCGGTTTCATACCGCTCTCGCAGCTCCCCCTTGACCACCTTGCCGTACGGGGTGCGCGGCAGGCTCTCGACGAACCGGATCTCGCGCGGGATTTTATATTTCGCGAGCCGGCCGGCCAGGAAGGCGGTGAGGTCTTCGATCGTGGGCCGCTGCTCTCCTGAAACGATGAAGGCCACGCCGACCTCGCCCCAGGTGGGGTGCGCCACCCCGACCACGGCCGCGTCCCGGACGTCCGGATGGAGGACCAGCTCGCCCTCGATCTCGGCCGGGTAGACGTTGACTCCGCCGCTGATGATCATGTCCTTCCGGCGACCGGCGATCCAGTGAAAGCCCTCTTCGTCTCTCCTCGCCAGGTCGCCGGTGTGGAACCAGCCGTCGGCGTCCAGGGAAACCACCGTGGCCGCGATATTGTTCCAGTAGCCGCGGCAGACGTGGGGTCCGCGCAGCAGCAGCTCGCCGACCTCGCCGAGCGCAACATCATGGCCGTCCTCATCCACGAGGCGGGTCTCGGTGAACATCAGCGGCTTGCCGATGGAGCCGGGATGGCTCGCCGCCTCCTCCACCGTCATCGAAAAACAGTTGACCCCGACCTCGGTCAGGCCGTAACCCTGCTTGAACGCAACGCCCCGGCGCTGGTAGGTCTCGATGATCCAGGTCGGCAGGGGCGCGCCGCCGCTGATCAGCCAGCGGACGCGGGAGAGATCCGCAGATTGAAACTCGGGCGCCTCGGAGAGCATCTGATAGATCGTGGGCACGCCGAGGACGACGGTCGCGCCTTCCTTTTCGATCGTGCGCCAGACCTCGGCCGCGTCGAAGCCGCGATGAAGGATCACCGTACCGCCGATGGTCACGATCGGCACCAGGAAGGCGCCGAGCCCGCCCGCGTGATAGAGCGGCGTGAAGATCGAGGTGACGTCGTCCTCGCGAAGCTGCCAGCCGATCACGGTGTTGTAACCGTTCCAGACGATCATCCGGTACGGCAGCATGACGCCCTTGGGCTTGCCTGTGGTGCCCGAGGTGTAGAGCAGGCACCAGAGATCCTCAGGACTCCCATGCTCCGGAGTCCAGGAAACCCTTTCGATCGCGGGCTGTTCCTCGTCGAGGCTCACCCAGAGGGGAACGTTCGCGAGCGTGCGCAGCTCGCGCACCTTGTCCGCGTGCTCGTCGCCATAAAAAAAGGCCGCCGGAGCGGCGTCTTCGAGGATGCCGGCCATCTCGCGCGGCGTGAGGCGGGTGCCGATCGGCACGATCACCACGCCGGACTTGGGCGCGGCGAAAAAGGTTTCGATCAGCTCCGGGCGGTTGTCGCAGAGGACCGCCACCCGGTCGCCTTTCTTCAATTCCAGCCCCTCGCGCCAGAGCCGGGCCCAGCGCACGGACCGGGCGTCGAGCTCGGCGTAGGTGAAGCGCTCGCCGGTCGGAACGTAGACCAGCGCGGTTTTTTCCGGGGTCAGGCGGGCGCGCTCACCCAACAGATCGCCGTGCAGGAGCATGGTTCAGGTTCCGATCACGAGCCCGCCGTCCACGTTGAGCACGGTGCCATGGACGAACGAGGCCGCGTCCGAGGCAAGCCAGAAGTAGGCCTCGGCGATGTCCTCGGGCTGGCCCATGCGGCCGATCGGCGTGTGCTCGACCATGCCGGCCAGCACCTTCTCGGGCATGGCCTTGACCATCTCGGTGGCGATGAAGCCGGGCGCCACCGCGTTGACCCGGATGCCGTAACGGCCGAGCTCGCGCGCCCAGGTGCGGGTCATGTTGATCACTCCCGCCTTGGTCGCGGCGTAATTGGTCTGGCCGAAGTTGCCGTTGTGGCCGACGACCGACGAAGCGTTGAGAATGGCGCCGCCCCGGCCGCTGGCGATCATGTGCGGAGCCACGGCGCGGGTGCAGAGAAAGACGCCCTTCAAGTTGACCGAGACGACCGCGTCGAACTCGGCCTCGCTCATCTCGGAAACCTTTTTGCCGTCCTTCCACTTGACGAGCTGGCCGTCGCGGACGATCCCCGCGTTGTTGACCAGAACGTCGATCCGGCCCCAGCGCTCCATCACCTCGGCCACGGCCGATTCGACGGACGCGGCGTCGGTCACGTTCACGGTCTGAAAGAAAGCATCGGCTGCACCAGCCTCCTTCAACTCCTCGACGAGCGACCCGGCCGCGGCCACATCCCACACCGCGAGCCGGGCGCCGTCACGGGCGAA
>DATANP010000571.1:0-20307 GCA_036266195.1 Thermoanaerobaculia bacterium | reverse complement strand
CAGGCGACGCAGAGACTCGGACAGGAGACGCAGAGATCCATTCAGGGGCCTCACCGACTCGCACAGGAGGCGCCGGGAACGCTTCAGGAAGACCGCCTGCTCCGACAGGAAGCGCGCAGGTCGGTTCAGGGCCTTCAGCGACTCTTTCAGGAAGCGCGCAGGTCTGTTCAGGGGCTTCGGCGACTCTTTCAGGAAGCGCAGGGGTTCGTTCAGGAAGAAGAAGGGAGAGCCGCCAGCGCCCAGGCGCAGAAACCACGGCACATCGTTTGAGCAACGACACCGACAACGACAAGCTGCCATCGACTCTGCCTGTCTCACCCTCCTCCCGGCAGACTTCTTGCACTTCCGGCGCCCGATGACGAATTTCGTGTTTCTAATGGCCCATTCGTTTTCGGGCTCGACACTGCTGTCTTTCCTGCTCGGGGCGCATCCCGAGATTGCGACCGTGGGCGAGATGTTCATCGCGCAGGGGATCGACCCTGAAAGCTATGTCTGCTCGTGCGGCCAGCGGATCGCCGAGTGCCCCTTCTGGCGCCGGATCTCGATGGAGATGGCGGCGCGCGGCATCCCCTACGACGTGCGCCGCAACGAAGCGTCGTTCAGCACCAATGGCGTGGGACCAGTGTCCCACCTTCTGCTTGCGTCCGAGCCGCGCGGACGGGTTCTCGAGACGGCCCGCTCCGCGGCTCTCGCCCTGATCCCGGGCGCGAAGCGCGAGCTCGACCGCCGGCTGCGGATCAACGAGGCGCTCGCCGAGGTCATCACCCATCTGCGCGGCGCGCGCGTGTTCGTCGACGCCTCGAAGAGGCCCGGCCGGCTCCTCCACCTGCGGCGCATCCCGAGCCTCGACATCCGGGTCCTTCACATGGTCCGCGACGCCCGGGCGGTGACCCGGTCCACGATGCGCAACCTCGGACGCAGCGCCGAGGAGGGGGCGCGCTCCTGGCTCGGCGGCGCCCGCGATGCCGAACGGCTCCGCCAACGGTTCCCCGCGGACCGCTGGATGACGCTGCGCTACGAGGACCTCTGCCGCCAGCCCGGAGCCACGCTCGACCGGATCAGCCGCTTCATCGGGGTGGCCCCGGGCAGCAGCGTGCCGGACTTCCGGTCGGTCGATCACCACATCATCGGCAACCGCATGCGCCTGTCCCACACGTCCGAAATCAGCCTCGACGAGCACTGGCGGACCGAGATGCCCGCCGGGCAGATCCGCGAAATCGAAAAGGTCGCCGGCCCCATGCTGGAGCAGTATGGCTACGCCCTCGCTCAGTGATGCGGGCACTGCGGGCGCGCTGACCCAGCCGGTGAGCGCGCCGGCCGCGCGGGCCAACCACAACCGCCTCCGGCAGGGTGGCGCGATGTTCGCCGCGAGCCACTTCTCGGGCATGGCCATGGGCTTTCTCGGCAGCATGCTGCTCGTGCGGGTGGCGAGGCCGGACCAGGTGGCGTCCTATCTCATGCTCCTCCAGGCGATCACGGCGCTCGGCCTGGTCCTCCAACTCGGCCTCGGCCCGGCCACGCTGCGCTTCGCGCCGATCAGCCGCGGGCGCGGCGGCGAGAGGGCCACGGCGCTGCTGCGCCGGCGGCTGCTCGGCATCCAGATCGGAACCTGGGCGCTCGTGGCGCCGCCGCTCGTCCTCGCCTGGCCCTGGATCTCCCGGAGCCTCCACGCGCCCGACCTGGCCACGGCCGCGCCGTTCCTGATCTCGGCCGCGGCCCTCGCCTCGCTCGGCCAGCTCATGGATGCCTACATGCGGTCGTTCCGGCTCTACTCGGTGGCCGCGCCGCTCGGCACGTTCCTGCCCCGCGCGCTGATCTTCACCGGCTTCGTCATCCTCTGGCTGGCGGGCCAGCGCGGTCTGCCCTGGCAGGTGCTGGTCACGGTCTACATCGCCGCGCAGGTCTGCGTAGCCCTGACCTATGCCTCGGTGCTGCCGAAGACCACACCGGGCGAGGCGTCCGAGGACCGCGAGGCCAGCCTGCCGCCGGGCGTGCGCACGATCCTCGGGACGAGCACGGCCATGGGGCTGCGCGCGGCCGTGGCCGTGCTCTTCCTCTCGTCGGACCTCTGGCTGCTCTCCTGGGCGCGGCCGGACGACAGGCTGTCGGTGGCGGTCTACGGCATCGCCGTGCGCGTGATGCAGATCATGGCCGCCCTGCCCGGTATCGCCAACTTCCTGATCCCGCAGGAGTTTGCGATCCTCTACGCGGACGGCCGGCGCAAGGAGATGGAGAGGCTCGCGCGCACCGCCTCCACGGCGGTGGGCCTGCTCTCGCTCGCCGCCGTGACCGGGATCCTCCTGCTCGGACGCCCGCTCCTGCGCCTCGCGTTCGGCGACGCGTACATGGGCGGCTGGACCATCCTCCTGATTCTCGCGGCCGGCACGTTCTGGGACACGGCGTCGGGCTCGGCCGGGTACGTGCTCCAGATGAGCGGCAACCACGTGAAGCTCCTCTACATCACGCTCGGCGCCGCCGTCTTCAAGCTGGCTCTCGGCGTGACGCTCGGCCGGCTCTGGGGCGGACACGGCGTGGCCCTGTCCACAGCCGTCACCCTGATCGCGATGAACGTGGCGATGGTTTACGCGGCTCGAAAGATGGTGGGTGTGCGCACGTTCGTCTATCTGCGGCCCTCGAAGTGGATCGAGGTCCTCCGGCTCCTGGCTGGACGGAGAGGAGCATGAACGGCCCGCTCTGGGTGGTGGGCGGCGAGCAGAAGCGGACGCTGCTCGATCAGAACGAGTGGAACCGCTTCCGTACCGCGGTGGTGACCCGCGTCGATCCGGAGACCGGCAGCTTCGAAAGGGTCCTGGAGCACAGGACGCCGCCCGGGCGCTGCCCGGACGATCAGCCGTCGCACATCTTCAAGGCGGCCACGGTGGACGGCGACACGATGTGGCTCTGCACCCAGACCGAGGTGCTGGAGTGCGCCCTCCCGGGCTTCGAGATCCGGCGGGTGATCTCGCTGCCCTGCTTCAACGACCTCCACCACGTCACGCCGGGCCCGGACGGCACGCTCTTCGTGGCCGTGACCGGTCTCGACGCCGTGGCCGAGGTGAGCCGGGAGGGTGAGCTCGTGCGCCTGACGAGCGTGCTGGGCGGAGACGTCTGGGAGCGGTTCGACCGCAATATCGACTATCGCAAGGTCCCGACCACGAAGCCGCACCGCTCGCATCCGAACTATGTGTTCTTCCTGGACGGCCGGCCGTGGGTCACCCGCTTCGAGCAGCGCGACGCGGCGCCGCTCGATCTGTCCGAAGACCCTTTCCGGATCGAGATCCAGGGGGTGCACGACGGCCACGTGAACGGCGGAAAACTGATCTTCACAGCCGTGAACGGACACGTGGTCACATTCGATCTGGAAAGCGGAGAGAGGTGCGCGGTCGATCTCAACAGGTTGATGGAGCCCGACGACGACCGGCCGCTCGGCTGGTGCCGCGGCCTCCATGCTTCGGAGGATGGACGCCTGGCCTGGGTCGGCTTCAGCAAGCTGCGTCCCACGAAGCTCAAGCAGAATCTGAGCTGGCTCCGGAACGGTTTCAAGGAGACGGCCCGCCTGCCGACGCGGATCGCGCTGTACGACCTGGAACGGCCGGCCCGGCTCCGGGAGATCGACCTCGAACCAGCCGGCCTGAACGCAATCTTCAGCATCCACCCGGCATCATGAGCAGGACGACTCTGGCGCTGCTCGGCATTCTGCTGCTCGCGGCCGGCATCCGGCTCTGGGGGCTGTTCCACGATCTGCCGTTCTCCTACTTCGGAGACGAGCTTCACTTCATGAAGCGGTCGATGGCGATGGGCACCGGCGATCTGAACCCGCACTGGTTCCACAAGCCGGCCCTGCCCATGTACCTCTGGCTGCTCGGCTACGGAATGTTTTTCGTGGCCGGCCGGCTGGTGGGACGCTTCGGGTCCACGGCGGAGTTCGGGGCCTACTTCCTGACCACGCCGGGGCCGTTCCTGTTGATCGGCCGGCTGGTCGTGTTCGCGTTCGGAGTCGCCACGGTGTGGGTGGTCTACCGCCTTGCGCGCCGCGCGTTCGACAGCGAGCCGGCCGGGCTGGCGGCGGCCCTGGTCGCGGCCGTGCTGGCGCCGATGGTGGCCTCCTCGCAGCACATGAAGAGCGACGTGCCGGGCGGCTTCTTCATCGCGCTGTCGATCCTGATCTATCTGCGCACCCGCGACGACCTGCGCTGGCAGCCGTTCCTGCTCGCCGCGCTGCTCGCCGGGGTTGCGATGGGCGCGCACTACTACGGGATCGTGCTCGTGCCGGCGTTTGGACTGATGGAGCTTTGGAACGGTTTCGGTCACAGGCTGCCCTGGCGGACGGCGCTGCTGCGGGCCGTGCTGGTGCCGGCGGTCTTCATCGTAGGGTTTTTCGCGACCTCGCCCTACAACTTCCTCGACCCTGCGTGGATGCGCGCGAACGTCCAGCAACTGAAGCACACGTTCTTTCCGGAGCCCGGCCAGGTACTGTTCGAGCCCGACAGCAAGGTGGAGTACAAGCCCGGCACCTCGCAGGCGCTCGGCGGAGCGACGCTCGATTTCCTGAACGTGCTCACCGCGCAGAAAGGCTTGGGCGTGCCTCTGACGGTGCTCGCCGTGATCGGTCTCGGCGCGGCGCTGATTCACCGCGAGACAAGATGGTACGCGGCGCTCGTGGCAATCCCGATCCTGATCTATTTTCTCGCGGCGATCACGGTGGCGGCCTTCCACGTCCAGCCGCGGCACCTGAACGCGATCTATCCGCTGCTGGCAACTCTGGTCTGGCCGGGAGCGCTGCTCCTCGGCCGGCGGAAGGGGATCGCGGCGGCGCTCGTCGTCCTCGCCTGCATTCCGACCACCATCGAAGCGGCTCAGTGGAACCGGCAGATCAACCGCAAGGACAGCCGGCTGATCTCCTACCGGTGGATCGTTCAGAACCTGCCGCGGGACGCCCGCATCCTGCTCGACGACGAAGGCCCTCCGCTGCAGCCCGACCCGCGGGCCGCGGCACGCCAGCAGGAGCTGCTCCGTACGCTTCCGAAGAGCCCATTCACGCGGGCCCAGGGCCAGCGGCTCGCGCTGCTGCGGCGGTATCCGCCGCCGGACGCGTTCGACATCGTCGAGCTCGGCCACCAGTGGTGGCTGCCGCGCGAGAAGAGCGACGCCGAGCTCCGGAGCACTCCGACCGACCTCGACATGGGCAATCCGCTGGTCAGCCGGCAGCCGAGGAGCATGGACGAATACCGGGCGGAGGGCATCCGCTACGTGGTGACGAACAGCGCGTCCCGGTCGAAGTACTTCCGGGGTCGGCTGGGAGAGGGCTTTCCTTCCTTCGTCCGCTTCTATCGCGGGCTCGACCGGGAGCGGCTCGTCCGCACGTTCGACCCCGCGGCGTGGGGCGGCAAGGGACCAATCATCTGGATCTACGATCTGGGGGAGAGATGACGAACAACGGGCGCGGCTTTGCCTTCATCGTCGGCCATCGGAAGAGCGGCAGCACCTGGCTGCTGAACCTGCTGAGCCTTCATCCGGACATCCGCGGGTTGATGGAGACCAACCTGTTCCACCTGGGCTGGACCGATCCGGACCCGGTGTCGAGAACGGACCGGCTGTTCTCGCAGACGCCCTGGAGCGAAGGCGGGACGAAGAGCATCCTCAGCCATCACCTCAAACGCCTAGCGGCGCCGGTGCTGAAGGGCACCAAGCCGGCCCTCTCGCTCAAGAAAGAGGAGCGGCCGGCCACGCTGCCCGACCTGGCGCTGCTCGACCAGATGGCGCTGCGGCGGGACCTGAAGCGGGTTCAGCCTCCGGACGAGTACGTCGACCGCTTCTTCCACTTCCAGCAGGACCGCCTGCGCCCGGGCCGCTACCTGCTCGAAAAATCACCGCGCAACGTCCACAACATCGGCAAGATCCGGGAGATCTTCCCCAACGCCAAGCTGATCGTGATCTATCGCGACGGGCGGGACGTGGTGACCTCGGACAAGTTCTTCCTCCGCGACTATGGCGGCAAGCCGTTCGACTTCGCCGAAGCGGTGCGGGCTTGGCGCAAGGACATGGAGGCCCACCTGGCGCACGCCGAGCGTTCGCCGGTCTTCACCTGCGCCTATGAAAAGCTTCTGGAAGACGGCGCGCCGGTGGTCCGCGAGCTGTTCGAGTTCCTCGACCTGCCACAGGACCCCGCCCTGATCGACGACCTCCTGAAGCGCTCCTCGTTCCGCTTCTACGCCGGACGGGAGCGCGGCAAGGAGGACCGGAAGCGGTTCTACCGCAAGGGCATCGCCGGAGACTGGAAGAACCACTTCAGCGACGAAGACAAGCAGGTCTTCAAGGAACTGGCCGGCGACATGCTGGTCCGGCTCGGCTACGAGAAAGACCTCGCTTGGTAGTCAATCAAGAGGACAGTTGGCTTCGTTCGCCGCCTTGAGCACGGCGGCGAAGGCACGGATCTGCGCCTCGTCGTGAGTTCGCAGGGTTTCGCCGACCTGGTTGATGACCTCGGCCCGGGTGTACGGGAACTCCAGGTCGCCGTGCGTGGCATTGAGCAGCGCTCCCACCCCCTGCTTGATCAGGGTCTTGGCCGCGCCGAGCAGGCCCGCCTGGTCCTGGAACCGCAGCGCCGTGCGGAGCGTCGCGTCGCCGGCTTGCCCATAGTCGAGCGCGGGCTGGAAGACGTTCCGCACCCGCTGGGTCGGCGACAATCCGGTCGAGCTCCAGAGATCGGTGCGCGAGTGCCAGAGCGTCACCGGGCAACCGTTCGAGGCCGTCAGGGGCAGCGACAGCGCCGCGGCGACCCAGAGCAGCGAGTCCGGGTTCTTGCCCCAGGGCTCGGAGAAGATCTGCACGGTCGTCGAAACCGCGCCGCCCGCGATGTGGATGGGGATGACGTCCGCATCCCACTTGGCGCCCACGGATCCATCGAGTGTGTCCATCAGGCTCGGGTTCCCGGTGATGTCGATCCGGTCCGGCCGCCGCAGGTCGTCGCAATCGCCCACGAAGAGATAAACCGTGGCCTTGCGCGTGTTGCGCACCGCGCCATGGTTGAAGGTCACGGCCTGGGTGATCTCGGTCTCCCCATGCGTCCTGTCCTCGCCATAGGCGAAGTCCAGCCCCTGGAAGATCAGGACCCGCGCCATGGGCTTGGTCGCATCGCTCGTGAGGACCAGCAGGCTGACGCCGCTGATCTCGTCCAGGTTGCTGGCGGTGTTGCCGTCCGCGAACAGGAACGAGACCTTGCCGCTCCCCTTCGCCCGCACCTCCTCGGTCACGTCGAGGCCGTAGCCGATGTTGAGGATCGGGCCGCGGCTCGTCGAGGGCTGATACTCGGTCCCGAGCACGTTTCCGACCAGGTCCTTGCCGTCCAGCCGGACCGCCTGGTCGCGATAGGGTTCCGACGGGATGGTGCAGACGCCGGTCGCCGGGTCCTGCTGGCACGGCCGGTCGCGGCCCGCCCAGAAAAGCAGGGCAAGCTCTACGCTGCCCTGGATGTCGACATTCAACTTCCGCGATTCCGATCCCCAGCCCAGCAAACCGGCATCGGCCTTGACGATCGTCAGGCCGGGCGCGTCGATCTCATGAGACAAGGACAGAGGCGTCGCATTCAAAGCGAGTGATCCCAGCCCCCACCCGGCGAAGCAGAAGAGGCAAGATAGAAGTCGCGACGTCATGGATGGAGCCCTCCAAAGAAGTATGGAAGACTCCTAAGCAAGAAATATGCCCCGCAGGTACAAAAACGGCCACCGGGAACGGCGGCCGAAGAAATCAACGTATCGAAAATCGTCTCTATTTTCGGATGTAGAGGACCCAATCCCCGCTGGAGGGCGCCGTGAAGCTCTTCACCACGCCGCCGTTGATGGTGGCGGGCGAGAGGAAGGCGCCGTTGCGCGGGTCGTACCACTGGGCGGTCAGGGGGCCGGGGGCTTTCGTCAGGTCGATGCTGAAGTTGCCGCCATTGTAGAGGTAGGCTACATAGGCGACCCCGGGCTCGGCGAGGGCGTACGCGGACCCGGACTTGATCAGCGAGTCCGCCGGGTCCATCCGCTCCCAGGCCACCTGCTCCGTGAACGTTACGAGCGGCTTCAGATAGGCGCCGGTGCCCACGCCGGCGGCGCCACCGGTGAAGGCCGCCCAGGCGCGCTGCCGGTGGGTGGTATCCTCGGAGCCGAGACCGTGCTCCTCCTCGATGACCGGCTTCGCGGACAGCGTCCGGTGGTAGGTGGCGCTCTTGTGGATGGTCGCGTGGCTGGCCGAGTTGCCGCCCTGGATATCCATGTAGTCGGCCCAGAGCGCGGTCGGGAACGAGAAGTTGCCGGTGGTTCCGTGCACGCTCACCAGGCGAGCCCAGGGGTTGTTCTGGTGGATGAAGTTGGCGTCGTCCGCCACTTCGACCGACGACAGGGTCTCCTGCCACTCCAGGGCGACGACGAACATCGTGTTCACGTAGGCCGAGTGGCGGGCCATCGCGTACTTGATCAGCCGCTGCCGATCCAGGTAGGAAAGACCGGCGAAATTCGAGTCGTCCGCGAGGAACCACATGTGGGCCGCGACGCCGGAGTCGCGAAGCTTGACGATCCACTGGTCGTACATCCGCCAGCGCGCGAGGTCGAACCGCGTCTTGTCGTTGGACGAGGCCGTGCCGACCCAGGGTGTGGTCGAGACGCCGCTGTAGTCCCCCTTGTTGGCGTAATAGATGTTGATCTTGTTGAGCTTCATCCCGAGGTGCCGCGAGAGCATGGCCTGGCGGTTCGTGTCGGTGAGCTTCTCCGAGAACATCGTGTGGGAGTACTTGATCGGGCTCGGCGCCGCGGAGTCCAGGAACTTGCCCGTGAGGAAGACCGGCTTGCCGGACTGGTACATGAAAGAACGGGGCCGGGTCGGGTTCTCCACGATCGGCCCGTTGCCGAATACCCCGGGCAGCGTGCCGGAGACCGCGATGGAGCCGGAGAGGGCGTTGAGGCCCGCCACCGTGCTGGTGGTCGTCCAGCGCCAGGTGCCGACCTCGTCGGTATAGATCCTGAGCTTCCAGACGTTGCCGATCGAGGACCCGGCGCCGTTGCCGTCGAAGAAGCCGGGGACCGTGTACTTCCTTCCGGAAGGGGCTGTAACCAGGGCGGTGAAGGTGAGGTCGAAGGGGTTCGGAGAGCCGGAGCTCGCGTTGTAGGAAGCGGCGGAGGTCAGAGCAACCTCGGCGGTGCCGTAGCAGGAGACTGCGGCGTGAGCCGCGCTCGCGAGGGCGAGAACCCCCACCAGGAAGGCCGTCGAAAGAACTCTCTTGGCCATGCGTCGTGATCCTCTACGATAGCGCTGGCGCGCGGGTTGACGAAAAACCCCGAAGCAAGCACACCCGCTTACATCTAAGGCGTGCCGTAAGCTAGCATTCGAGGCGGGCTTGCGCAAGGAAAAATCTACAACCAATAGAAGATTGACGATTTTTCTTGCCTCCCGCCTCACAACAAGCTGAGGTCGAGCCTATTCCGGAGCTTTTTACAACAACCCTTCCTGCAGGTACCACTCGGCAGTCCTTCGCAGCCCTTCGTCGATGCCGACCCGGGGCTGATAGCCCAGGTCTCTCTTGGCTTTATCGATGCGGAACGCCCGGTTCTGGCGGTACCAGTCGACCCGGCGAGGAAAGATGGGAGGGACGATGCCGAACGGCTTGCAGGCCTTCTCAACCACGTGACCGACGGCGACCACGGGCCAGATAGGAAGGTGCGGGACCTTGACGTCCACGCCGAGCGCGCGGCCGACGCGGCGCACGAGGTCCTCGATCTCCAGGTACTGCTCGTCGGCGATGAGGTAGGCCTCGCCGTCGCCCTTGCCGTCCTCCATGGCGAGGACGAAGGCGTCGACGAGGTTGTCGATGTAGAGCGGGTGGTACAGGGTCCTGCCGTTGCCGAACATGGGGAAGGTCCCCTTGGCGACCCGCTTGAAGATGAGGAAGAAGCGCTCCGGGTCACCCGGGCCATAGATGGCGGCCGGGCGGAGGATCGTGGTGTTGACGCCGCGCTTGTAGAACTCGAGCGCGACCGGCTCGGCCTCCCACTTGGTGCGCTGGTAGTAGTCGGCGGGCTGGATGGGAGCATCCTCGCCGGCCGGCGGATGGTCGACGTTGCCGTGTACGCCGCACGTGCTGCAGGAGACGACCTTGCGCACTCCCTCGTCGAGCGCCGCCTGGAAGACATTCCTCGTGCCGTTGACGTTGACGTCGTAGTAGTAGCTCTCCGGGACGTCCATCTCGCGGAAGGCGGCGGCCACGTGGTGGACCACCTCGACGCCCTTCACCGCGCGGCGGACCACGTCCATGTCGGTGACGCTGCCGAGAAGGACCTCCGCACCCCAGTCGCGGATCTCCCGCGTCTTCAGACCTTCCTTGTAGTCGAGCGCCACCACCTGGTGGCCCATGTCGATCAGGCGGCGGACCAGGGCCTTGCCCGTGAAGCCGGTGCCGCCCGTGACCAGGATCTTCATCTCGTCGTTCTCTCCATGCGACGCTGTATGCGAAGTACTACAGGGGAACCCAGCCAGCGGGTCAGCCCCACGGCCGCGCTCGCGCCCTCGCCGAGGCGCGAGAGCCGCGCGCTCTTCATCGCCCGGTGTACGACCATGGGCAGGAAGAACTGGCGCCGTTCGACCGCCTTGCCGAAACCGTGCCGGGCCGCCTCGGCCGCGATCTCGCCCGGTTTGAAGATGCGATAGGTGCGGGTGTTGCCCTCCACCGCCCTCTTCCAGGCGAACAGGAGGTCGTAGAGGCGATTGAAGCTCCGCGAGTCCGGGTAGTCGACGATCACCGCTTTGTCCGCCACCCGGCAGAGCTCGGCCACCTGCTCCCGCCAACGATCGAGGTGGGTCAGCAGCCGGATCGAGAGCGCCACGTCGAACGAGCGGTCCGGAAACGGCAGAGCCAGCAGGTCGCAGGTCCGGAAACCGAACGATCCGGCCGGCAGCGCGCGGTCGAGCCGGGCGCGGCACGACTCCTCGCTGGCCGCCACGGTCACCTGATACCCCCGCTCGATCAAAGGAGGCGCGAGTTGAGCGTGGCCGCCGCCGACCTCCAGCACCCGGGCGCCCTGCCAGGGCGAGAGCAGGTCGAGAACGACCGCGCTCTGGACATTCAGGAACCACTGCCCGACCTCTCCGGCAAACCGACCGGCATAGTCGTCGGACGAGGTCTCGACATCGGGAGCAATCATCGAGCCAGTTCCAGCCGGTCCTCGAACGAGAGCGCCGGCAGGGACTCCCCCCGGGCCGCGAGAATCTTTGCCAGGGTCTTCTCCGCCACCGCCCGGGCCGTGGTGAGCTTGACGCCCGAGACGCTGAACAGCCCTTCCGGCCCGCGCGCCGCACCATGATCATGGATCACCGGACGCGAAGCGGGCACAAGCAAGCCGTCGGAACTCGCCGGCAGCCATCCATGGCAGACCTGGAGAACCTGCTCCGGCCGCAAGTCCCACCCTGGAACGGCAGCGTTGATCTCATGGAGAAACGCCGCGACAGCCGCATCATCCGGACCCAGTTCAGGGCTGAAATCTCCATGCGTCGGCACGTAGAAGGTCCCGGCCAGGACCTTTCCATCCATGGGGAGCAGGAACCAGGTCTGAGCGCCCTTGCCGGGAGCGGCCACGGCCAGCGCGGTCTGAGAAAGCGGCTCGCGGTCGAGAAGCAGGTTGAACGCGAGCAGAGGCCGGAAAAGCTCGGGCAAGTCGCGATCGAACCGCGCCGCGATCGTCCGACACCACGGGCCCGCGCAGTTGACCACGGAGCGAGCCCGAAACTCGAATGACTCGCCGGCTTCGAGGCCGACCGCCCGGAGCCCGGTCACCATGCGGCCATCGGTCCGAAGCTCGACCGCCTCGATCCGGTTCAAGGAGCGCGCGCCGCACCGGCCGGCCCAGCGCAGTGTCTCGAGGAGGACCAGCTTCGGATCGGTCAACACCGCGTCATGCCACAGAGCGGCTCCGACTAGGCCGTTGCGATCCACCCCCGAAAAGAGATCCACCGTCTCGGAAACATCAAGAACCCGGCCTGGCGGCAACCGATTCTCGCGGGCAAGCCGGTCGTTGATCGCCAAGGCCGCGCGGAACACCGCCGGTCTTCGCAGACGGCCTCCGCGCGGAGATCTATAGAGCGGCATGAGACAAGGAAGCGGCTGGACGAGATCGGGAAAGTGGCGCAGGAACCACCGGCGCTCGGCCACCGACTCCCGGAAGCGAGACAGGTCGAGAGACTGGAGATAACGGAGACCGCCATGGACGATCCGCAGACTGTTCGCCGAGGTCGCCCCGCCGAAGTCGGACCTCTCCAGCAGCACCGTGGAAAGGCCGCGCCGGGCCGCCTCCAGCGTCAGCATGGCCCCATAAAAGCCGCCGCCGATCACCAGGAGATCGGTCATGAAGTCGCCTCGGCGCTTCGGAGCTGCATCCCCACCTGGTCGCGCAGGAATCGTGGAAGGCCAGCCCGACGTCCAAACGCGCGAGGCTGGCCGGACTCCCGGATCCGCCGGAGCAGCATTTCAGCCGGCCGGTCCCAATCCACCGCGTGCGGCAGGATGAATCCATACGATCCGGCCAGCCCAGCATGGCGAGCGAACGGCAGAGGATCGGACCCGGGCAGCACGCGGATGCCGAGCTTGCGAGCCCGCCGAAAGAGCGCCGGCTCCGGCCCGAGCCGGCCACCATTGTCGCCGAGGAACAGCTCGCCGTCCCGCTCGAGCGTTTCAGCCACCACAGCGCCGCGCCGTCCCCACCACTTGCCGAAGCCCCAGGGCAGCACCGGCAGCGCTCCGCTCTCGCGGACCTGCTCCAGAACCTCGCGGATCGGCAGCCCATCCGGCAGCTCAAGGTCCTTGCCCAGGGCCAGTACCTCCAGCCGCTCACGGGTCACGATCTGGCGGCCCGCGACCAGGACGAGTTTCTCCCCGGCCCCGTTCACAGCACGCAGAGACTCCTCCTCCATGGTCGGCTCGAACCCCCAGGCTTTGGTCTTCAGACCGTCCCGCCAACGCCGGAACCAGTGGGCCCCTGCCGACTCGGTGAGCAGCAGATATCCGATCCCCGCCCCAGCCTTCCGGAAGTTGCACAACGCACCATCCAGGAAGGTCGGCAGGTCGTAACACGCATGGAAATGGACATGGGAGTCCACCAGCGCGACAGACGGAGGGGTATCGACGGTGCTCATGGCCCAACGGCCACGGGAGCAAGTTCCGTGCCCCAAGAATCCTATAGAGTAGGGCTTTCCTTCTGGAGGCTCAGGGCATGCTGCAGGATCTGACCCCGTCATCGTTCTCGGAGCAACTCAACTCGACGTTCCGCATTCAGCTCGGAGGCGGCAAGTCCCTCGACGCGGAGCTCTTCGAAGTCCTCCTCCATGAGCCGCATGGAGGCCCGCGCCAGCAGCCCTTCTCCATCCACTTCCGCGGTCCTCGCGGTGCCGCGCTGCCGCAGGGCATCTACCAGATGGAGCACGAGAAGATGGGTCCGATGGACATCTTTCTGGTCACCATCGGCCCCGACGAGAAGGGGATGTGCTACGAGGCTGTGTTCAACTGATCTCGTTTGTTTGATCCCGTTCCCCTCTCCCCGGCCCTCTCCCCGCTTGCGGGGAGAGGAAGAAAAGGCCCTGGCTCAGGAAGCGCGCCACTCCATCAGATCGTAGGGGCCGCGATCGTCGATCGACTTGAACCCAAGCCTCAGATAAAGGCGCATGGCGGGGTTGTACTTCTCGACGTGGATGGTCAGCGGCTTGCCCGCGGCTTCGGCCTCGGCCATCAGCTCGTGCAGCAGCTTCGTGCCGATGCCGGAGCCTCGGAATTCGGGCAGGAGGGAGATGTCCACGAGACGGATCTCAGTCCCTCGGCGGTGGACATAGAGCCGCCCGGCCGGGACACCGTCCACCAGCAGCAGGTCGAACTGCGCGCCGATGTAGTGCTCCTGGTACCAGGCGTGCTGCGCCTGGAACTGCATGCGCAGGAAGGCCTCCTTCTGCTCGTCGGTCCAGTCGACGACCATGGCCATCTCTTCCGCCCGGGTGGAGGCATAGACGCGGAAGAGGACTTCCATGTCTTCCTCCTGGATCGGGCGGAGGGAGACGTTCGTCAAGGCGCCTCGGCCTCCGATTCGACGGAGACCAGGACCGACACCAAGCTCGCCGGAGTTCCGGGTCCGAGATCCTGAAGAGCCACGGCGGACCGCCAGGCATTCGGCGAGGTTCCGAACGCGTAGGTCCCGCGCAGCAGCCGGGGACGGCCGGACTCCTGGTCGAACGTGAAGCGGGTCCGGAAGGTCCTCACCAGACCGCCGTCCGCGGGAACGACGCGCATCGAAAGTTCGGGCAGGGCATCCCAGTCGAGCGGAAAGACGAAGCTGACCGGCGGACTCGGGCTCCAGGCCGGATAGCGGCGGAAGCTCCAGGCGAAAAAGCGGAGCGGCTCCGGGAACGCCGGATCCGGGGAGGGGAAGAGCACGTCGAGATCGATCGCGAAAGGCAGTTGATTCCACTTCTTCGGCACTAGCCCACCCGGAGGATAGAGGCCATGGACCGTCAACCGCAGCGGCCGGCCGATGAGTTGGGTATCGCCCATGGGCAGACTGGCGGCGGGGACGATCCTGTACTCCGTGGCATCGCCAACCTGGACCGCGGCACGAGGCTGCCGGATGCGAAGCGGCAGTTTGCGGAGCCGGGGCGCCTCTCCGCTGCCCTCGAGATACCCGACGGGCATGAGTTGGGTGGCCGTCTCCGCGGCAATGGCCTGAGCCTCCGCGGCCCCGCCAAAGCAAAGAGAAAGAAGCCCAGCCGAGCCCAAAGCCAGGAACTCCCTACGTCCCAGACCTGCCTGCCCCCCGCTGAAGCCGTGCATTCGGGAACCCTCCTTGCATATTTAGAAACTTCAAATTAAAAGGCAGGGGGTGTCCCCCCTGCCACTCGAGACCCCTCTCGCTAGGTCCGGGGCGGGAAGACACCCTGGAGAGCGATACAGAAGTAGAAGGTCAGATACGGCTGCAGGTTGTTGTGCGGCTGGTCGCCGCCGGCAGGGGCGAGGGACTCGGGAGCCATGCTTGAAAGAGTGGCGGTCGAGGAGTAGATGTTCTGACCGGCCGATTTGGCCAGAGACCGCGTCGCCGCCGGGATCGTGAGGTCCGCATCGTCGATGGACCCCCTCAGTGCGTGCGAATGGGATGGGATCTCGGATTCAAGCAGGCTGACCGTCTCCGATCCTCCAGTCTCACCGAGGTCGTGCAGAGACAATCCCGGCCCCTGACCCGGGTGCATGGGAGCTCGTCCCTGCAAGTCCGGCAATGCGAAGTTCGACTTTCCATTCCCTCCGTAGGTAGTACCTAGTAGAGAGAAGAGAGCCGTATTCTGGGAGAGCGGCAGGAGTTGACCATCGCACCAAGCCCAGCCCCTGGGAGCGAAGTTGAACGGGAAAATCCGGATTTCGGCGACAAACGGGTCCATGGCTCCCTCCTAGGTCGGGGACGGGAAGATCCCGAAAAGTGAAATGATGAAGTTGACGCAAAGATACGGCTGGAAGTTGGTATGAGGCTGACTTCCACCGACCGACCCTATGGCCTGTGTGCTCATGTTCACGCCTGCGACATCCTCGATGTAGATAGAGGCACTGGGGGACCGAGCCACAACATTGTTTGCCACACCGCTCGCGCCACCAAGGCTGGTGGTGGCGAGCAAGGGGTGGCTGTGGGCCGGGATCTGACTGACGGTCAGAGTGATCTCTTCGACGCCTCCCGTCTCGGCAAGGATGAACCCATTGCCCTGATGAAGCGGAAGGCGCCCGCGGAGATCAGGAAGGGCGAACGTGGATTGTCCGTCGCCCCCGTAGGTTGTTCCGATCAGTTGGAACAGTGTCTCGTTTTCTGAAATTGGCAGGAGTTGCCCCTCGCAGAACATCCAGCCGGCCGGGGCGAAGTTCCCGGCGAACATGCGGATCTCACCAACGTAAGGTTGCGCCATGGTGACTCTCCTCTAGGTCGGGCTCGGGAAAATGCCCTGAAGGGCGATGCAGAACGACAGGGTGAGAAACGGCTGCATGTTCAGGTGCGCCTGGCTTCCACCCACGTTCGTCACGCTGGTAGGGCTGAGCGAGGTCAGAGCCGTGGCCGTCCCATAGATGTTGTTCGACGATGCCAGAAAGCGCGAGGTCGGATCGTTCGAGTCCGCGTTCGCCGAAGTCCCGTTCATCACATGGGTGTGCGTCGGGATCTCGGCGATCGACAGCGTATGTGCCTGCTCGCCTCCCCGCTCACCCAAGGTATGCGCCCCCCCCACGTGGATCGGGACTCGGCCACGGAGGTCCGGAAGAGCAAAGTTCACCCTGCCATCCCCCCCGAAGGTCGTTCCCAGGAGGGAGAACAGGCCCTGGTTCTGGTTGATAGGCAGCAGTTGCCCGTTGCACAACGCCCACCCCTTCGGGGCAAAGACGAACGACATGATCCTTACTTCCGACAGAAACGGTTCCGCCATCATCTCCTCCTATCTGGCTTCCACCAATCTCACACCGACACGGGTACTGCCACTACGGAGGGGTCGGACACGAGGCGCCGCCCACGAATCCGCCGCCGCCCGAACCAACCGTGTTCGAGGCTGCACCGGTGCTCACTGTGGTCTGGTTGCCGGAGACAAACGTTACCACAGCCGCATCGTTGTTGTTCGCCCCCGCGTAACCGGGCAGCCTCACCGTGGTCGACTGCCTCTGCCGCAGCCGGTAGTCAGCATTGTTCGGAGCCACCGCGCCCTGACCCGCCCCGGAAATCGAGTTGTTCCGAATGTCGGCACAGGTCGTGAAGCTGTCGGTCCCGACGGTTCCATTGTTCAGATGAATCCCGTTGAAGTTCGTGTTGATGTTCCCCGGATTCCCGATCGTGTTGCCGGTTACGGTCACGTTGTAGGTCAGGCTGTTTCCCATGAGGTCGCCAGCCTGCATGCGGATGCCATGGTTGTTGTACTGCCGGATAGTGTTGCCGTTGATCAAAGAAGTGAACGAGCCGCCGGCCGCACTCACCAGGGCGATTCCCGACCCACCCGTCGAGCCGGAGTTCGCGGTTGCCGCGACGCCAATCTGGACATTCTCGACGCGCCCGGTGCAGACCGATCCGGAACCGCCGCAGGAGATGACCAGCGCGTCTCCCGTGGAATCGCGGAACGTGCCGCCGGAGACGTTGTACGTCACCGTTCCGGCTACGCCGCCGATGAGTACTCCACCGCCGCCGGCCACGATGGCTGGATGGTTGTCCGAGACCGTGTTGCTCGAGAAGACCACATCCATTGACCCAGTGCTGCCCGCAGCCAGGGTGGCGTCGAAATGGTCTCCGCGCGCACCGGTGAAGAAGCTGTTTTGAACAGTCGCATTCAGCACCGCGTTGCCGGAGCCCGCGAGCCTCAGGCCGTTGTCGCCGGTCGTCGTGTTGTTGAGGCCGAAGGTCGCGTTCGAGAACGTGATCCGATTCAGCGTGCCCGTGGTGTTGACCACCGAGAACGTGTCCTCAACCGACCCACTGAAGTTGCTGTTTGAGATGGACGCCGTACCCGTCAGTTCCGTGAACCGCACACAGCCTTCATCGGCCGCCGTATTGTCGCCGCTCGTACCGTTGATCGTCGTATTCGCCAGCGTGAAATTGACAACCGACGAACCTCGGATAGCAAAGTCCGTGAAGTCGTTGAGTTGCATGTAGCTCAGAGAAACATCCCGAGTGCTCGTCAAGCTGATGCCTGTCCCCGCTCTCCGGATCGTGCCGCCCGTGCCCGCCGAGCCTGTACCGCTCACCGTAAGCCCGCCACTCGCACCCGTATTGTTCAGCACGATGCCGTTGGCCGGTCCACTGCCCGGGGTCCCGGCCGAGATGCTCTGGAACTTCAGCCCTCCAGCACCGATCGTCGTGCTCGACACATTGAGGGCCGTGCCCGTCGAGGTGACCAGCGTGCTCGTCGTGTTGGTTGCGGTCACGGTGCCGCCGCCGGTGGCACTGAATGCAGTGTTGCCGCCGGTTGAAAGCGTCAGGAGACCGCTAAAGCTGATCGTCGAGCCGGTGTTGGTGCTGAGCGCCACGCCCGCGCCCGAGGTGACGTTCATGCTTCCGGCGTAGGTCACTGTCGTCCCGCTGACGCTGTTGGCCACCGAGAACGCCGTGCCGCTGCCGCCCGTCTTGTTGATCGAGGCATCGGAATCGGTGGTGAACGTGCCTCCGACACTGCTCAGCGAGACACTCGCGCCAGTGCCGCTGGTAACAGTGCTGTCCATGTCGTCAAGTCGCAGGTCGATGGTGGCGCTGGTCACGTCGACCGCGGCACCGTTGGTGGCCTGGACGACGCTCGTGCCGCTTCCAGCCGGGAAGGCCGGAGCCACCGCGAACGTCATGCCACCCGAACCGCTGAGCGTCAGGCCCGAGGCGCCATAGACGTCGAGGTCGTCGAAAAAGAGGTTGCCTTGAACGGTCCCGAGGGACAGGCCCGCTCCTCCCACCGGATTGACCGAGGAGCCGATCACCAGGATGTCACCATCGACCTGCTGGAACCCGGCCGAGCCCAGGTTGGAGTCAATCGTCACCTGCGACATCGAGACGCCCGCGGACGCCGTGTTGCCGTGGACGCTGTTCCCCGAGAAGCCGATGAGGTTGAGAGTGCCCAGGGCATTCGACGTGATCACTACCGCGCTGGCGGCGGTCGAGAGGATGTTGGTGTTGCCGCTGAAGTTGAGGTTCAGCGTTCCGGCAACGCGGCTGATATCGACGGCGTTGCCGGTGTGGGTGCCCGCGACATCCCAGGTGGTGTTGGTGAGGTTGAGCGCCAGCGTACCCGTCGTGCTGGCGTTCAGGTTGATGTCGATACCCTCGGCACCAGCCCCGCGGATGTCGTTGTTGTCGATGGTCAGCGTCGGCGATCCGCTGAGCGCCCCCGTGGAAGTGAGATCGATCGCGTTCCCCGTGGTGCTCGCGAGGCTCAGGCCCTTGATCTCGACCGGGACCGCTTGCGTCACCCGGACGGTGTCGCCGCTGGCGTTCGTGAGCTGAGGCTTGGTTCCCGCCGAGACCAGGTTGGTCGGCGAGCCGTTGCCATTGAGGTTGACGGGAATCGACAGGGCCGTGCCCCTGCCAATCAGGTGCTGGTTGCTCTCGAGCTCGATCGTGCCGGCCAGCGTGCCGGCGTGGACGAAGATGTAGTCGCCGGCCAGGTCCGAGTCTCCCGCGCCACCCGCGCCATTCAGGGAGGTAAGCACGTTGAGCGGCGACGCGGACGTGCCGTCGCCGCCGCTGGCCGCGGTCGGGTCGACGTACCACACCCGCTCAAAGCGAGTGAGAGTCACCGAACCGTTGGCCGTAAGGCCGCCCGTATCGCGAGCCACATACTGGAAGCTGTCCGTGGCCGCCGTGTCACCCGCCTTCGCCAAGTACGAGAAGCGGCCATTGGACTCCATGACAACCGTGGCGCCGTTGGTCGTCGCACAGGTGTAGGGAGCCGTAACGTCGGCGCAGCCCACGATCCCAGCGACGGTGATCGCATCACCCTCCGGATCGGTGTCGCCGTCGAGCACGCCGAACGTGCTCGGCGTCGTCTCCAGGGCGTGAGGCGTCCCGACTGCGGCGAGGTCCACCCTCAGCTCGGTGTTGCCAATGAAGTCGAAGGCGTCGTTGTCAGGAACCGGCGGCCCCGGCACGTCGAGAATGCTGATCGTGAACACTTTTTCGGTGAAGAGGCCGCCGGAATCCGTGCTCCTCACCCGGATGCTGTAGCTGTTCTTCGCCTCGTAGTTGAAGACCGCCGCAGTCCGGAGCTGATTGCCCAAGATCGCGAACGACGCGTTGTCCGTGCTCCCCACACCCGCGACCAGCGTGTAGGTGAAGGTGTCGCCGACATCAGGGTCGGTCGTGCTGAAGTTGCCCACCGCCGTCCCGGACGGCTGGTTCTCGTTCACCGAGGACGGGCTCAGGGCGATGTCCGTCGGCGCTTCGTTGACGTTGGTGACTGTGATCGTGAAGACCTTCTCGAAGAACAGACCGCCCGAGTCGGTGCTCCTCACTCGGATGCTGTAGCTCGACTTTGTCTCGAAATCGAACACCGCCGCCGTCCGGAGCTGGTTACCAACAATCGCGAATGACAAGTTGTCCGTGCTACCCACCCCCGCGACCAGCGTGTAGTTGAACGTATCGCCGGTGTCCGGATCGGTCGTGCTGAAGTTGCCCACGGCCGTCCCGGAAGCCTGGTTCTCGGGCACGGTCGCGTTGCTCAGCGCGATGTCGGTTGGCTGCTCGTTGACGTTGGTCACTGTGATCGTGAAGACCTTCTCAAAGAACAGGCCGCCCGAGTCCGTGCTCCGTA